>JBFPJN010000001.1:656870-985306 GCA_040839025.1 Alphaproteobacteria bacterium LSUCC0719
GATGAGCCATATCAGGGCCGCCGCCGCCGAACTGGCGATCGAGGCACAGGATATCGAGACCATCGCCAACACCATCCGCGGCTATGAACGCGATGTCGTCAGCGGGTAAAATGGGGCTCACCCGCTGGCATATTCCGCCGCCGCGGCGTGAAAGACCAGCGCGTGGCGATAGGCCACCTCGTCAAGGTCGGTGCCATACCCGCCGCCAATCACCGTTGCCACCGGAATGCCGCGCGACCGGAAATGCCGCAGCACCATCGCGTCACGCCGGCGGATGCCATCATAGCTGACCGCCAGCAGGCCCAGCCTGTCGCCCTCATGGATATCGACCCCGGCATCATAGATCACCAGATCAGGCGTAATCATCGCCTGCAATCGCCGCAGCGTGTCGTCCAGTATCGACAGATAGGCGGCATCATCGGCGTGCCGGTCGATCTCGACATCCAGATCGCTTGTCGCCTTGCGCGCCGGGTAATTGGCCTTGCAGTGGAGCGAACAGGTGAACAGATCCGGCCGGTCGGCCAGGATCCGCGCCGTGCCATCGCCCTGATGGACATCACAATCGAGGATCAGAACGCGCCTGACCGCGCCTTCATCGGCCAGCCTCGTGGCGGTGTAGGCAAGATCATTGAACACGCAATAGCCGGCGCCATGCCCGTGATGCGCGTGATGCGTCCCCCCCGCCGCATGACAGGCAAGGCCGTACCGCAGCGCCTGGCGCGCGGCCAGCAGGGTTCCATTGACAGCAAGAAAGGACCGGTTGGCGAGGACCTGGCTCCAGACCAGACCCATTACGCGAAGCGCATCCCGGTCCAGGGTGCCTCCCGCCACCGCATCGACATAGGCGGCGCATTGCGTCGGCCACAGATCGACACGCCCCGCCGGGGCCGGATGAAAGCTGGTGAAGGCCGCGGTGATGCCGTCACTGTCAAGCCGCGCCATCAGGCGGGAAAATTTCGTGGCCGGAAACCGGTGCCCGTCGGGCAGCGGAATGTCATAGGCGGGATGGGTGATCAGCGACAGCATGAATACAGCACATTCGGACAACAGCACATTCGACAGCAAACAGGACCAGTCACCGACAGACCTAGCAATCGGCGCGCGGTTCGGCAATCGGGGTGCGGCGGTGTTACCCGGCTAGCCGGCCTGCTGTGCCAGAATCCGGCGGAATTGTTCGACCCGGCTGCGATGCGGGGCCAGGTTCGGCTGCTTTTCCCAGACCGGATCGCCGGCAATGGTTTGATCGGGGGACGGCTGGTCGGGGGACAGCAGGTCTGGCAGCAACGCACCGGCAGACGGCGCAGTTACCGGCGTGACACCGGCCGGCACCGCCACCTGCGGCGCTGAAACCGCGGCGGGCGCAGCAACCGGTTCAGACACAAGCGGGGACAGGTCTGGAAGCGGCGCTATGGCGGCGCTGTCGGCACTGCCCTCGTCCGGTATTGGCGATACCACATCATCGGCCGGCAGATCCGCGGGCGCGGCGGCAAGCATTACGGAATCATCGGCGCCGGGCGTCGGGGCTGGCGCTGCGCCCCGGTCGATATAGCGTTCAAGTTCAGCAAGCACCCGGCGATGATAGACAACATTCTTGCGCGGCTCTGCGGAATGGTAATGCTTTACGGCCTCGTCCCAGCTTTGATGCGCGGCATGCAGGTCGAGCAGGAACCCGGCCGCATAGCTTGCGTTGTGAACAGGGTCCAGCATGTCGGCAATGTCCAGAAACCCGTCAGCATGCCATTTCGTATTTACCTGCATGCAGCCGACATCGACACTGTGGTCGGGCGTTGCGACAGCTTTTACAAGATAGGCCAAAGCCGTTTCCCGAGTGTCAAAGAACAGCCCCTCGCCCTGATCATTCAGCGTCCAGGCCCAGGGCATATATTCACCCGTGACCATCTTGCGGCCAGATTCAACGCGGGTGATGCTCTGCATCAAACCGGCTGGAATCCCATGCCTGACTTCGGCGCGCTGCGCCTCGGCAAGGCAGATATTGTCAAGGCCGGTAATGCTCTTGCCGGTCTGCGCGGCAAGATGTGCAGGCATTAGCAGCAACGCGATCTGGGCCAGCAGGCCGAAGCCTGCCGACAGATGGTCCGGTCTGATAAGAGTGCGCCTGCTGAACATACCGCAGGTTCAGCAAGTATCGTGCCAATCAACGGCACTGCGCCGACCGGGCTGTCAGATCATGTAGGTTGCGATGGCGACGGCAATAACCAGTGGCAGCAGCCACCACATTTCACGCAACATGGTGGCGCTGCGGTTCTTGCGCTCATAATATGAAAACGCGCCAAGACGGACAGCGTCCTTGAAATCTCTATGCTTCATTCCTCTGCCTTTTTTTTCACGGAGGCTGGTGGCGAACTCCGGCATTGCCCCACAAACTCTGGACCACGAATACTCGTATGCCACAAGATATGGTATATTTTCAGGAATGTCAAAATCCGGATCAAGCAAAGGTCGGGCGCGGCCCTCGCCAGGCTACAGCAGTTGCCGCGTCGCCAGATTGCGCATCAACGCCGCCGCACCGAATGTCCAGGGCGGACAGGACGGGGACAGATTGACCTGATTGCGAAGCGTGCCAAGGCGTGGCTCCTTTATGCTGACAATATCGCCTAGCTCGTGCGTGAAGCCCGCCCCCGGTGCCCGGCGGTCCTGAACCGGGGCGAACAGGGTTCCCAGAAACAGACAGAACCCGTCCGGATATTGATGATGCGCACCACAGGTCTGACTGACGAGATCGAGGGGGTCGCGGCTGATCTGTGCCATTGAACTGGAACCCTTCAGCTGGAACCCGTCCGTGCCTGTTACCTCCAGGGTCAGCTCGGCCACCCGCACATCGTCAAGCCCGTATCCCTCGTCGAACAGACGGATGAAAGGACCAAGAGATGACGAGGCGTTGTTGTCCTTCGCCTTGCCAAGAAGCAATGCCGAACGCCCCTCGACATCGCGAAGATTGACGTCATTTCCGAGTGTTGCGCCCTTTATCTTACCTTGACTGTTAACTGCCAGAACAATCTCCGGCTCCGGATTGTTCCATTCCGACACCGGATGCAGCCCCACCTCGGCACCCCAGCCAACCGACGACAGGGGCTGGGCCTTGGTGAACACTTCGGCATCGGGACCAATCCCGACCTCCAGATAGGGCGACCACATATCCACTTCGATCAGCGCCTGCTTGACCCGCTGCGCTTCCTCGGACCCGGCTTTCACGTCGGTCAGGCTGGCGCCGATCAGCTCGAGACAGCGCTGGCGGATGGCATCCGCCTGCGAGGCATCTCCCTTGGCCTTTTCCTCGATCACGCGTTCGATAATGGACTGCGCGAAGGTCACACCGCATGCCTTGACAGCCTGCAGGTCGAACGGTGCCAGAAGATGCGGCCTGGTCATGTCGCCGCGATGCTGCCAGCTATGTTTGGCAAATTCATCAATATGGCCGAGTTCCATGCCGGGATTGGCGCGAACAAAGCCGACAGGATCATCCATTTCCAGCAGATCGCGCATGGTCGGTGCGGCGGCACCGGTGATGTCGAAAACCATCCCGTCAGTGATCTGCACAAGGCTGGGGCCGGAAACGGCCGGGTTCCAGACGCGGCCGACAAGGGTGGCGGCGGCATGGTCGGCGGGCAGAATATCCACATCAAATCCTTTCAGCGCACGATCATCTCGGTTTCATGAAGGGTTCCACTGCCAGAGGATATCGACAGCCCGACCCGAACCATAACCATACGACTTTGCAGGGGGAATGGGAAACCCAGCTTTGATCATTCCATAGACTTTGATCATTCACTTGGCATGGTTGAAACCGTTCAACCAGCACCCAAATATCCAATAGTGGACTTATCTTTTCAGGGTCACATTATGGAGATGCAAAATGCCTAAACCGATCCGGTTGACCACTCTCAAATTCCTGATGGTTCTGGCCGTGATCATTCTTGGCCCCACCCAGGCCTCGGCCATTGAAGACGGTGCGTATGCCGGCTTTTACAAAGTCACCTTTGCAAACCCAGACACTGGAGAACAGGTTGGCAACACCGGCGAATTTGTGTTTCTCATCGAAGACAACAACATTGTCGACGTACAGTATGAGGATGAAAACTGGGTCAAGGGCAAGATCAAATACAAGCTGAAGATTGATCCGGAAACGGGTCGGCTCAATGGGTATTTTTCTGAAAGAGGTCGACAGGGCGTCGGCGGCATCATGAATCTGAGGTGGGAAATGAAAGGCGTCTTCATCGACAGCTATTTTGCCGGTGAAGCCACGATCTACGTCACCCAATTCAACGGACAGGCCGCGACACCGTGGCTGAAGGTAGCCTCCTATGTCTTCGAGAGCCCGTGACAGCATGGCGATTCCGGGAGGACTCGAACCCCCAACCTGCTGATTAGAAGTCAGCTGCTCTATCCAGTTGAGCTACGGAACCACGGCCATGCGTCGGGCGGCAGATTGCCTGTGGCTATTGTCTGCCTGATTATCCGCATAAAGTCCAGAAAACGCTGGGGCGGTATTGCGCCCCGTCGTTAACCCCTCATAGGATGAGGCCATGACAACCATCCGCAGCTATGACCCGGCGCGATCCGGCGACATTCAGGCGATCACCGAGATCTATGGCCATCACGTCCAGCATGGCACGGCCAGTTTCGAGACTGATCCGCCGTCACGCACCGAAATGACGCGACGGATCACCACCCTCCTCGATGGCTCATATCCGGTTCTGGTGGCCGAACAGGATAACGTGGTCATCGGCTATGCCTATGCCGGCCCCCACAATCCACGGCACGGGTACAGGCTGACCGTCGAAGACAGCATCTATGTTCATCACAAAGTCATGGGCCGGGGCATTGGGCACCGGTTGCTTGCGGCGTTGATCACCGCCGCACAGGCCGACGGGTATCATCAGATGATGGCGGTGATTGGTGATTCGGCAAACGCAGCGTCAGTCGCGCTGCATCATGCTCATGGGTTCAAGCATATCGGGACGGCACGTCGGATCGGCTTCAAATTCGGCAGATTTCTGGACGTTGTCTTTATGCAATGCCCGCTGAACGAGGACGAGCCGGACACGATCTGATATCCAGTCGGGTGGAAAGCGGTTTGCTGCGGCCTCAGTGGGTCCAGGCACCATTGCGCGTAAAGGCAAAATTGTCAGCATAGGCACGTGGTCTGACCCGCCGCGACTTTGGCTCGATGATCTGATAGTCGATGCCATGTGCCTCGGCATAGGCAACCGCGCTGTCGCGATCCGGGAAGCGCACCTTTACCTGGCGGGCGGTATCGGCAGATGACTGCCAACCCATCAGCGGATCCGGCTTGACGACGGCGCTGCGCGGATATTCCAGCACCCAGCTGTTGCCGCGCGTTACCGCAGCTTTGCGCCCGGATTGTGTGGCTGTCTTGCAAGGCTTGTAGATTCGTGCGCGTACCATGTCAGCTCCCCACCACTTCGCGTTCGACCCCTCATCTATCTTATGCCGCCGCCGCCGCGTCAAGCCCCGAGATTGCCGGAATCACGTTATGAACAGGGTGACGGACAAACACGACCCGATGCGTATCGGATTATGCGTAAAAGACTATATGTGACAGATTATATGGGAAATGGTCGGAGTGGAGGGATTCGAACCCCCGGCCCTCTGGTCCCAAACCAGATGCGCTACCAGGCTGCGCTACACTCCGACGCGGCTGGTTGTATGAGGTTGCCACGCTTTAATCAAGCCATTTCGTACCTGTTTTTGCCGTTACCAGCCATCATTCTTCCCAAGGCGCAATCTTGCCGCATCGGTAATGCCGCGCGCATCCATCGTGCCGCCATTCAGTTCCAGTACAAACCGGGCATGTCCCTTTGATCTGCGCGACTCAAGCGAGTGCGGCGGAACGTTCCTGACAGCCGAGACAAGCGCTCCCGCATCATCAAAAAACAGCATATCAAGCGGGATCAGGGTGTTTTTCATCCAGAAACTGCGCGGCGCCATATCCGGGAAGATGAACAGCATCCCCTGCCCGGCCGGCATTGACGGCACATGCATCAGCCCGAATGACCATTGACGGGGTGTTTGCGCAATCTCAACGTCGAACGTCACAATGGTGCCGTCGCCGCGGTCAAGGCTCACCAATGCTGTCTCAAAAGGGGGGCGTTCCAATTCCGCCCCGGATGCCATCAGGGCTGGAACAACAATCGACACCGCCAGAACCAGAAAGGCCAACAGATGGCGGTAATGACGCTCAACCCGCAACAAGATACCCGACCGCAAGAATAACAATCAGAACCAGCATCTGCACCATCACCGCGCGCCCCGGCACCGTTGGCCCGGTAATGGGGGCGTGCATCAACCTTTCCACCGCCTCGACGATGGCGTCGCGATAGCCGGCGATGGCACAGGTGACGCTGTGCCAGACCGCCATGATGCCACCCAGAACAGGACGCCCGATGGCTGGAGCCACACGACGAGAGAGCCAGTCCGTATTCAACACCGTCGAGCGCAGCTCCGGTGGATAGAATTTGAAGGTCATCAGGAATGTAAAGGCAAGGATCGAGAAAATCAGAAGCTGCAGCTGGCCAACGACATGGCTGGCGTCATAGGGGTTGTAGTCAAGGCTGTAGGGCAGAAGCTGGTAGAACAGCCCCGGGAACGACCCGATACCGATACACAGCACACTGGCAAGCCCCATCGCCACCAGCATGCCAAAGGGCGCTTCCTTGACCCTGTGCCCGCCATCATGTCCGAAAAAGGCGAAATACGGGATCTTGATCCCGGAATGGTGAAGCACACCTGCCGACGCGGCCAGAAGCACCAGATAGGCCGCCACCAGCCCCTTGTAACCAAGCGCCGACATGATCAGCGATTTTGCAGCAAAACCGCTGAACAGGGGAAAGGCCGAAATCGACATCGCCCCGACGATACAGAAAACGGTGGTCCAGGGCATACTTTTGTAAAGGCCGCCAAGCTCTGACGCCTTGATGGTGCCGACACGATACAGGACCGCGCCCATGCTCATGAACAGCAGACCTTTATAGATGATATGCGCAAAGGCGTGCGCGACCGCGCCATTGATCGCCAACTCGGTGCCAATACCGATAGCCACCACCATGAAACCAAGCTGGTTGTTGAGGCTGTAGGCAAGAACCCGCCGCATGTCATTCTCGATGACGGCAAAGAATACTGGAAAGGCTGTCATCAGACAGCCGATGACAATCAGCAGATCGGTGCCGGCAAAGCCGCGCGCCAGCGCATAGATGGCCAGCTTTGTCGTAAAGGCCGACAGCACCACGGTGCCGACAACGGTGGCCTCGGGATAGGCATCCTGAAGCCAGCCATTGAGAAGCGGAAAGGCCGCCTTGAAGCCAAAGGCGATGAAGATCAACCAGGTGGCGAGCGACCCAAGCTCCATCGCCGCAAACCCCATGGACCCGGTTTCGCTGAACATCAGCGCCGCACCTGACAGCAGCAGCACGCCCGACAGCACCTGGACAATCAGATAGCGCATCGCGGCGTGGCGCGCGCGTTGGGTTCCGGATGCCAGAATCAGGAACACCGACGTCACGGCCGTCGCCTCCCACCAGATGAACAGCGTCAGCAGATCACCGGCATGGAGCGCGGCAATGGCTGCGCCGGCATAGGCGATGCCGGCGGCATGGTCGGTCATTCGCCGTTCATGCCAGCCATAGAAGACGTTCAGCGCCGCGGCGATGTGAAAGACGATGGCGAAAGGCAGGCTGAGGTGATCGGCGCGATACAGGATCAGCTCCAGCCCCATCAGGCTGACAACCCAATGATCTCCGGCACCGGCGGTCAGGCTCCAGGCCGACATGCCGATCACCGCAAGCATGAAGATCTGGCGAAGATGGTGCGGCACAAACATCACAGGCAGGGCCGCAAGCATCATCACGAAACCGGGTGGCAGGCTGGTCAGGATATCACTCATCATCGTAATAATCCTCGTCCCGCATCGCGATCTTCCGCAGATAGATCCCGCCGACAACGATGGCCACGCAGATCACAAAGGCATAGACAGCCGGGAACAGCGGAATGTCCTCGGCGGCGATTTCCCCATGCCGGTGAATGACGAATTCCAGCACCACAAGAACCGCTCCGGCGGCCAGAAGTACCCGCGTTGCCCATTTCCCCATCAATGCCAGCCGCACCGATTCTTCGCTATGTCCGCTCATCGCGTCACCATCGCCTCTGCCAGCGCCAGAAATGTGTCAGCAAAAAAGAACAGAACCACACTCAATGCCGCGGTCAGCACAGGTGGCAAGATCACCAGGGGGTGGCGGTCTATCTTAACGACCTTCATCTTCGGCTTGAAGATACCGCGCGCCACCGGATCAAGCAGATAGTAGATGTTGAGGAGCGATGACAGGCTGAGTACGGCAAGAACCATAACCAAGCCGGCATCCGCAGCGCCCACCATCAGATAGAATTTCGACCAGCTGCCGCCAAGTGGTGGAATGCCGATGATGGACAGAGCGCCAAGGAAAAACGCCCCGAAAAGCCACGGCATCTCGCGCCCCTGCCCGTCAAGGTCGGAAATCTTGGTGATATGCGCCTGCACATAGATCGCCCCCGCAACAAAGAACAGAGTGATCTTGCCAGCAGCATGCATGACGATATGGAGCGCCGCGCCGGTGGCCGCCATCTGGGTGGCAATGGCCGCGCCAAGCACCACATAGGACAGCTGACTGATGGTGGAATAGGCAAGACGTGCCTTCAGGTCATCCTTGGTAATGGCAACACAGCTTGACGCCAGAATGGTGAAACAGGTCAACCAGACGAGCCACGTCGCGCCCCCCGTGTCGGCCAGAAAATCAATGCCGAAAATATAGACAACAACCGTCAGCAGCGTGAAAACACCGGCCTTCACAACAGCCACGGCATGGAGGAGCGCGGAGACAGGCGTTGGAGCCACCATGGCCGCCGGAAGCCAGCGGTGAAGCGGCATCACCGCCGCCTTGCCGACACCGAACACAAAGGCCGCCAGCAACCAGGGCACAACGGCACTTGGAATGGCATCCTTCAGAATGCCGCCAGACACGAAATCCAGACGCCCTGTCATCAGCCAGACATAGATCACCGCTGGCAACAGCAGCACCACAGAGGTTCCGACCAGAATGCTCATATAGAGACGACCGGCATCCCGGGCCGCCCGGCTATCCTTGTGGGCAACAAGCGGAAAGGTCGAAAAGGTCAGGATTTCATAGAAGATGAACAGCACCAGAAGATTGCCCGACCATGCAATAGCCATTGCGGCATGAACGGCCACGGCATAGAACGCGGCGAACCGCGTCTGATGTTTTTCGTGATTGCCGCGCATATAGCCAACCGAATAGACAGCAGCCAGAATCCACAGTCCCGAGGCAACGAGCCCGAAGATTGCCCCAAGCGGTGTCACCCGGAACGCAAGTTCAAGCCCGGGGGCAATCTCGGCCGCCACCCAGGTCGGCATGCCACCTGCCAGAACATCGACTGTCACCTCAAGCGCGGCGGCAAAAGTCACAACCGCGCCGACAGGCCCGGCAACATCACGCCAGTTTGACCGTACCGCCAGGAACGGGACTGCAAGCGCCGTGACAAGCGGCGCAAAAATGCCAACAAGAATGGCCGTCTGGGGAGACATCAGCACAATCACATCCCCCCGGTCATCTGCATAGCCGCCTGCATCGCGGCGTCAACGAGCGGGGCCGGCGCAATGCCGAACCACAGATTGCCAAGCGCCAATATCCACAGGGGAAGATAAAGTGCCGGCGATTCGCGAAGCGATGCGCTGTCCTCAGCCGGCTTCCACAAAACCTCGACAATCTTCCACAGATAGGCAACAGACATCGCGCTGCTGGCCAGAACCAGCCCCACGACAATGATCATCTCGGCCTCGAGAAGCGCGCGAACAAGATAGAGCTTCGAGATAAAGCCAGCCGTCAGCGGCAGACCGATCAGGCTCAGCCCGCAGATCAGAAACGCCGTCGTCGTGATCGGCATGCGTCTGCCAAGGCCCGTCATCTGCGCCAGATTTATCCGTCGTCCCAATATCACCGCGTAGCCACCAACAGCCACGAACAGCCCCCCCTTGATCAGTGCATGGTTGCCGATATGGATGAAACCAGCAGCGATACCGGCGGTGGTCGACACGCCAAAAGCAAGCGCGATATAGCCGATCTGCGCTACCGAGCTGAAGGCCAGCAGCTTTTTGATGTCATTTTCATAGATGGCCAGAATGGTGCCGATGAAAATTCCGCCAAGCGCAAGGGGTACCAGAACGAATTGCAGCGCGAACCCGGTCATATCCGGCATGCCGGCAAAAACATCGAAGACAATTCGCGCCATGACATAAAGCGCTGCCTTTGTCGCAATGGCGGCAAGCAGTGAAGACACCGCAGACGGCGCAAAGGCATAGGCCGCCGGAAGCCATATATGCACCGGAAAGATTGCCGCCTTGACCAGTATACCGGCCATCATGAACCCGAACCCGACCATCACCACGGTTGTCTGCGGCACCTCGGGAATCCGCACCGCAAGGTCGGCCATGTTCAGCGATCCGGTCACGGCATAGATAAAGCCCACCCCGATCACATAAAAGGTCGCGCCAACCGCGCCAATCACCAGATAATTATAGCCGGCAATCAGCGCCCGCCTGTCACGTCCGGCACCAAGCGCGATCAGAATGACCGAGGATAGTGCCGAAATTTCAAGGAAGACGAACAGGTTGAACGCATCCCCCGTCATCACCAGGCCGGACAATCCCCCACAGGCAAGCAGCCAGGCGGCATAGGCCTTGCCGGCATCCGCCTCGGCGATATCCGCCAGCAGCGCGGTGCGGGCAAACAATGTCACGACAAAGGCAAGCCCCGACATGACCAGGATGGTGAAGGTCGACGGTGCGTCAACGACAAACTCGATACCCCAGGGGGGTGGCCAGTTGCCAAGGAAATAGCTGAAACTCTCGCCGCCCGTGACAGCTCCCTGCAGCAGCAGCGCACACAAGAAGGCCGCGCCCGTGCCAATCACCGCAAGAAGCCAGGCAAGGCCGGCAATCGGCAGCATCGCCGAGACAGGTGACAGCAGCAACGGAATGACAACAACCAGCGCCGGCAGGTTGGCAATGATCTGCGCCAGCGTCATACCGCGCCCCCCATACCATCATCACCGCGCCTTGCGCGAGGTTCTGCCGCCTCGGCCTTCAGCGCCAGCACCTCATCATCTTCGATGCTGCCAAAGGCAGCATGGATCCGCAGGATCAGTGCCAGACCAAGCGCCGTCGTTGCCACCCCGACGACAATCGCCGTCAGGATCAACACATGTGGCAGCGGATTTGAATAGAGGGTATCGGCCGCGTCCATCAGAATCGGGGCGGTGCCGCCGGCAACCTTGCCCACGCTGATGTAGAAAATAAACACCGATGTCTGGAAAATGGCCAGCCCCACCAGCTTTTTCACCAGATTGTTCTGCGAAATGACAATGAACAATCCGCCCATCATCAGCGCAATGACAACCAGATAGTTCCAGCTTTCCAGGATCTGTGCGACGGGGCCGGTCATCATTCGTCCTCCGTGGCGGCATAGTCAGTTTCGGCAAAGCCGGCAAACGCATGAAACAACGCCAGCATCACGCCGGTCACGGTCAGCCCAACGCCGAATTCCACCAGCAGGATACCGTAATGCTGGCCTTTCGAGGCATCACCGGACAGCACGTTGTAGTCAAGAAACAGCCCGTCAAGCATCATCCCGGCGACACCAACCCCGCCATAGATCAGCACACCAAGCGCAAGCATTGCCAGGTTGACCCAGCCGGGAACGAGTCGCCGCCCGGCCTCGAGACCAAAAACCAGCGCGTGCAGAATAAAGGCAGCCGCGATAATCACGCCGGCCTGAAACCCGCCACCAGGCCCATAATCACCATGAAACTGGACATACAGCCCGAATATGATGATGGGCGCGAACAGGATTTTTGCCGTAACGCGCAGGATCGGGTTGTCACGCATTGTCACCCTCCCCCTGATCCGTCTTCGCGGTGCCGGGTTTCACGGCACGTGCGGTTCTTGTAAAGCCGGCCAGAAGCACAAGCACCCCCAGCCCGGCAGTGAACACCACAACGGTCTCACCAAATGTGTCAAAGCCGCGATAGCTTGCCAGCACTGTGGTGACGACATTCGGGATTTTCAGAAATGATCCGCTTTCCTCGAGATATCGTGGGGCGACATGGGTTTGTGGCGGTGCCGTTGGATCACCGACCGGTGGCAATTCAACAGCCGCCGCGACCAGCAGCGCCCCGGCAAGCAGGCAGATGATCAGGGCTGGCAGGATATGGCCAATGCCCTTTGCCTCGGGCGGGGTTTTCTCGACCGCTGGGAGATAGGCCATCGTGGCAAGGAACAGAACAGTCGAAATGCCGGCCCCAACCGCCGCCTCGGTAAAGGCGACATCGACAGCATCGAGATTTACAAACATCGCCGCCGACACCAGTGAATAGGCCCCGGCAAGGACGACAACCGGAAACAGGCGACGGGTCCGGATAACCAGAACCAGAATGAACACAAGCAGTGCCAGCAACAGCAGGTTGGTAAGATACCCGGCCATCAGGTCTGATCCTCTCCGCCATCTTCGGTCAGCGGCTTCAACCCGCTGCGATGCGCCACCTGGGCCACCGCATGTGTGGCGATCGGGCTGGTGAAGAACAGGAAAATACCGATAAGGGCCAGCTTTACGCTGACGAGCGTGAAACCCTCGTGAATGATCAGGCCAAGAATGATGAAACCCACACCGGCCGTGTCCATCATGCCAACTGCATGCGTGCGGCTGTACAGATCAGGCAGGCGTATCAATCCGAGACTGCCGACAAGAAGTGCAATCACGCCGGCACCGATACAAAGCCCTGACAGAATGTCGACGATCATGGTCATGCGTCACCATCCTTGCCAGCCGGCAGGTCGGGGCGCGCACGTCCACCCTGGTCACCAAGCCCCCCGGTATCAAACAGCTTCAGCACGGCGAAGGTGCCAATGAAATTGATGATCGCATAGAGAATGGCGATATCGACGAATTCAGGCCGGCCCATGACGTAGCCGTGAAGTGCGATTCCAAGAATGACCGTCGTCCCGGTTGCGTTGACAGCCAACAGCCTGTCAAAGGCGGTCGGCCCCTTCATTGCCCGGACAAGCGCCATCACAAGGGCCACCGCACAGGCGACCAGCCCAACCACAAACATCATTGACCACCCCCACCTTCAAGAGCGGTAACCCGGCGGTCCATCTCGCCACTCTCGACATCAGCGGCAAATGACGGATCAAGGGCATGGACAAGAAAGTGCGGCGTGGCACCATCAGCCCCCTCGACCTCGATGGTGACTGTCCCCGGCGTCAGGGTGATCGAATTGGCATATGTCACCAGTGCGCCAGCTGACACCTGCGTGGCCGGTGTCGTGAAAATCACCGGTCGCGCCCGGCCCGCCAAAATCAACCGGCCGGTAGCGATGTTCGACACAATGATTTCCTTGATCAGCCAGGCAAGATAGGCCGGCAGGCGGGCCATCATATGAAGCGGCAGCCCTTCGTCGTCGGTGCCACCAATCCGATCGGCCAGCCAGGTGACAAGCGCGCAGCTGGCGATACCAAGACCAACCAGAAGCGGTGTGTAGTGCCCAGACATCAACAGCCAGGCGGCCATCAACACCCCGAACAGAATCATATTGCGAATGGAACGGCCCACAAATGTCTCCCCAGCTGGGTTGATAGTAGTGTGCGGACCGCAGCACTTCAATCCGAAAACAGGGCTAAAATCCTTCATTTGCCGCGGTTGAATATCGCAGCCAATAGAGTTATTACATTGTCCAGACGCAGCATTTCGGCTGCGGGTGTCAATCAGGGGGTATCATCATGGCTGGAACCAAGCCGCGCCCGGATCATGTTCCGGAAGAAAACGTCTATAACGGTATTCACTGGCTGGTTCTCGTGACCTACATCGCCGCCATCAGCGGTGTCGCCATGCTTCTGGTCAATGCTGGCTGACAGCTGATCTATATCGCAGGCAACAATGTGCGGACATTACAGCGCATTGACCCGGCCCGCCGCGACTTGTTAGGCGTCAGGAATGGATCAGCTTTATCAGGACCGCATTCTGGCCTTTGCAAAGGCCGTTCGGCAGGCGCCGCAGCTTGACGCCATCACGCATCATGCGTCTGTCTCCAATCCAACCTGTGGCGACCGGGTGGACATAAAGCTACATGTGACAGAAGGCAGGATCGACGCCGTTTCGACATCGGTGCGGGGCTGCGCTTTGTGCGAGGCCGGTGCAGGACTTCTTCTGGAAATGGCACCTGGCCTCAGCGCCCAGGCGCTTGCGGCTCTTGGCGATGATCTCGCGGTCTGGCTGGCGGGAGAAGACACCGATATCCCGGATGACATGACTGCCTTTGCGCCGGTTCGCACCATTCGCAACAGGCATAAATGCGTGACCCTGGCATTCGAGGCCGGCAGGGCGGCGCTTGGCGACGACACAGCTGAATAAACAGATGCGCGGGGCCGCCAGACGGTGATCCGCCGGCAGGCGGTCTGCCCGCCCTATCGCGGGATCAGTCGGGACGCACGGATACCTTTCCGAACAGCCACAGCACAAAACACAGTGCCAGCGGAAACCCGATCACAAGCATAAGTCCGATATTTGCGTTCATGGTGAAGCCCCCCAGTTGACAGATAACGGGTTATACCCCGGCTACAGCACCATGCAAGGTCAAATCTGGGAACAGACCTGCGGAACGATGCCGCAAGCAGGTGTGTCGATCAAATCGCCAAACTTCAATCCGTCTCGCAGACAGCGCCATCACAACATGGCATGACATTCATGTGGCAATGGGCACATTGGCCGTGACCATGCACCCAGACAAGCTGTTCAGGCTGTCCGCAGGCAGGACAACGTGGCATGACATGCGATGCCTCAACCGAACGCACCGACTGGTGCGCCTCTTGCCCGCCCTCGGTCATCCTGCCTGTCTTGTTCACAGCGATCTCCCTGTTCATCTGGGGCCAAGTCTCTCGCGCAATCTTTGCCGTGCCGCCTCCGTGCCATCGTGAAAAGTACCAAACCAGGCATCAAGTGGAAAATCCACACTGCCATAATTGCATTCGAAATACCGATGGTGAAGCTGATGATGGAAATGCCCAACCAGCATCCGGCGGCTTTTGCCAAGCAGCAGTTCATGGAACCCGGTATGTCCAAAAATCGCCGACAGCGCCAGCATATAGCCATGAAACATCACAAGCACAGGATGAGATGGCACTAGAAGATGAATCAAAAAAGAGCTGAAATATATCAGATGTTCAACAGGGTGCATGGAAATTCCAGACCACGGCCCGATATTTACATTGCGGTGGTGAAGCGAATGAACATGGCGGTACAGAACGCTGGTATGCAGCAGACGATGCCCCCAGTAGAAATGGAAGGCCACCCAAGGGCCGGTAAAGAAAACCAGAATCAGGAACAGAACCGGACTGGCAGCAAAGGACACAGCCGGACTGCCGCCAGTGGCGTGGACCCACAGCACCAGCACCTCATAGCCTGTCCAGATCGGTACACCGCTGGCCAGTGACCAGAACATGTTGTCATAAACCTGACTGCCGAAGGTGAATCGCGACCCGCCGCGATGCCCGAACCGGGCGACATATTTTCGGTCATCCCCCTGCCCGCGACGAACATAGAAAAACAGGTGAAAGCCGCCGGCAACAAGCAGCACCAGCCCGAAATTCAGCGCCAGCAAGGTGCCAATCCATCCCGGTGCCAGCACCGACATGTCACCGAGCAGCGGGCGAAGCGCCCACCATCCGGCGACGGCGATGACGAGGAACAGGCTGACCTCCGACAGGGTCAGCCAGTAATCTCGGTGATAGGCAATAATCCGGCGCCAGTTCCAGGGCCAGGCAAAGACAGGATTGTTTTCGATGGGCACGTCTGGCGCGAAATGCCATTCGCTGGCGTGGGCGTGCTGGGATTCCGCACCTGTTCCGGAAACCGTATCGGCAATCGTCTCGGAAACGGTGTCATTCGCGGGTGTCGTCATGGCATCCAACCAGTCAGGTTCACTCTCCCGAACGGTGCCAGAACTGATCCGAGGAAACAATCAAGTATCTCGCCTTATCCATTCTACGGTTGAACAAGGATCGAATGCTATGTCGGCCTTGTTGCCTGCCTTTAAGGCGATCAGGTGGAGCCCCTCTATCAACCTTTATAATTCTCACTGACAGATAAAAGAAAGTTACCAGTGTTACACTCTTTTTCAGGAAATCAACTTGGGCATGACTAACAATTATGTCATCACGAAAGATATCCCGCGCGAAGGCACTTCGGGTGCTAGAGAAAACTAGTGGGCGGTGCGCGTATTGCCCCGCGTCATATTCTTCGTCTTGTCGACTTCGCCGATGACCCGCCGGAATGAGGCCTCCAGCCGAACTCCCTTTCGCTTGCCGCCGGGCCAGAAATTGCGCTTTGCGTTCATTCACTTGTTTTCTTTCATAATGCAGCTTGTTCTGGTTCTCTCCAGACGATCATTCCAGACTTTCAAAGCATA
Source organism: Alphaproteobacteria bacterium LSUCC0719 (assembly GCA_040839025.1). Taxonomy (NCBI): domain Bacteria; kingdom Pseudomonadati; phylum Pseudomonadota; class Alphaproteobacteria; species Alphaproteobacteria bacterium LSUCC0719. The sequence goes on from JBFPJN010000001.1 coordinate 673,416, forward strand.
TGATTTCGGCACCGTTGCGAACCATCGTCACGATTTTGGATTTGGCCCCTGCGTCTCCTTGATCGTGCTTTATTTCAAGACCAAGAGGGATGTGCCAATCATAGATATCAAGAACCATCAGTCGCCGCCTGGCAGGTGTGAAAAGACTGTATTCTGGAGCGGCACCGTTGATCGCTTCCGAAGGTGAAGCACCGTCGAGACGTCTTTCCATGATGATTGCGGCCAGTCTGCCAAAGGCAGCGCAGGCATCAACTTCGTCAACCGTAGCGGCATGCAGCGACCGCATTGGCAGAGCCGTAATCAACACCGCAAGAATTGTGGCGGGGTTGGGTCGTTTCATTGTTCGAACTCGGCGTTTTGTTCGCATGTTTGGTCGCGCACATGGGGTGGCTTCATGGGGTTGTCAATTAGGCCTTCAGCCTCGGCTTTATCCAGCCATTCCCAGTCTTCGCCCTTCATGTGGTATGGCCGGTTGATGGGCCGGTTGCCCTTCCGCGATTTTGACCGGTCGGTCATTAGACCGGCCTTCCACCATCTGGGCATGGGTTTCCGCCCAACGCCTGACGCAGCGATTCGCGCTGGAAATGCCCGATTGTCCATTCACCCCGGATTTCGTTCCACTGGTAAAAGGTCGCCTTGGGCTTTGTAACCTCCCTGACCCAGGCAGAAATGTTGCCAATCGCGGTACTGGCAATCTTTCGATCTTCCGCCGTCTCTACCACCCGTCCCTTGAAGGCGTTGATGCTGGCACTGGTGACAACCTGCTGGTTGGCGAGTGATCGCAGGATATACAGGTGCAGGTCTGACTGTGGCGCGGCCCTTGCCTTCTCAATGACCTGCGACCACTGATCAGTGGTGAGTTCAAAGTCCTCATAATTCTCCTGACCGGCATGGGTCATCCGCCCCTCCCTCATCGACTGCAGCCGGTTGCCCGGCAAACCCGAAAGGTTAGATGAAAGAGGTTAAAAAATCGTCAAGTTCACGGAGGAAAATGGACCGTCAAAAGGATACCAGAAACAAAAAACCTCCGAAACCGAATGGTTTCAGAGGTGATGGCATCCCGTACGAGATTCGAACTCGTGTTGCCGCCGTGAAAGGGCGGTGTCCTAGACCCCTAGACGAACGGGACACTGTGGTTGCACGTTATGTAGTCAAAACGGCACGGCAAATCAACCCGGTTTTTTTGCTTTTGACATGCTGTCCGGCTTTCCCGCCCGACAGGTCACGACAGGCGCGGCGCGGCGTCCTCAATCTCGAACTGCATGGCGCGTCCACCGCGGAAATGATCGCGGCGCACCCGCCCCAGAACATGCAGCGGTGCGCCGTCGCGCGCCGACAACAACGCCTCGCCGAATGGTGTCCCGCCAGCCTGAAACGCAATCGCCGACAAGGTCGTGCCACTGCCATCATCGAGCCGGCAGGAAATATGCGCGCCATCACGCCCGATGGCCTTGGCAAATCCGATCCGGCAGTCGGGAAGCGCAAATCGCGGCTCCGGATTGCCGCTGCCAAACGGTCCCAGCCTGTCCAGCCAGTCGGCAAGTTCCGGCAATACACCTGCCGTACTCAACAGGCCTGCCACCTGCCGGACCGGGCGCGGCACCTCTGCGCCGATCTCGGACGCAAAGCGGCGGCAGAGGAATTCATGAAATTCATCCATCCGATCCGCATCAACGGAAAAGCCGGCCGCCATGTCATGCCCGCCTCCCCCGGCCAGAATACCGGCCTGCTGCGCCGCGATAACAGCACTGCCAAGTCTGAAGCCGGGGATGGATCGCCCCGAACCCTTGCCAGCCGGCACCGTTCCACCGGCATCCGGGCCATCACCAAAAGCGACAACGCAAGCCGGTTTGCCAAGCGCCTCGCGAAGACGCCCGGCAACGATACCGATCACGCCTTCATGCCAGCTCTGATGGCCAACAAGGACCACGGGCCGGTCATCCTGCCGGACCGCCAGATCCATGGCATGGGCACGGATTTCCTGTTCGATTTCACGTCGACGGTTATTCAGTTCGTCAAGCGATGCGGCAATGGCGCCAGCCTCGTCACCGGCTGTCGCCGACAGCAGCCGCACGCCAAGATCAGAGGCACCGATCCTGCCACCGGCATTGATCCGGGGGCCAAGCAGGAATCCAAAGGTATGGCCGGTCGGCGGTGTGTTCAGACCAGCCTGATCGGCAAGGCAGGCAAGACCAAGATTGCTGCGCTGCGCCAGCACCTTCAGCCCCTGCGCGACAAAGGCCCGGTTAACACCGGTCAGCGGCACGACATCACAGACAGTGGCCAGCCCGACAATATCCAGCTGACGGATCAGGTCGGGTGCCGGTCGGCCATCAGTGAAAAAATTCCTGCCCCGCAATTCACGAAGCAGCGCCACAAGCACGATGAAGGTCACTCCCGCCGCACAAAGATGTCCATAAAGGCCATCCTCGTCGAGCCGGTTCGGGTTGATGACGCTGTGGGCCGGCGGCAGATCAGGTCCGGCAAGATGATGGTCAACGACAATCACATCGATCCCGGTGCTGGCAACAGCGGCAAGCGGCGCATGTGCGTTGATCCCGCAATCCACTGTGATGATCAGACCCGCACCACGCTGCTGCAGGGCCTGAAGCGCGGCCGCATTGGGGCCATATCCCTCGCGCATGCGGTCTGGAATATGGACATCGACAGCCAGGCCAAGCATCCCCAGGACATTCACAAGAAGCGCCGCCGCCGCCGCGCCATCGACATCGTAATCCCCGAAGACCCCAACCGGCGTTCCCGCCTCGACAGCATCGGCAAGCCGCGCCGCCGCCCGGTCCATATCGCGAAAGCGCGACGGATTGGGAAGCAGGTCACGAAGCTTTGGATCAAGAAACTGATCGATTGTCAGGTCACCAAGATCACGCCCGGCCAGAAGTCTGCTGACAGAAAGCGGCATATCGCTGAATTGCTGGGAAATGGCGGCGGCATGGCGGTCGAGTTCGTCGCCCTGACGGATTGACAGCGCAGCTTCCCATCGCGCATTGGTCAGCGACGATTCAACTCCGAGAAAGGCCGCTGCGCCGTTCAATCATCCCTCCTGATCGGCACTCATGATAGGCATCGAGACTGGAGGTGCCTGAACACAGGACAGGGCTTCGATCTCGTTCAGCGCCTTCATCAAACGATCAACCGACACATCATGGGTTGTCATCACCAGCGCCACAACATCCTGCGGGGCACGCCCCTGCTGGAGCAGCGATTCAACGGAAATGTCATGCGCCTGCAGCACCGATGTCACATCGGCAAGAACGCCGGGCTTGTCGACAACCATCAGCCGCACATAGAACGGTGTGTCCGGCCCACCTCCATTGACAACCTTGGTGCCATCTCGAAGCGCCGCCACAGGCCGCCCGAATGTATGGGGAATCCGTCCGGCAGCGATGTCGACCAGATCCGACAATACGGCAGAGGACGTCGGGCCGGCCCCGGCACCGGGGCCGGTCAGGACGGTGGCGCCGACAGGCTCGCCTTCAAAGGCAACAGCATTGAGAACACCGTCAACCTTGGCAAGCTGTGTTGTTGTCGGCAGCAGGCATGTCTGCATCCGCGGCATCTGTCCCGGCTCGGCGACACCAACAAGCTTGATCCGGAAGCCAAGCTGCGCGGCATAGGCAAAATCCACTGCCGACACGTCACGAATGCCGGAGATCGCCACATGATCAAATTGCGGCGTCTGGCCAAAAGCGATCGCCGCCAGAATCGTCAGCTTGTGCGCGGCATCGATCCCGTCGACGTCAAGCGACGGTTCGGCCTCGGCATAGCCAAGCTTCTGTGCATCGGCAAGAACATCTGCAAATGCCTCGCCGGTTCGCTCCATGCGGGTCAGAATATAGTTGCAGGTACCATTCAGGATTCCAGAGACACGGCTGATGCTGTTGGCGGCAAGCCCCTCGCGCAGTGCCTTGACCGCCGGAATGCCACCGGCAACGGCAGCTTCAAACATCAGCCCGACATTGTTTGCCTCAGCCAGCGCGGCCAGTTCGGCACCATGATGGGCCAGAAGCGCCTTGTTGGCAGTGACAACATGCTTTCCCGACGCAAGCGCATCGCGCACAAGATCAAGCGCCACCCCCTGCTCACCCCCAATCATCTCGACAACGATATCGACATCCTCGCGGGTCGCGATATCGGCGGCATTGTCCTCCCAGGTCATGCCGGCCATGTCGAAACCGCGATCGGTATTTCGGCTGCGGGCGCTGATGGCGGTAATCACAAAGGGTCTGCCGGCAACAGCAGCGATCTCCGCACCACGATGGCTGAGCTGGCGCGCCACTTCGCCGCCAACGACGCCAAGACCGGCGATGCCGACACGAAGCTGCTGATTGAGGTGTTTGTCAGATGGCATGGTGGTTCACTTCCACGGATCAAAAAGGCCCGTCAGATGTAGCCGCTGCCGCTGCAATATACAAGCCGAAGCGAGACAAACTAGCCTGTTGCCAGCAGGACAGCGCCGGACCGATTGCCAGCCTCGACCAGCTGATGCGCCCGTGCCGCCTGCGCCAGCGGCAGGGTGTCCTGAACCGGCACATCCAGAACCCCACGTTCCAGCATATCGCCGACAATGGCGGCATAGGCCGCAGCCTCCTCTGCTGCCAGCAGATAGACAAGGATCGATGACAGGGTGATGTTCTTGAACATCATCTTCAGGAACGGCAGGTCAACCGAGGGCTGTTTTACCGAGCCGAACCCGACAATCGTTCCCTTTGCAGCCAGAAGATCGATATTGGCCTCGATATTCACACCACATTCCGGATCGATGATCCGGCTGATCTCCGCCCCGCCGGCGGCGGCCCTGACCGCGCCGACGAGATCAGGCGACTGATAATCAAGAACAGCCACCGCACCGGCATCACCAATTCTGTCGGCGCGCGCCATATTGCCTGTGGTCGCGATCACAGTGGCCCCACTGTCAACGGCAATCTGCACCGCAAGCCGCGCCACGGTGCCACCGCCACCATGAATCAACAATGTCTCACCATCGACCGGACCGTCCTTCAGCACTGCATAGGCCGCGGTCAGTGCCGGAATGCCCAACGCTGCGCCAACCTCGAACCCTACACTGTCGGGAAGCTGGTGGACACAGCCGGCATCAAGGGTGATGAATTGTGCCGCGGTGCCGTGCGCGCGCTGCCACTGTCCATTACGAACAAACACACGCGCCCCGACCAAAGCCGGGTCACCGCCTGCGCCAACAGCCTCAACAACTCCGGCACCGTCGCTATGCGGGATGATCCGGGAAAATGCCATCGGCCGCGATCCGGCCCGCACCTTGACATCAGACGGATTGACCCCCGAGGCGTGAAGGCGAACCAGCACCTCGCCGGGTTCCGGCGTGGGAATGGGAAGCTCGCCACTGACGAGAACATCCTGCGCCGCGCCCTGTGTCTCGTACCAGACTGCCTGCATCATTTCGGTCATTCAGCTTTGTCCATCCGTTGGGGTGGCAATGTGGGATCCGGCGTCACAGATTGGTCGCGCTTCGCGCCGCCTGATCATACAGTCCTGACAAGACGCGCAACTGGCGCGCCAGCTCTGACAGGCTGGAGGCGTCCACCTCGCCAAGCGCGGAAAAAGCATCAACAAGGCAGGTCTCGCGGATCTTGCGATAGCGTTTGATCAATTGCTGGCCGCGCTCGGTGGTGCTGTAGAGAACCTCCTTGCCCTGCTTTTCACGATCAATCAGCCCCGCTCGAAACAGCTTCTTCAGGGCATAATTGACAACATGCGTATCCGCGACATTCAACTTGAAGCATATGTCGGCCAGTTTCTTGGCACGGCCCCGGTGATTGACCGAATGCAGGCTCAGAATGTCGATCACGCCAAGATCGGCCATTTCGGGAAAATCGGCCTGTGCCGCCGCGGTGCCACGCATCATCCACAGATTGAATGCGTTGCTGGCGACAATCAGGCCATATTCCACCTCGCTCAGCTCGGCGGCCTTGTCGGACACCAGATGCGCTGATGAGACAATCCGTTGACCGGTGGTATTCATGCCACAGCCCCCGACTGTCAGTCGTCAGCGCGGCCAAAGCCGCCACCGCCGGGTGTTTCGATCACAAAGACATCGCCCGGCTGCATCGCCCGCAGGTCGGTTGCTGTCAGCTCTTCGACACTGCCGTCGCTTCGTTCAACCCAGTTGCGTCCGACCGCCCCGTCACCGCCACCTGCCATACCATAGGGCGGGACAATGCGGTGATTGGCCAGAATGACCGCCTCCATCGCTTCAAGGAACCTCGTGCGCCTGCGCACCCCGTTACCGCCATGATGCCGTCCAACACCGCCGGAACCGTCCCGGATCTCGAAGCTTTCCAACAGAACCGGATAGCGCCATTCCAGCACTTCGGGATCTGTCAGCCGGCTGTTGGTCATATGGGTATGGACAGCATCACAGCCGTCAAAATCAGGCCCGGCACCCGACCCGCCACACAGCGTTTCATAATACTGGTAGGCATCATTGCCATAGATGAAGTTGTTCATCGTTCCCTGCGCCGCCGCCATGACCCCAAGCGCCCCATAGAGCGTGTCGGTGACAATCTGCGATGTCTCGACATTGCCGGCAATCACCGCCGCCGGATATTGCGCCTGCAGCATGCAATCATCGGGAAGGATAATGGTGATCGGTTTCAAACAGCCCTCATTCATCGGGATGTCATCATCGACAAGCGTTCGGAACACATAGAGGACAGCCGCCCGGCAGACCGCCGCCGGCGCGTTGAAATTATTCGCGCCCTGCGGACTGGTGCCGGTGAAGTCAACCGTGGCAGCACGGTTCCTGTGGTCGATGCTGATTTTCACGCTGACCTGCTGGCCATTGTCCATCGGATAGACGAATTCACCATCACTCAGCACATCGATCACCCGGCGCACCGATTCCTCGGCATTGTTCTGGACATGCGTCATATAGGCAAGAACGGTATCCAGACCGAACTGACCGACCATTTTCTGCAGTTCCTGAACACCCTTTTCATTGGCGGCAAGCTGTGCCCGCAGATCGGCGATGTTCTGTTCAGAATTGCGCGCCGGATAGAGCGCACCTTCGAGAACCTCGATCATCTCGGCCTCGCGGTAGACGCCCTGATCGACAAGTTTGAAATTGTCGATCAGCACACCTTCCTCGTCGATATGCGCTGAATCAGGTGGGGCCGACCCGGGTGTCTTGCCGCCAACATCGGGGTGGTGCCCACGACAAGCCACGAAGAACAGGATTTCGTCCCGCTCAAAGACCGGCGTGATTATGGTGATATCGGGAAGATGCGTGCCGCCATTATAGGGGTTGTTCAGAACATAGGCATCGCCAGGCCTGATGCGGCCCTCATTGTCGCGAAGCACCGCGCGCACCGATTCGCCCATCGAGCCGAGATGCACCGGCATGTGCGGCGCGTTGGCAATCAGCGATCCCGTTGAATCGAAAATGGCACATGAAAAATCCAGCCGCTCCTTCACATTCACCGACAACGCCGTGTTCTGGAGCGTGTAGCCCATCTGTTCGGCAATCGACATGAACAGATTGTTGAACACCTCCAGCATCACCGGGTCACAGTCGGTGCCGATGGCGACACGTTCCGGCCGTGCCACAACCCGCCGCAGCACCAGATTGCCAATATCTGTCATCTCGGCCTGCCATCCCGGCTCGACAATGGTTGTTGCTGTTGCCTCGATGATCAGGGCGGGTCCGTCGATCCTGCCCCCGGCGGGAATGGCGTCGCGCTGATGGACCGGCGCCGTGACGGGTTGCCCACCCATATAGGCCTCGACCATTGCCTGTGGGCCGGCAGCGTCGCCGACCGCGGCATGCGGTGTTGATTCAAGGTCGAATGTCAGACCGATGGTCTCGACCGAAATGGTGGCGGCAATCACCTTCTTGCCCGGCATGACAAAGCCGAACCGCGCCCGATAGGCACGTTCATAGGCCGCCGCCATCCCATCAACCGGCCCATAGGGAACCTCGAGCGAGGTGTCCGAGCCATCATAGCGAAGATGAACATAGCGGCGCGTCTCGGTGCGATCGCCGGAAATCCCCTGTCCGGCCACTTCAGCCTCTGAAACAGCGGCAAGTTCATCCAGTTCCTGTTCGAGGCGCGGCACCAGAGCGTCGATCAACGGCGCCTCGATGGTCCGTTCACGAAGCGCGCGCACATCGGCAAGCCCCATGCCATAGGCCGACAGGACGCCGGCAAAGGGGTGAACCAGAACCGTGTTCATGCCAAGCACATCGGCAATCAGGCAGGCATGCTGGCCACCGGCTCCACCAAAACATTGCAGCGCGTAGTCGGTGACATCATACCCGCGTTGCACGGAGATTTTCTTGATGGCATTGGCCATGTTCTCGACCGCGATCCGCAGGAATCCGTCGGCAAGCTCCTCGGGCGTGCGGCGAATGCCCGTCGCCGCCTCAACCTCATCCGCCATAGCGGTGAATTTCTCACGCACCGCCTCGGCATCCAGCGGCGCGTCCTGGCCGGGGCCGAAGACATGTGGAAAGAAATCCGGCTGAAGCTTGCCAAGCATGACGTTGCAGTCGGTGACCGCCAGCGGCCCGCCACGACGATAGCAGGCTGGCCCCGGATTGGCGCCGGCGCTTTCCGGGCCGACACGGAACCGCGCCCCGTCGAACTGGCACAGCGACCCGCCACCGGCGGCGACAGTATGGATCAACAGCATCGGCGCCTGCATCCGCACGCCGGCCACAACCGTTTCAAAGACACGTTCATAGGCGTTTTCGTAATGCGCGACATCGGTCGAGGTGCCACCCATGTCAAAGGTGATGACCTTGTCAAACCCGGCCTGCTCGGCGGTCCTGACGGCACCGACAATGCCACCGGCCGGCCCGGACAGGATGGCGTCCTTGCCCTGGAACAGGCTGGCCCCCTTCAGGCCGCCATTCGACTGCATGAATTGCAGGTTCACACCGCCAAGCGCGTCGGCGATCCGGTCGATATAGCGGCGCAGAATCGGTGACAGATAGGCGTCCGCGACGGTGGTGTCCCCACGCCCCACGAATTTGATCATCGGACTGGTTTCATGGCTGGTCGATATCTGGGTAAAGCCGATCTCACGCGCCAGCGCGGCAATCCGCAGCTCATGATCCGGCACCCGGTAGGCGTGCATCAGCACAATGGCGACCGACCGGATCCCGTCATCAAAAGCCGCCTGCAGGCGTGGACGCAGATCATCAAGGTCAAGCGGCGTTAGAACGATGTCCTTCGCATCGACGCGCTCTACCACCTCCTCGACCCGCTCATAAAGCATCTCCGGCAGCACGATCTGCATATCGAACAGGCGCGGGCGTGCCTGATAGGCAATCCGCAGCTGATCGCGAAACCCCTTTGTCACGACCAGCAGAGTGCGATCCCCCTTGCGCTCAAGCAGCGCATTGGTCGCCACCGTCGTGCCCATTTTCACGGCATCGATGTCGGATTCCGGAATCGGCGCATCATCGGAAAGCGCCAGCAGATCGTGAATGCCCTGCAGCGCGGCATCCTCATAGGCTTCGGGGTTTTCCGACAATAGCTTGTGCGTATGAAGCGTGCCGTCAGGTGCCCGCCCAACCACATCTGTGAATGTGCCGCCACGGTCGATCCAGAATTGCCAACCCGCCTGTTTGACCTCTGCAGCTATTGTCGGTGCGCCGTCCATGATATTCCTACCCGATGATGTCTTTGCTCCCACCGTTAACGCTGATAAATTATCGATATTTTGTCAACGTTAATTCGCTCCTTGGTCCGGCTGCATCGCGGGCCGGGTACAGGAACCCACAAGGTGGAGGAACACAATGCAATCAGTGAACATTGCTGAAAAGCTCGCCATCGTGACCGACCATTGGACCCCAAAAATCGTCACCCGCTACAATGACAATGACATCATGGTGGTCAAGGTTCAGGGAGAATTCGTCTGGCACAGCCATGATGACACTGATGATTTCTTTCTGGTGCTGAGTGGACATCTGACAATCAAAACCGAGCATGGGGATGTGGCTCTTGGACCGGGAGAGCTGTTTGTTGTTCCCTGTGGCGTGTCGCACTGTCCGGTGGCTCGGGAAGAAACACATCTGCTTCTCATCGAGCCATCAGGAACGCCCAATACGGGCGACAAGAGAACCGCAACCATAAAGGAAACCATCTGACGGTGATGACGACAACGGTGCGGTGGCGGTGAGGTTTACAGTCTGGCCACCGCGCAAGGGGCAAGGCTCACCCATGCCAAGGCATGTGTTTGCTGGACGTTGAGGAGGTCGTTGCCCGGGTCGCCATGACGATCGGTGCAACGCCGAAATTCAACAGGCTGCGGCGTGCAGGATGACGGCGAAGGTGCCACAGGCTCCTGCGCGGACTCTGAAACAAAAAAGCAGGGCCGAGGCCCTGCTTTCGAAAATTCGATAATGTGCGCTTTGACTAGCGCTTTGAGAACTGGAAGCTCCGGCGGGCTTTCGCCTTGCCGTATTTTTTCCGTTCGACAACACGCGGGTCACGGGTCAGGAACCCGCCGGCCTTCAGCGCCGGGCGCAGACCAGGCTCGAACATTGTCAGCGCACGGCTGATGCCATGACGGACCGCGCCGGCCTGTCCCGACAGCCCACCACCCTTGACGGTGGCGACAACGTCGAATTCACCAATACGCTCGGCGGCTTCGAATGGCTGGGCCAAAATCATCTGCAGAACCGGACGGGCGAAATATTCGGTCACGTCCTTGCCATTGATCTTCATCTGGCCTGTACCACGCTTGACCCACACACGGGCGGCGGCGTCCTTGCGGCGACCGGTGGCATAGGACCGGCCAAGATTGTCGATTTTCGGCTCGACCGGTGCGGCTGCGGCTGCGGCTGCCGGGCTTTCGGTCAGCGTTTCCAGAGCGGCCATGCCTGCCGGTGCTTCGGTGGTTTCAACCTTTGTTTCGTCAGACATGTCTACCTCTTGTTCTTCGCGTTCATACCGGCAAGGTCCAGCGGCGCCGGCTGTTGCGCCTGATGCGGATGCTCGGGCCCGGCATAGACATGCAGGTTCCGCATCGCATTGCGGCCAAGCGGGCCACGCGGGATCATCCGTTCAACAGCCTTTTCGACAACCCGTGCCGGAAAGCGGCCATCAAGGATCTTGTCGGCTGTGCGCGACTTGATACCGCCCGGATAACCGGTGTGCCAGTAATAGGTCTTCTGATTGCGCTTGTTGCCGGTCAGTTTCACCTTTTCGGCGTTGATCACGATGATATGATCACCGCAATCCATATTTGGCGTGTAGCTCGGCTTGTGCTTGCCGCGGACGCGCATGGCGATCAGCGACGCAAGCCGACCCAGAACGACATCCGCCGCATCGACAACGAACCATTTCTTTTCGATGTCTTTCGGCGTTGCCACAAATGTTCTTGGCAAAGGCATGATTGTCTCCAAAATTCACAGATCGGTCTCGGCCTGCCATCAGGCTGCCGGAATCTGAGCCGGGTTATAGGCGCTAATTGCCTCATGGTCAAACGCTTTATCAAAGTTAAAATATAAATAAGTAAATAAAAACAGAATGTTATAAATGAGGTATTATTTTACCGTATCTTTTACAGCCCGGAATGGGGCCGCACCGCCTTTGCGAACATCGCTAACGCGTGCTAAGTCACCATACAACGTCGCAACTCGCCATCCGCCGGATCATGTTCATACTCATCGACAATTATGACAGCTTCACCTGGAACCTGTGGCATTTCATGTCTGATCTGGGTGCCGAAGTCGATATCATACGCAATGACGCCGCGACACCGGCAGAGGTACTGGCGCGCAAACCGGAAGGCCTGATCCTGTCGCCCGGTCCGGGAATCCCGGAAGATGCCGGCATGTCGATCGAGCTGATCCGTGCTGCGGCGGGATCGGTGCCGGTGCTTGGGGTCTGCCTTGGTCATCAGGCGCTGGCGGTAGCCTTTGGCGGCGCGCTGAAGCGCGTTGACCCGCCCGTTCATGGCAAGCTGTCACGGATCAAAAGAAGCTACGCCAATGCAGTCGCGACCGATATCTTTGCCGATTGCCCGCAGGATTTCCCGGTCACACGCTATCATTCCCTGGTTGTCGATGAAGACAGGCTGCCGCCGGAACTGACGGTTACGGCGCGCACCGAAGCCGGCGCGGTCATGGGCATCAGCCATGCCGAACATCAACTTCATGGTGTGCAGTTCCATCCCGAATCCATCGCCTCGGTGGCTGGCTATCGTATTCTGGCGAATTTCCTGAAACTCTGTGGTCAACAGGTGCCGTCCGGCGACGATCTGACAGACCTTGAATCCCAGGTCCTTCGCCTCGACGAACGTTTTCCCGGCCAGATGCATCCCTAGCTGGCCGCAACCGGTCGGTGCCCGGTCACACGAACATAGACACCATCAGGATCAAACATCCGGAAATCGGACCTGCCCCAGGGCTGATCCCGCAATGGCTCGACAACCGGATGCCCGCTGCGTCTGGCAAGCTCGTGCGCTTTGATGATATCCGGCACCTCGAAACACAACTCCACGGCACAGGCAGTCGGCATGCCATTACACCCACGGCGGCGCTGTGCCACCGGCAGATGATCGCGTGACACCAGATGAATCTTTGCCTGTCCCCTCTCCATGACAATGAAGGCCGGACTTTCCTGCCTGACAGTCAAACCGATTGCATCGGCATAGAAGGCACGTGACAGCGCCAGATCCCGGGCGAATATTTCAAAAAAGAACTTCATCCCCTCTCCCGGCCATAATGTTCCTGTGCCCCGGGATCGGAAAAAGGGGCCGCGAAGGGGAGGCTGTCTTCGCGGCCCACACCGCCACCGGGATCCAATGACAGAAAACCCGGTGCCGGCATATTCTACGGCTTGGCACAGGCGGCTATTCGGCTGCCTGTGTTACCCCGGATGCAACCACATCAAGGGCCTGGGTCAGATCGGCAAGGATATCGTCAATATGCTCGATTCCTACCGACAGCCGTACATAGCCTGGCGTGACACCGGCATCCCGCTGATCCGCCTCACTCAGCTGTGAATGCGTTGTCGAGGCCGGATGGATGGCAAGCGAGCGCGCATCACCGATATTCGCCACGTGGTAAAAAAGTTTCAGCGCGTCGATGAAGGCCCGCCCGGCGGCAAAGCCGTCCTTCAACTCGAACCCGACCAGACCGCCATAGCCACCTTTCAGATAGGTATGGGCACGCCGCGCCGCGGCACCGGTCTGCAGGCGCGGATAATTGACCCGCGACACTGCCGGATGGCTGTCCAGAAAATCAGCAACTTTCGAGGCGTTGGCAACATGTTCCCTGATCCGCAGAGGCAGGGTTTCAAGGCCCTGGATCAGCTGGAAGGCATTGGCGGGGCTGAGCGCGCCACCAAGATCCCGCAACAGAGTCACACGCGCCTTCAGCGCATAGGCAACCGGTCCCAGCGGGGCCGCTGCCTCGGTCCAGACGGCACCGTGATAGGACGCATCCGGGGTGTTCAATGCCGGCTGCTGCGTGGCATGCGCCGCCCAGTCGAAATTGCCGCCATCAATAATCACACCGCCAATCGAGGTGCCGTGGCCTCCGATATACTTCGTCAGCGAATGCACGATGATCGCCGCCCCATGATCAAACGGACGGGTCAGCAATGGTGCTGCCGTGTTGTCGACAATCAGCGGAATGCCGCGCGCACGGCCGATTTCGGCAACCTCGCCAATTGGAAACACCTCCAGCTTCGGATTTGGCAATGTCTCGGCATAATAGGCACGGGTACGCTCATCGCTGGCTTCGGCAAAATTCTCCGGCCGTGCCGGGTCGACGAACCGCACCTCTATTCCCTGCTGGCGAAGCGTATTCTGGAACAGGTTCCAGGTACCGCCATACAGATCGGTCGAGCTGACGATATTGTCACCGGCGACGGCCAGATTCTGGATGGCATAGGCTGATGCCGTCTGTCCCGAGGACACGGCAAGCGCTGCCACACCGCCTTCAAGGGCGGCAATCCGCTGTTCAAGGACATCCGTCGTCGGGTTCATGATCCGCGTATAGATATTGCCAAGCTCGGACAGGCTGAACAGGTTCGCCGCATGCTCGGTCGATTCAAACTGATAGGAGGTTGTCTGGTAGATCGGCACCGCGACGGCATTTGTCGTCGGGTCGGCGCGATAGCCGGCATGAAGCGCAAGGGTTGCGGGATGAACGGAATCAAGATTAGACATTGTCAGTCTCCTCTTTAGTGCTTTCGGCGACATGCCGGGGCGCACAAGCTGAAATCAAATCGCCCAACCGCATTCGGGGACGGTCAACCCCTGGCCCACCGGGCCGGTGAATGTGTGCGCTGAAAACCCTGTGGCCATGGAAAAACGGCCATAAAAAAAGCCGTCCGGCCTCAGCGCCTGTCTGCTTCTGGCGCTGGTCCCGTGACGGTTGACGAAACCCTGAAAGACCGTTTTTGGTCATCGCGCTTTAGCAGCATTTCTGAATCGCCCGCAAGTTGACTATTAAAACGGCGATGGCGCTACAGTAACGCCGTGGCAGCGGCGCTCAAGCACAAAGTGATCACAGGCTGAAAAAAGCAAAATGCATCTTCAGGGCTTGCCCCTTTGGAACAAATCATTGCCGCGAATGACCGGTTTCCGTGAAATTCATTTTCCTGCACAGACGATACCATTGCTTCAGATCGCCGCCACAGGGCCGGGCTTGCTTGCCATTGCAGGGTCAGCTTCATATAGTCTGCCGGCAGGTCACGGCTATATCGCCTGACCGCCCCGTTCACCTTGCCGGACCATGACACCATGTTCGGCCAGCCAGCCGCGAGGCCACAATGACAAGCGTCATGCGCGTTCCCCTGAAAAAGCTCACCGAAGGTGATATGCCGTCGCCCGAGGAGATCCGTGAATGCTTTAACGCCATCATGGACGGCGAGGTCAGCCAGATCCAGATGGCGGCGTTCCTGACCGCTCTGAAGATGCGTGGCGAACGGGTTGAAGACATCGCCGCCGCCGCCAGCGTGATGCGCGAGAAAGCCACCGTGATCGACGCGCCGGAAGGCGCAATGGATATTGTCGGCACGGGCGGTGACGGGATCGGTACCTATAACATCTCCACTGCGGCGGCCTTTGTTGTGGCCGGTTGCGGCGTGCCGGTGGCAAAGCACGGAAACAAGGCCGTATCATCGAAAAGTGGCGCTGCGGACGTTCTGACCTGCCTCGGCATCAATCTGCAGTGCGACATGACCACCGTTCGCCGCGCGCTTGATGATGCGGGAATCTGTTTTCTGATGGCACCGCGCCATCACTCGGCAATGCGTCACGTGGCGCCTGTCCGCGCGGATCTTGGACTGCGGACGATCTTCAACATGCTGGGACCGCTTGCCAATCCGGCCCTTGTGCGCCGGATCATGGTAGGCGTCTTTGATCCCGGTCTGTGCGTTCCCTTTGCCAGAGCGCTCGCCAATCTGGGAACAACGCATGCCTGGGTTGTTCACGGTGCCGGCGGCCTTGACGAGGTATCGACAACAGGCCCGACACATGTCGCCGCACTTGCCAATGGCACGGTTGAGGAATTCACCATTTCACCGGACGATCTGGGATTGTCCACAGCGTCGATCGACGATCTTCGCGGCGGCACACCGGAAGAAAACGCCGCCAGCCTGCGCGCGGTTCTCGAGGGCGCTAAAGGCCCCTACCGCGATATCGTCATTTTCAACGCCGCCGCCGCGTTGGTTGCCGGCGGCCATGCGACGACTTTGCAGGACGGGGCAGACCGCGCCATCGACTCGATCAGCACCGGCAGGGCGATGGCCGCACTTACCAGCCTTGTCGACATCACCAACAGCGATGATGGCAGGAGCGCCTAGACCGATGCAGGATGTTCTGGCACGAATTATCGAAGGCAAACGTGACGAGGTCGCCACACTCAAGGCCGACACGTCCCGATCCGATCTCGAAGCTGCCGCCGCGGCCGCCTCGCCGGTGCGTGGTTTTGCCGCCGCCCTGCGGCAGGCGTCGATGCAGGGATATGGGTTGATTGCCGAGCTGAAAAAGGCGTCACCGTCAAAAGGGCTGATCAGGCCTGATTTCGACCCCGAGTCCCTTGCCCGCGCCTATGAACAGGGCGGCGCCACCTGTCTGTCCGTGCTGACCGATGCGCCCTGGTTCCAGGGCGCACCGGAATATCTTGTGGCGGCGCGAAGCGCTGTCAGCCTTCCCGTCCTTCGCAAGGATTTCATGATAGATCCGATGCAGATCATCGAATCGCGGGCACTCGGAGCCGACTGCATCCTGCTGATCATGGCGGCGCTTGAGGATGGCGAGGCTGCCGAACTCGAAGCCTGCGCCATGGAGCTTGGCATGGATGTTCTGATCGAGGTTCACGACCCGTCCGAACTGGCACGTGCCTGCAAGTTGAAATCCCCCCTGATGGGAATCAACAACCGCAATCTGAAAACCATGGAAATCTCGCTTGATGTCGGCGCGGCGATGCTGCCCGAACTGCCCGATGACCGCATTGCGGTTGCCGAAAGCGGGTTGTTCGTGCCGGCAGATCTGGCGCGTATGGCGGCAAGCGGTGCGCGCTGCTTCCTGATCGGTGAATCACTGATGCGGGCGGATGACGTCGCTACAGCAACCCGTACCATTCTTGCCGATCCTGTTCCAGCACGGGGGTAACCATCATGTCCGATCTGACCCATTTCGATTCTGACGGCAAGGCCCATATGGTCAATGTCGGTGACAAGCCGGTCACCGATCGGGTTGCCGTTGCAAAGGGCGAAATCACCATGGCACCCGGCACATTGGCGAAAATTCGCGAGGGCGGTTTCGGCAAGGGCGATGTTCTGGGGGTGGCGCGTCTTGCCGGTATCATGGGCGCCAAACAGACGGCCAGCCTGATCCCGCTCTGTCATCCGCTTGGCCTTGATCATGTGGCCGTCGATCTCGAGGGGGACGACACCCTCCCAGGCGTAAGGATCACAGCCACCTGCCGGGTCACAGGACGCACCGGCATTGAAATGGAAGCCATGACGGCGGTGTCGGTCGCGGCGCTGACCATCTATGACATGTGCAAGGCCGTCGATCGGGCGATGGTGATCGGGGCCATCAGGCTGACCTATAAATCAGGGGGCAAGTCCGGGGTTTTTGATGCCGACGAGTGATACGTCATCAGGTAAAGGTCCACGCCCTCTTCTGTCGGTTGCCGAGGCGCTGAGCCACATACTTGAAGGTCTGGCACCTTCACAGACCGAAATCTGCACCTTGCATGACATGGGTGGGCATGACGTCAGGGGACGGGTTCTTGCCAGTGACATCGCCGCCAGGTTGAGCCTGCCACCGGCCGCCGTTTCGGCGATGGATGGCTATGCGGTGAGGGCAGCGGATTGCAAGATTGCAGGTGCAACGCTGACACGGGTTGGTGAATCCGCCGCTGGCCGGCCGTGGGACGGCAATGTGGGTGTCGGCGAAGCGGTGCGAATCTTCACCGGTGCCGTCATACCGGATGGCGCGGACACAATTCTGCTGCAAGAGGACGCAACCGCCACCGGCGAGACCGACGGCGCGACCATCACCGTCAATGAAGTGCCACGCGATGGCCAGTTCATCCGCCCGGCCGG
Organism: Alphaproteobacteria bacterium LSUCC0719; assembly: GCA_040839025.1. Classification (NCBI taxonomy): domain Bacteria; kingdom Pseudomonadati; phylum Pseudomonadota; class Alphaproteobacteria; species Alphaproteobacteria bacterium LSUCC0719. Next base: position 690,989 of record JBFPJN010000001.1, read on the forward strand.
GCTGGATGTCACCACCGGCGACATGATACTCGCTGCCGGCACGGTGATGTCGGCCCGGCTGATCGCGCTGGCGATATCGGCTGGCCACACCGATGTCAGCCTGTGGCGTAAACCGCATGTGGGAATTCTGTCGACTGGTGACGAGCTTGTTACCCCTGGCACCACACCCGGACCGGGTCAGATCATCTCGTCAAACGCGATCTATCTGTCGTCATTCGTTGCGGCATGTGGGGCAGTGCCCGTGGATCTTGGCATTGCGCGTGACAGGCCCGGCGAAATGCTGGCCTGCGTTCGGCGCGCGAGCGCGCCGCTGGACCTTGTTGTGACAACCGGCGGGGCCTCGGTCGGCGTGCATGACCATATCGTCAATGATCTGTCGGCAAGCGGTACCGAACTCGGCTTCTGGAAGATCGCCATGCGACCCGGCAAGCCGCTTATCCATGGCCGGATCGACAACATCCCGCTGCTTGGTCTTCCCGGCAATCCGGTTTCCAGCGCGGTATGCGCCAACATCTTTCTGCGGCCCGCCATCGCGAGGCTATGCGGCGGCGATCACACCCCCACGATGATCAGCGCCAGACTGGCTGTTGACCTGCCGGCAAATGACCAGCGACAGGATTATCTTCGGGCCACGCTTGCCTATGATCAGCAGGGCCAGCCTGCTGTCACCCCGGCTCGAAAGCAGGACAGTTCAATGATCAGCATCTATGCCGGCGCAAACGCACTGATTGTCCGCCCTCCCCATGACGCGCCGCGCAAAACAGGGGATCCGGTTATGGTGATGCCTCTCGACCCGCTCCTTTGATCTCTCTTTGTTCTTATGTGCTTGCATATGTCCCGGAACATTGATAGAACATTATGGGAACGATACCGGAATATGTGGAGGCACGGATGCTCACACGCAAGCAGAAGGAACTTCTGGACTACCTCACCACCCATGCCGAGACGCATGATGTGCCGCCGTCATTCGACGAGATGCGCGATGCGCTGGGTCTGGCGTCGAAATCGGGCATTCACCGCCTTGTTTCGGGCCTTGAGGAACGTGGCTATATCCGCCGACTGGCGAACAGGGCGCGCGCCATCGAGATTCTGAAACCGGCATCGAATGCGATGGGGGATATCGCTCGCACCGTGGCAAGTGCCGTGGATGCTGTCAGTCTGCCGCTGCTTGGCCGGATTGCGGCCGGCACGCCAATCGAGGCCCTGAGCGATCCGTCCAACCAGCTTGAAGTTCCGGCAAGCATGCTAGGCCGGGGAGAGCATTTTGCGCTTGAAATCATTGGAGATTCGATGATCGAGGCTGGCATTCTGGAAGGCGATACCGTGGTCATAGAACGGTCAAACACCGCCAATCATGGCGAGATTGTCGTGGCCCTGATCCATAAACAGGAAGCCACGCTGAAAACACTCCTGAAAGAACCCGGCCGCATCGGCCTTCAGGCCGAAAACCCGCGCTATGAAACACGATATTTTCAGACGGATGATGTCGAGGTTCAGGGACGACTTACCGGCCTGATCAGGAAGTACTGACCGTCGCTTGCGCGTGCCTGCACGCCCTCTTCGGCAAAACGCAGCAGATAGTTTTCCGGCGGTAGACCGGCAAGACTGATCAGCGGCGTCCCATCACGGCATGGATAATCCGCCTGAACAGTGGCGATGACAAGCTTTGCCCCACTGCGGCAACCGGCACTCAATGCGCGTCGCGCCGTGACAATGGCAATGTCCCCCTTGCCCCTGTGGTCAAACATCGCGATCGCGCCGGCGCCGCCTGTGGTGACGGTCTTGCCGGCAAGGCTTCGCATTGCGTTGTCAGCCAGAAAATCGGACAGCCGCCTGCCACCCAGTGACGTGAACCCCGTCAGCACGCCATCACCACCTGGCATTACGATATGGACATTCTTGCCCCTGGCGAACAATACGCCATCCATTGGCGGGCGGACCACAAGACAGACCGCTGTGACGATGGCAAGACAGCCTCCACAGACGGCTCTCTTCACGCCCTGTCCTGTGAGGCATGTCAACAGACCGAACCCGGCATAGCCCACATTCAGCAGCGCCGGAGGCGGCGGCGTTACAGGCAAGGGTGAAACAGGAAGCGATGAAAACCAGCCGGCAACCATAACCAATGCGTTGATGCCACCCTGCATCACCAGCACCGGCAGGATCGAGATGAATTCAGGCAGCGGCAACATGTCAGTGATCAGCACGGCCAGACCCGCCGGCATGATCCACAGACCGGTCAGCGGAATACCAAGCAGATTGGCCATCACCCCCCAGGGGGTGACAACACCGAAATGATAGGCTGTCAACGGCAGGGTGGCGATACTGGCGATCATCGACGCGGTGACAAGGTCAAGCCCCCACCTGATGAACCTGCCGCCGGAGGCGGTACCGGACTGCCTGTGCCGCCAGCCTTCAAACCAGATCACAAGCGCCGCCGTTGCCGCAAAGGACAGCTGGAACCCGGCAGAAAACAGAGCCAATGGCGAAAACACAAGAATGGCACCGGCCGCCAGACCAACATTGCGAACGGTCAGACCAAGCCTGTCCATCAGCCACGCCGCGAGGATCAGCAGTGCCATCAGAAAGGCGCGTATGGCGCTGATCGAAAGCCCCGAGAGCAGAACATAGCCAAAGCCAGCCATCACGCCGGCAATGGCGGCGAACTTGTGAACAGGAAACCGGCAGGCAACCGATGGCATGAGCGCGGCAAACCCCCGCAGACATGCGATCAGGCCGAAACACAGCAACCCCATATGGAGCCCCGAAATGGCCAGCAAATGCGCAAGACCCGACCCGCGGAACAGATCATAGGTGGCCTCGCTGATGTAGCGCCGGTCGCCAATCAGCAGTGCTGCCGCTATGCCTCCGGCGGGTGCCGTCATGCTGCTTGCGATCCGGTCTGCCCGCGCCTGGCGATAGGATGACAGACCTGCCGCAAGGCTTTGTCCGAAGCCGCCCTCACGGGGCCGGTCCCTGATGCCGACAACATAGCCGCTTGCCACCACATCGCGGGCGCGGGCGCGCAGCGAATAGTCGGGCGCACCATGCAGAACCCGCCCAGGTGGCGGATATATGCGCGCCACCACGCGCACCATATCGCCTGCCCGCGGTATCATCTCGACAGGTCGCACTGACAGCCTGACAATCCTGCCCTCGAGATAAGGGGCAATATCAGCCGGACCATCGATGATGTCGCCAACGCGAAGCCACATTCGCAACCGTCTGTCAAACCGGCCATCGACATGTTCGATCGTGCCGACCACATCAATCCGCCCCGCCCTGTCTCCAAGGCCCGATGGCAGCTGAGCGATATGCAGCATCGCTGACAGCACGCCCGCCAGACACCAGCCAAGCGCCACCATCATCGGCTGCCAGCGTATCAGCCCGCCGACCGGGCGAAGCCCCATCACGGCGGCGATGACAAAGCCACAGCCCACGGCAATGGCAATTGGGATTGATGCCAGCATGTCGTGATGGATGGTGGCGAATGCCACCCCGGCCATCATGACCCCGACATAGACAAGGATTCGTCGTTCCGGTATCAGCCGCATGACGGTTTCCCCTCGCCTTTCCGGCAACCATTGCTTAGGATGCCGCCAGTTTTCCAGACCGCGACAAGGTGCGTTCCGCACCCTCGGCAAAAGCCTATCAGCGAGGCCTTAACAGACCATGAATGTTGTCACCCGTTTTGCTCCCTCACCGACCGGCTTTCTTCACATCGGCGGCGCGCGAACGGCCCTGTTCAACTGGCTGTTCGCACGTCATCATGGCGGCAAGTACCTGCTGCGGATTGAAGATACCGATCACCAGCGCTCAACAAGCGAAGCCATAGACGCCATCCATGATGGCCTGTCATGGCTTGGGCTTGAAGGTGACGAGCCCGCCATCAGCCAGTCAGCCCGTGCTTCGCGCCATGCCGAAATCGCGGCCGAACTTGTTGCCCGGGGCGCGGCCTACAGATGCTATCTGTCGGAGGATGAGCTTGCCTCGCTTCGCGACGAGGCCCGCGCCACCGGCGTGCCTGTCCGCTCGCCCTGGCGGGATCGAAGCGACGCTCCGAATGCCCCGTTTGTGGTTCGCATGCGCATGCCGGACGCAGGTGAGATGACAATCGATGATGCTGTTCAGGGCCAGGTCACGATCCAGAACCAGACACTCGACGACATGGTGATCCTGCGTGCTGACGGGACGCCAACCTACATGCTTGCCGTCGTAGTGGATGATCACGATATGGGGATCACGCATGTGATCCGGGGCGATGACCACCTGAACAACGCCTTTCGCCAGACCATGGTCTATCGTGGCATGGACTGGGATGTTCCGGTCTTCGCCCATATCCCGCTGATTCATGGTGCCGATGGCGCCAAACTTTCAAAGCGGCATGGCGCACTCGGGGTTGATGCCTATCGCGACATGGGATTCCTGCCGCAGGCTGTCGCCAACTATCTGCTCCGGCTGGGCTGGAGTCATGGTGATGACGAGATCATTTCCCGCGACAATGCCATCGCCTGGTTTGACCTGAAACAGGTTGGCAAATCACCGGCGCGCTTCGACTTTGACAAGCTTGCGGATGTAAACAGCCATTATCTGCGCGATCTGGAGGCCGATACCGTCTGGGATCTCATCTCGCCGAATCTTGAAGCCACAAGTCCAGCTGCCCGTGACAGGATCACCCGGTTGATGCCGCTTCTCGCCGAGCGTGCAAAAACCCATCTGGAAATCGCCGAAAGCGTCGGCTACCTGCTCCATGACGGTGCGCCACCGATACAGGAAGATGCGGCAGGTCTTCTTGATGACACCGCCAAGGCACGGCTTCTGGCACTTGTCGAAGACCTTCCCGACGCGCCGTGGAGCGCCGAATCACTCGCCGCCTTCCTCAAGGAATGGCTTGGTGCCAATGATCTGAAAATGAAGGATATCGGCCTGCCATTGCGGGCCGCGCTGACGGGAACCCGGCAGTCACCGTCAATCACCGACGTGATGGCTGCGCTTGGCCCGCAGGAAAGTGAAAAACGCGTCCGAGAAACTTGCAAAATCTAGCTTTTCGGGCTAATCAAGGGCTCCCCCATGCAGCGCGCCACCGGGTCACGTATCGCTGGCGTTTCCACAGAATATTGCCACGTTGAATCGAGGACAGGCATGGCCATGAATAACGACCCAAAGAAAACAGTCACCCTGACGGACAATGAGTCCGGAAACAGCGTCACGCTGCCGGTGATCGGCGGCACCATTGGCCCGGATGTTCTCGACATCCGCAAGCTGTATGGCGAAACAGGGATGTTTACTTTCGATCCGGGCTATGGAGCCACCGGGTCCTGCCTGTCAGGCTTGACCTATATCGATGGTGACGAAGGCGTTCTGCTGCATCGCGGATATCCGATCGAGGAACTTGCCAACCAGTCTGATTTCCTTGAGGTTGCCTACCTTCTGCTGGAAGGCGAACTTCCGAATAAAACCCAGAAAGCGGACTTTGACGACGCGATCACGCGCCACACCATGGTCCATGAGCAACTGTCGATTTTCTTCCGCGGCTTCCGCCGTGATGCGCACCCGATGGCCATTATGTGCGGCGTGGTTGGTGCCCTGTCGGCCTTCTATCATGACTCGACAGACATCCATGATCCTGTTCAGCGGACAATCGCATCTCGTCGCTTGATTGCAAAGATCCCGACACTGGCCGCGATGGCGTTCAAATATTCGCTCGGCCAGCCGTTCAATTACCCGCGCAACAACCTGTCCTATGCCGAAAACTTCCTTCATATGTGCTTTGCCGTGCCGGCAGAGGATTATGAGGTGAACCCGATCCTGGCCAGCGCGATGGACAAGATCTTCATTCTTCATGCGGATCATGAACAGAATGCCTCGACATCGACCGTTCGGCTAGCAGGGTCGTCGGGTGCAAACCCGTTCGCCTGTATTGCTGCCGGCATCGCCTCGCTGTGGGGACCGGCACATGGCGGCGCGAATGAAGCTGTGCTGAACATGCTGAACGAGATCGGCCACAAGGATAATATTCCCGAATTCGTCGCCCGCGCGCGCGACCGCGATGACCCGTTCCGCCTGTTCGGCTTCGGACATCGCGTCTACAAGAATTTTGATCCACGGGCCAAGGTACTTCGCGAGACATGCCACCAGGTTCTTGATGATCTTGGTGTTGAGGATCCGCTTCTTGAACTTGCTATGGCACTTGAGGATATTGCCCTTAAGGATCAGTATTTCATCGATAAAAAGCTGTATCCTAATGTTGATTTCTATTCGGGAATCATCCTCAAGGCTATGGGGTTCCCAACCTCGATGTTCACCGTTCTGTTCGCTGTTGCCCGCACCGTCGGGTGGATTGCACAATGGAACGAGATGATCACCGACCCGATGCAGCGTATCGGCAGACCGCGCCAGCTTTACACCGGTCCGGCACAACGCTCCTTCGTAAGCGTCGACAAGCGCTGATCAGCCACCCTGCCGACCCTTGCGCCAGGCTTAAACCTTGGGTGGTGACAGCCACCCTGCAAGGGCGCGTGTCACATTGTCCTCAAAGCTGTCGGAAGTGCCGCGAAGGATCCGCCGCAATTCATCCGCGTGCTGTCTTGCGCGCGGCGTAGCCTCATTGTCATTCAGCACCTTCAGCATTGCCCGCGTCATCTCGCCTGGTGTCGCCGCTTGCTGGAACAGGAAGGGATATACCTGCCGGTCCAGAATGGCGTTGGGAAGGATCACCCTGTCCATCCTGACAAGACGCCGTCCAATGGCGGCCGACAGGCCGGATGTGATGTAACAGCTGACACCCGGAACACCATAGAGCGCTGTCTGAAGGGTCACTGTGCCTGAAGCCGCGAGGACGGCATCGCCGTGCCCAAGGGCGCGGAACAGCGCGCCCTCCTCCGCGTCGAGCGTGACCACAGGTGAAAGGCCCGGAACCTCGCCGAGGACAGCCTCTATATCAGCACGCATGAGTGGCAGGGTGGGAATTGTCGCCGTGATCTGCGGATGGGTGTCACGCAGATGGTGCAGGGTCTGCAGCATGGGCCGCAGCAAATGCTGGATTTCCGAGCGCCGGCTTCCCGGCAGAATCACAAGATGCGGCCTGTCCCCGTCATCTGCAGGCGGTCTGCGCGGGCTGTCATAGGCCGGATTGAAGGCCTCGGGATGACCAATGAAATGCGCCTCGACGCCAAGCGGCAGGAAATAGTCCGGCTCGAACGGGAACAGACACAGCAACCCGTCCACGGCCCTTGCAACGCGATGACGCCGCCATGCACCCCAGGCCCATACCGTTGGCGCCACAACGTGAATAATCGGCGCTGACCAGCCTGCTGTTGCCATGCGGCGGCGTAGCCGCGCCGCCAGACGCAACGAGAATCCCTTTACATCCACGGTGATGACAAGACGTGGCCTGGCGGCGACAATGTCCTCGACAAGCCTGTCGGCAAATTTTGACAGTCTTGGGTAAGCGGCCAGAGCCGACCCGAATCCCATGACAGTCAACTGGTCCATATTGTGGCTGGATTTCAACCCTTCGGCGCGCATGGAGGGCCCGCCAACCCCAATCCAGCTTTGTGGCCCATAGCCGGCTTCAACCGCGCGCATCAGGCTGGCTGCCAGCCTGTCGCCGGATGGCTCGCCAGCCAGGATAAAGACAGGTGCCGTCAAATTCCAACCACCGTCAGCTTCAGCTCTTCAGCAATGTCAGCAAGTTCCTCTGGCGCAGCCGCCAGCATTACCGCCTGTGCCTGCAACGCCAGCACGCCAACACCCGCCGCTGCGGCCTGGCGCAATGTTTCTACACCGACAACCGGCACATCCAGCCTGTCATCCTGCCCGATCTTCCTGCATTTGACAAAAACCGCGGCTGGCGCTGTTGCATCCAGAAGTGCGGCAGCGCGCGCCAGCATCGCGTCGGTTCCTTCAGCAGCCTCGATGGCAATCACCCGCTGATCCTGAATGATGGCCGATTGCCCGACATCATGATCCCCAAGCGCGGACAACACGGCAACGCCAAGATCGATATCCGGCTGCATGTCGGGGTCAAGGGCACCGGCAAGAACGCCCGGTGGCATGCTGGCCCGCGTCATCAGCCTGTCCGGGGCGATGGTTTCGATCCCGGCTTCAGCAAAATAACCGGCAATGGCCCGAAGCAGAGCGTCGTCGCCGCGCCCCACCACCTTTGCAAGTATTTTCACCGCCGCGGCATCCGGCTTCAGCTGGGCCAGTGACGGCCGACGAATCTTGCCTGCCATAACCACACTGGTGCATCCATTCTCGACAAGCAGATCACGTGTCCGGCCAATCGCGCCGAGCGGAACGACCACGGTCTGATAGCCGGAAAACACCGCATCCGCCTGCCCGTCCACCGCAAAGATCACCACATCATGGCCCTGATGTCGGGCACTGTCCGCAAGCGCCTGCGGCAGGCTGCCCTGACCCGCAATGACTGCCAGTTTGCCGACCCTGCGATCCATCAAGACCCCTGTCTTGAGGCAGCCTGGCAGACACCATTCTTACCTGCATCTTCCAGGAAAGCGAAAATCTGTGCGGCTTCGGCACTGCCATCATAGGACAGGCGCGCCGTATCAAGACGGTCTTTGAACAGGCCATCGCCACGAAACAGCTCGCGATACAGGCTGCGAAGCCGCGAGACGCTCTCGTCGGCAAAGCCGCGGCGGCTCATCCCGATCACATTGATCCCGGTCAGACAGGCGCGATTGCCAACCGCGATGCCAAACGGAATCACATCGCTGTCGACCGCTGTCTGCGAGGCAATCATGGCATGGTCACCGACCCGGCACCATTGCTGGACCGTGGCGAACCCTCCCATCATCACGTGGTTGCCGATCTTGGCATGCCCGCCAAGCGACGCGTTATTGGCAAAGATGACATGATCCCCGACCACACAATCATGCGCCACATGCGAGGCCACCAGAAACAAGCCATGATTGCCAACGCGCGTGCGCATGGAATCGATAGCGGTGCCGGGATGCATGGTGACATGTTCCCTGATCACACAGTGATGCCCGATCTCGAGCGTTGAATCCTCGCCGGCAAAGCGCGTGTGTTGCGGCGGTGCGCCCAGAACGGCAAAGGGATACACCTCGCTGTCCGCGCCAAGCATTGTCCGCCCCTCGATGACAACATGGGCGTGCAACGTCACTCTGTCGCCAAGCACCGCATGCTGTCCAACCACACAATAGGGACCAATGCTGACCTGTTCGCCGAGTGTGGCACCGGGGTCGACAATCGCAGTCGGGTGGATGGAAACGGTCATGGCTTCACTTTCGACAGAAACAGGTAATCAGCGCTGCGGGTCAACAATCATGGCGGCAAACTCCGCTTCCGATGTTTTCACCCCGTCAACCGTAGCATGACCGGTGAATTTCCATAGGGGGCCGCGCGCACTGACCTTCTCGACATGCAGTTTCAAAAGCGCGCCTGGGCGAACTGGTTTGCGAAACTTCACCTTGTCGATGGTGGCAAAGAACACAAGCTTGTCATCGGTTTCATTCCCAAGCGTTACACTTGCCAGGCAGGCGGCGGTCTGTGCCATCGCCTCGACAATCAGCACACCCGGCATGATTGGATAATCCGGAAAATGCCCGGCAAAGAACGGCTCCCCGATACTGACCATCTTTATGCCGACAGCGCTGGTGTCATGGACAATATCTTCGACACGCTCAATCAACAGCATTGGTGGCCGGTGGGGAATCCGTTTCTGGATCTGATCAATATCAAGCTCGGTGATCTGCTCGGTCATAGACTATTCTTTCCTCTGACTTGATTTGGCAATCAGGCGACGAAGCGCGGCACGTTCACGCCAGGCTTCACGTGCCTCTGTGGCCGGGAACCCGACAACTGTCATGTCATCGCCGACATCCTTGGTGACGCCGGACTGCCCCATGACAATCGCCCCCTTTCCTATGGCAACCTGCGAGCTGACCCCCGCCTGTCCGGCCAGCATCGCGCCCTCGCCAATCCTCACACCACCGGCAAGTCCTACCTGTGCGGCCAGAACCGCGCGGTCGCCAAGCTGGCAGTTATGCGCAATGTGGACATGATTGTCGATCATCACCTGACATCCGATTGCCGTCACGCCAAGCGTGCCACGGTCAATCGCACATCCAGCGCCGATGCGGCTTGCCTCGCCAATCGTCACAGTGCCGACATGAGGCAGATGAACCGGACCGTCGGGGGTAACTTCAAACCCAAAGCCGGGACCACCAATCACGGTTGCCGCCCCGACAACTACGTTATCCCCAAGCACGCAATGCGACAGCACGGCATGGGCGTCAACGCGGCATTGTCGCCCAATCCTGACACCGGAATGGATCACCGCTCCCGGCGCGATGATCGAGCCATCACCAATTTCGACATCAACGCCAATGGTCGCGCCGGGTCCGATCTGGACGCCGGGCATCGCACCGGATGGCTGATCAAGCCAATCATCCGGTCTGTCGGTGACAAGCGCGGCAAGTGCCTTGGCAAAATCACGCCGAGGTTTGTCCGACAGCAGGCAGACACAGCTTTCCGGCAGTGCCGAAGACAGATCAGCTGTTGTGACCACAATGGCAGCGCCAAGCCGTGACATCACATCCGGCCCCATGTCATCGCCGAGAAATGTCAGATCACCCGCACCTGCCAGCTCGACAGGCGCGGCATTGGTGACCATGAGGTCACCATCACCTCGCACCTCGCAACCGACAAGCTGCGCCAGCTTGGAGGCCTGTTGCGCGGTCACAGAAAAGAAATGTGGATCAATGGCCATGGAGCGCCTCATTCCTTCGTGACAGCAGGACTGACGGTCACTTCGATCCGGGCATTCTTTGTCCGCTCGTCCAACCGACGCAGAACCTCATCGGAAAGGTTGAGATCCGGCAGGAAGATCAACGCCGATTCACGAAACAGAACAAGGTCAAGCTGGCGTTCCTGTGCCAGGTCGGTGACAATCTGGATTGCCAGGCCGCGAAGCTTTGACTGCGCCTCCTGAAAGGCGACGTCAATGGCCTCACGCCGATATTGGATCTCTTTCTGGATCTGCGTCACCGAGGCCTCGAAGTCGGCAAGCCGACGCGCAAATTCCGCTTCGTCAAGCTCTGCTCGCTTGGCCACGAGCTTGCGCTCAGCCTCCTGCAGAGCCGTCTCACGCGCGGCAAATTCACGCTGAAATTCGAGCCTCTGTTCATCAAGGAGTTCACGCACGCGCGCTGCACCGGCAGACGCTCTCAACACCCCGTCAAGATCAATCAGCCCAATCCGTGCGATCGCATTTCTGGCCGTATTATCGGCAACTGCGCGATCAACCGCCGCCGCGTTGGGCAGATCCGCGCCAGACTGCCCCGGTTGCTGAGCAGACGCCGCGATAACATCGCCAAACGTCAGGCTCAGGACGAGGACAATACCCGTCAGGAAAGCAAGGAAACCACCGGAAGACAAAGCGCTGTCAGAGCCTTGTGCCGATCGTGAACTGGAAGGTCCTTGTCTGGTCATAGCTCTTCTTTGTTGTGGGTTTCGCCCAGTAGAAAGACATCGGCCCAATGAACGTATCCCACAAAATGCCCGCTCCAACCGATGTTCTGACAGATGCGTCATTGGCACCTTTCACACCTGTGGGATAGTCGGTTCCCCACACTGATCCGAAGTCGGAAAAGACGGTCCATCGCATACTGAGATCCTGGCTGATGCCGGCCCGTGACACCACCTCGAACGTGCCGTTGAATACCTTGTTGCCACCAACAGCAGCATTGGATCCGTTGTCACGTGGTCCGATGCCGCTGCCATCGAAACCCCGAACGCGGCGTCCGCCAAGGAAGAAACGCTGCGACTGTGTGACGTCTTCGCCAAGCCCCGTAACCTGACCAATCCGTCCCTTGGTACCAAGGAAAAAGGTATTGAACATGATCGGCCTGTAATACGCCCCGGACAGGACAAGACGATGATATCGTGCATCACCACCGATACCGGCGAGTTCCTGGGCAACTTCAAATAGCGAGCCTTCCGAAGGATCGAATCTGTTGTCCAGCCTGTCCTGACCGAAGGTGTAGCTTGCCGCGGATTTCAGAATGTTCTTGCCGTTCTCGCCGGTAATGGATTGCGAAGTAGTTGATTTTTCATTGGTTTCCGACTGCGAGATTTCATATCCAACCCGGTGGAAGTAATCATTCGCGGCAGCAAATCCGATTCCAAAATCAAAACCCCGCCGCGTGATGGAAAATGTATCTTCCTTGATCTCTTCGTTGAACACAGCCGCGCGCCCGGTCAGGTTGCGCCCGAAAAGATAGGGTTCGGACAGGCCAACGCGCACATTGGACCGGCTTGCCGACACATCAAGGCTGAAATTGATGCCGCGTCCGGATCCGAGGAAGTTTCGTTCATCAAGACCAAGGGCGAAACTGGTCTGATCGAGGGAGGAATAGCCAAGCCCTATCGAGAATTCACCAGTTGATTGCTCTTCCACTGTGACCTCGGTGACTGTCTGCTCCTCGGAACTACCAACAAAGTTGCGGACAGATACATCAGAGAAGAAGCCGAGATTTCGGATGTTACGAATGGAGCGCTCAAGCTTCAGCTGGTTGAACGCATCACCTTCTACTAGCTCGAACTCACGACGAATAACGGAATCAAGCGTGCGGACATTGTTCACAATTTCAATTCGCTCGATGAAATTCTTCTGCGCCTTGCCAATCCGCACCTGAATATCCAGTGTCTGCGTCTCTGGATCTGTAATTACTTCAGGTTCAATATTCACAAAGGCGTAACCAAGCGCGCCAAGTTCGTTGGTGATATCGAGCAACCCCTGTTCCAGTGCCCGCACGTCGTACCAACCGTCCCCTCCAAAATCAAAATTCTGGCGCAAGGCATCCAGATCCACATTTTCTATCTGACTTTCAATCGAGATGTCGCCGACCTTGTATCTGGCCCCTTCCTTCAGGACGAAGGATACTGCAAATCCGCGACGATCCGGCAAAAGACCACCCTGCGCACGCGATACGTCAATGTCGGCATAGCCCCTGGACAGGTAGAACTGGCGCAACAGTCGGACATCATAGTCAAGCCGCGCCTCGTCATATTTATCCGAGGTCGCGAAAAAAGCCCACCAGTTGCTGACACGACTTGAAATCGCACGCCGCAAGGCTGAATCGGAAAAGCGCTCATTTCCGTTGAAGGTAATGGAACTGATCTTGATCAGCGGGCCTTCCTTGACGACAAAGGCCAGATCAACGCGGTTGTCATCAAGCTCGATGATCTGCGGATCGACAACAGCGGCGTAACGGCCAGCCGCCTGATACACCTTCAGCAGTTTCTGGCTTGCCTCGACGGCAAGCCGGCGGGTGAACACACGCCGCGGCTGAATATCAATGATTTCAAGAAGTTTTTCGTCATCAAGAGCATCATTGCCCTCGATATTCACCCTGTTGATGATAGGATTTTCGACAACATCGATGCGCAGAACCGAACCATCGATATCAATATTGATGTCCGCGAACAGATCGGTCTCGTAAAGACGTTCCAACGCAATGCTCAGCGAACTGCGACTGACACTGTCACCGACACGGACCGGCAGATAGGACAGCACCGTACCGATGGCAACCCGCCGGTTTCCCGACACTGCAATTTCCTCGACGCGGACCTGCTGGTCTGCGGATTGTGCGGTTACCGGCGATGTCGACCCCATTGCCAAAGCCAGCAATAACACAAGGATGAGCAGTGGTTTCGGCATGGCAGTCTTCTCCCGGTCTGTCAGCCAGACTATACCCATGCCGCCGAAGTTATCAAAGCGTGCATTTCAGACACAGCCTTCATCGCGTTCCTAGCCAATCAGCCGGGTGACATCGAACACAACAAGAACCACCGTCAATCCAAGTAGAATCGCAATCCCCCCGCGAAGCAGAACATTCTGGAGTTCAAGCGGGAGCGGTTTGCCAAAAAGTGCCTCGTAGAAGAAGAATACCAGATGCCCACCATCCAGCGCCGGGATCGGCATCAGATTGATCAGTCCCAGATTGATCGAAATGACCGCAGTCAGCAGGATAAAGGGAATGATCCCCTGCTGCAGCGCAGACCCCGAAATCTTGGCAATGCCAACCGGCCCCTGCACTTCACCTGCCTGCATCTTCCCGGTTCCAAGCCGGGCCAGCCCCCGCAGGATCATCACGGACATTCTGAACGCATCCGACGTCGCCGCGGCCAGGGCGCTGCCTGGAAGGAGACGTTCTCTGCTACCGCCCCCGGCTGATTTGACACCCAGCACCCCCATATAGAGCTGCATGGATTCATTGTATTGGGGTGTCGGTGTGACGGTGAAGTTCATTTCCCTGTCATCGCGCAAAACAGTGAATGCCAAGGGACGGCCGGGACTTTCCACGACAAGACCACGTAGATCGTTGAAATCGCGAACATTGATGCCATCAATGTCAGTAACGAGATCACCGGCCTGCAATCCAGCCTCGGCAGCAGCGCCATCCGGCAAAACCTCGCCGATCTGTGCCGGCAGGAAGATCTTGCCCGCCGTCATATACACCATCGCAAACAGCACAATGCCAAGAATGAAATTGGCGACAGGCCCGGCGGCGACGATGCCTATGCGCCACCACAGACCTGCTCCGGCAAAGCTGCCAGGAACGGTAGCGGCGTCACTGTTGGCGCCTCCGGCCTCGCTTTCATCACCGCGCATGCGAACATAGCCGCCAAGAGGAATCGCCGCGATCCGCCAGCGCGTGCCTGTTTTTGATGATGTCCAGCCATAGATTTCGGGACCGAACCCAATCGAGAACACCTCGACAATTACCCCGGCGCGGCGCGCCATCCAGTAGTGACCAAGCTCGTGGAAGAACACCACCGGGGTCAACAGCAGCAGAAACCCGATGATCAGCTGTAGCGCACTCAGTTCTGGCATGGTGGTAAATGTCTCCTGTTCCGTCTATTCAGCTGTTACGCTCCACACAAGTGCGGGCAAGATCGCGCGCGCGCGCATCAATATCCAAGACCGCGGCAAGGCTTTCAAGATCCCCCGTCGGCGCTTGTTCAAGAACCCGGTCAACAATAGCAGCAATATCGGTAAATCCTATCTGACCGTCAAGAAACGCCTCAACTGCAATCTCGTTTGCCGCGTTCAGAACGGTCGGCATCACACCACCAGCGCGCAGTGCCTGTCTGGCAAGACGAAAACAGGGATATCGCCTGTCGTCCACGGCCGAGAAATCCAGCCGTCCCATCGCTGCCAGATCCAATGGTTCGGGATACCAGTTCAACCTGTCAGGCCAACCAAGAGCATAGGATATCGGGGTTTTCATATCGGCCGTGCCAAGCTGGCCGACAACCGAGCCATCATTGAAATAGATCATCCCATGAATTGCCACCTGAGGATGGATCAACACATCGATCCGTTCACTGTCGATACCGAAAAGCCAGGCTGCCTCGATGACCTCCAGCCCCTTGTTCATCATTGTGGCGCTATCAACAGAAATTTTTCGTCCCATCGACCAGTTGGGGTGCCGAACCGCCTGCGCCGGCGTGATCTCGGAAAACCTGTCCAGTGGCCATTCGCGAAACGGGCCACCTGATGCCGTCAGACAGATATGACGGATAATGTCCATATCTGCAGGCCCCGCGCCGTCTGTCGGAGCGCCGTGTGTCGAAACAGCGTGCCCCGCCCAGCCAAGCCAGCACTGAAAAATGGCACTATGCTCGCTGTCCACAGGCAGCAATCTGGCGCCATGCCGCGCTGCGGTACCGGTTACAAGCGCCCCTGCCGAAACAAGCGATTCCTTGTTCGCAAGCGCCACCGTCTGCCCGGATTCAAGGGCCGCCATTACCGATGGCAATCCAGCCAGACCCACAATGCCCGCAACAACCACATCAACCTTTTCACGCGCCAGCGCTGTACAGGCCGCCTCGCCAACGACAATCTCGATGCCGGACCCTTTCAGGGCTGTTCGCAGGATTTCGATATTTTCATCGGATGCCAGCCCGACATATGCGGGCCGATGACGAAGGGCCTGTTCCGCCAGCAGCTCGGCACCGGAGCCAGCAACAAGCACATGCACATCAAACTTGTCCGGACAGCTTTCGACAAGAGCCAGGGTGCTGGTGCCGATGGACCCCGTGGATCCGAAGATTGAAATTTTTTTCACCACGCCTGAAACCCTAACCGAACCCTGCGGATGGCAGCGCTGCATACCACCTTGTCACACCATATAAAGGCACATCACAGGCAATGTAAGAAGATAGCCGTCAAATCGATCCAGAAACCCGCCATGCCCGGGAATGAGGGTGCCGCTGTCCTTTACCCCGAGATTGCGCTTCAGCGCTGATTCGAGCAAGTCACCACCCTGCGCAAGACCAGATATGATTACCGCCCCAACTACCAGTTCGACCCCTGAGAACGGCAAAAACGGCATGACCAGCAACGAGGCCAATATCGCGCCCAGCACGCCGCCAGCCGCCCCTGATCGGGTCTTGTTCGGAGATATCAGCGGCGCAAGTTTGGCACCGCCGACACGGCGCCCGACAAAATAGGCCGCAATGTCACAGGCCGCCACCACAGCGGCAAGAGCCAACAGGGCGATATGTCCGTCTGTCAGACCAAGCAGTTCACGTGCCGCAAGGATACAGATGACCAATATCGCTATGAACACCGCCGCCAGTCGATTTCGTGACGACATCCATACGAATGTGACAATCAGACCGCCAAACGCCAGAAATACAGGCAGAAGCGACATATTCGTCGCCATTTCCATAGGGCGGATCAGTGGTGTCGGCAGGGAGAAGAAAACAAAATCCAACATCAACACCAGGCGTACGGGCCATGGCAACGCCATCATCACCGCAAACTCCCAGGCCATGACAAGCGCCAGCGGAACCAGCAACCACTGGGCAATGGACTGTGACAGGATGAATAGTGCGATAAGCGGAAGGAATAAAAGAGCGCCAAAAATACGGCGATGCGTTCCGGATGGTGAAGGTGCCACCATGCCGATGTCAGACTGTGCGTCGTTTGTCGGACATCGGTGTCACGTTATCAGACTTTTCACGACCCGCTTCAGCCGAAGCCACAGCATCTCCCCCAAAACGCCGCTCTCGCCCTGAAAACTCCTGGATCGCGGCGTCCAGATCGTCGGCTGTGAAGTCCGGCCATAATTTTGGCGAGAAAAGCAGTTCCGCGTAGGACAGATCCCACAACATGAAATTGGACAGACGCTGTTCACCTCCTGTACGGATCAGCAAATCGATTTCAGGAAGCGGTGACACCTCCATCCGGGATTTCAGAATATCCTCGGTAATATTGCCAGGATCAATAAGACCATTGGCTGCCTCTGTCGCAAGGCTGCGCGCCGCCGACACAATGTCCTGCCGACCACCGAAATCAAGCGCCAGAGACAGATTCAGCCCAGTGTTGGATGCGGTTTCCTGTTCGGCCCACTCGATCAGCTTGCCAAGGTGTGATGCGAGACGCGACCTGTTGCCGATCACCCGCAATTTCACATTTTCAGCATTCAGTTCACTTATATCATTTTCGAGGAAGCCACGAAGCAACCCCATCAGCCCGTCAACTTCGGGTCTTGGACGTGTCCAGTTCTCGCTTGAAAAGGCAAAGGCAGACAGCCACCGGACCCCCCGGTCATGCGCATGTCTGGCAATGGTTTTGAGTGTGTTTGACCCCTGCTGATGACCACGCAACACCGCCACACCGCGCTGACGTGACCAGCGCCGGTTGCCATCCATGATTATGGCCAGATGATGAGGTGGTGTCGGCATGGGTAATGAACACTCCGGTTTCATTGGGCAGGTGGATTGGTCGTCAGACCTGGGTGATTTCCTTTTCTTTATTGGCCAAGGCCTCGTCAATCAGCTTCACATGATCGTCTGTCAGCTTCTGGATGTCGGTCTCGAGATCGTGGCGTTCATCTTCGGAAATCAGACTGTCCTTTTCCATTTTCCGCGCTGCCTCAATGCCATCTCTTCTGACATTGCGAACCGATACACGGGCGGCTTCGGCATAACGACCGGCAACCTTTACCATGTCACGGCGGCGTTCTTCGGACAGATCGGGGATCGGCACGCGGATCAATGTACCTTCAGCCATCGGGTTGAGACCGAGATCCGATTCCCGAATGGCCTTTTCCACCGATGCCGTCAACGACGCATCCCACACTGTTACTGTCAGCAGACGTGGTTCCGGGGCGGAGATATTGCCAACCTGGGTAATCGGCATCTTTGATCCATACGCATCAACCATGATCGGCTCGAGCATGCCGGTCGATGCCCGGCCAGCCCGCAATCCCATGAATTCGGTTTTCAGACTGCTCAGGCTGCCGTCCATACGGCGCTTAATATCATCAAGATCGACCTCGGCCATCTGCCATTCTCCGTTCGCTATCTTCATCGGCACCGCACATCATGTGCATAACGAGCATGATTGTGAAGCGCCAAGACTAAACAAGTCTAACTCACAATGGTGAATTTTCCCTTGTGTTGCAGGACGCGTTCAAAACCGCCGCTGTCTTCAATCGAGAACACAAGTATGGGGATGTTATTCTCACGCGCCAGAGATACGGCCGACGCATCCATTACCCGCAGGTCTTCGGAAAGCACCTGCAGATAGGACAGGCTGTCATAACGGACAGCATCAGGCTCCTTTTCAGGATCGGCAGAATATACGCCATCAACCCGCGTGCCTTTCAGCAGCGCCGCACACCCCATCTCCGAGGCCCGCAGCGCCGCCGCTGTATCCGTGGTAAAGAAGGGATTACCTGTTCCGGCCGCAAAGATGACCACACGCCCCTTTTCGAGGTGGCGCATCGCCCGCCGCCGAATATAGGGCTCGCAAACGGCGCTGATCGGCAGGGCCGACATGACCCGCGTCGGCACGCCGAGTGTTTCCAGCGCATTCTGCATGGCCAGCGCATTCATCACGGTGGCCAGCATTCCCATATAGTCCCCGGTGGCCCGCTCCATCCCCGCAGCGGCGGCGGACATGCCCCGAAAGATATTGCCACCACCGATGACAAGACAGGTTTCCACGCCTGACTCGATGACGTCCCTTACCTCGCGGGCAACGGTGGCAACCATCTCCGGGTCAATCCCATAGGACTGGCTGCCCATCAGGGATTCACCCGAAATTTTCAGTAGAACTCGCGGATACAGATATTGTGATCCGCCGCTGTTGTCATCACCGTCTGTCATGTCAATCTCCGGGTGAACGCCAGGACACTACCGGATCAGGACAGCTGCGCTGCCACCTCGGCCGCAAAGTCCGTTTCTTCCTTCTCGATGCCCTCGCCAAGATTAAAGCGGACGAAACCTGTCAACGCAATCTCTGCGCCGGTTTCCTTTCCTGCATTGGCAACAACATCGGCAATCCGTGTTTCGCCGTCGATCACCGAGGTCTGCTCAAGAAGAACCACTTCCTGATAATACTTCTTCATCCGGCCCTCGACCATCTTCTCGGCGATCTCCTGCGGCTTGCCGGATGCTTTTGCCTGTTCGATCAGAACATCGCGCTCACGCTGAACCGCGTCGGCATCAAGATCCTCAACCGAAAGGCTGGCTGGCGATGTCGCTGCAATATGCATGGCGACTTGCTTGCCAAGACCTTCAAGCGCATCCGCACCGGCACTCGACTCAAGCGCGACCAGAACGCCAATACGTCCAAGGCCCGGCGCCGTTGAATTGTGCATGTAGGGAACAACTGTGCCCGAACCGACCGAAAGCTTGGCCATCCGACGAAGCGACATGTTCTCGCCAATGGTGGCGATCTTGTTTGTCAGTTCTTCTGCAACATTGCGGCCTGTCTCGGGGTAGTCGACCGCTGCCAGCGCATCCAGATCATCAACATCAAGCGACAGCTTTGCCAATGTTGCGGCGAATTCCTGGAATTCGGTATTGCGGGCAACAAAGTCGGTCTCGGCATTGAGTTCGATAACCGCGCCCCTGGTGCCGTCCACGCAGAAGGCGACAAGTCCTTCCGAGGCCACACGCCCGGATTTCTTGGCGGCTGTTGCCAGACCCTTGGTGCGAAGCCAGTCAATCGCCGCCTCCATATCGCCATTGGTCTCGGCAAGTGCCTTTTTGCAATCCATCATGCCGGCGCCGGATTTTTCGCGAAGTTCCTTAACAAGTGCAGCTGTCACGCTCATCATCATGTTCCTGTGTTGAATGGTGTTGATTTCGATATGGTCTTCACATACCAAACCGCCCCGTTCCCGGGGCGGTCGTTGATTTCAATGTCACACGGCAGAACCGCGCCTAGCTTGCGGCTTCCTCGCCAGCGGCCTCGACTGCAGGTGCTGCGTCTTCTGCGGCTGGCGCCTCCTCAGCTGCCGGGGCCTCTTCCGCTGCAGGAGCAGCCTCTTCGGACGCTGCCTCGCTCACGGCCGCCTCGGCCGGTGCCTCGCTTGCCTCGCCGACGTCACCGCCGCTCTTCATCAGCTCGGTCTGCAGACCATCAAGAACGGCTGCCTGCGCAAGCTCGCAATAGAAGGAAATGGCACGCATCGCATCGTCATTTCCCGGAACGATATAGTCCACACCTTCCGGCTTGGCATTGGAGTCGACAATGGCAATCACCGGAATGCCGAGACGATTGGCTTCCTCAACGGCAATGGCTTCCTTGTTGGTGTCGATGATGAACAGCATATCTGGCAGGCCGCCCATTTCCTTGATCCCGCCAAGGGTCAGCTCCAGCTTGTCGCGTTCGCGTGTCAGCTGCAGAACTTCCTTCTTGGTCAGCTGGTTGATCTCGTCGCTTTCCATCCGCGCTTCGAGATCGCGAAGCCGGCGGATCGAGCGTGACACGGTCGCCCAGTTTGTCATCATGCCGCCAAGCCAGCGGTGGTTGACGTAATACTGACCACAATTGCGTGCTGTCTCGGCAATCTTGTCAGCTGCGGCGCGTTTTGTTCCGACGAACAGCACGCGGCCACCGCGCGACGTAACATCGCTCAGCGCCTTCAGCGCGGCATGCAGCATCGGCACGGTCTGTTGCAGGTCAAGGATGTGGATCTTGTTACGCTCGCCGAAAATGAACGGCTTCATGCGCGGGTTCCAGCGACGGGTGCTGTGACCGAAATGAACGCCAGCTTCAAGCATCTGGCGCATGGAAAAGGTTGGCAGAGACATTCTGAAAAACTCCTGTTCTCCGGTTGAGCCTCCATGCAGGAAATGAAAGGCCACCTGGCCCTCACCGGAATGCCCCCTGTCGACTGCTGCCGACGGGCGCGAGCCCGCATGTGTGAATTGCGTGTGGTCTACCCAAAGCAGCGTGGAAATGCAAGCCGAAATCCGGCCCCGTCATCACCCCGGCAAAACAGCCTACAGATCCCTGACTTCCATCACCCCGGGAAGCTGGCGAAGAGATTGTCTGATCTCACCGCTCAGCTTGTAACGCCCGGGCAGTGCAATGCTCACCGCCTTGCCGTCCCACTCCATCTGCAGCTTCACCTCGGCCTGCCCGGGGCCGTCATCTGCAAGAAGCGATTTCAGGGCTGACAGAGGCCGGTCGTCCTGAACCACGACGCCCACACCGCCATTCCATGCCGCGATCGCATCATCAAGCGCCTGCACGCGCGCCGCCGTCAAACGGGGACCGTTTTCCTCAAGGCGCAGATTGGCCGCGACCAGCACCGGCATGTCGCTGTCCAGCAATTCCTGGCTTTCGGCCAGAATGTCGGCAAAAAACGTAACCTCGAACATGCCCGTCTGGTCGGTGAACTGGACAAAGGCAAATTTGTTGCCACGCTGCGAGATACGAACCTGTTTCGATGTGACCGATCCGGCAAGATGAACCCGTGGCTTGACCACACGCGATTCGATCATTTCGGCAAGTGCGGCTGCCGATGTCACCTGCAACCGGTCAAGCCGCCCCACATAGCCGTCAAGTGGATGGGCGGACAGATACAGGCCGAGCGCATCAAACTCCTCGCGCAACCTGTCCATGCCGCCCCAGTCATCGCAACTCCGAAGCCGCACTGTGCTGTCCAGCGCGTCATCACCCCCGAACAGATTGTCCTGGCTTGATTGCGAGTCGCGCCACATGGCCTCGGCATGGCCAAGAATACCGTCTATATTTTCAACAAGTTCACGCCTGTTGGCGTGCAGACCGTCAAGCGCACCAGCGCGAATCAGATGTTCGATCTGACGCCTGTTTGCGGCTTCACGCGGCAGACGGCACAGGAAATCCGACAGATCGGCAAAGACGCCATTGGCCTCCCGTTCCTCGACAAGACGCGACATCGCCTCGGCGCCAACATTGCGAATGGCGCCAAGCGCATATCTGATCGCCGCCCCACCGCCATTCTGCGGCGGTTCGACCGTAAAGCTGGCACCTGAATGGTTGACGTCCGGCGGCAGAACCGGAATGCCGGCCCGCTGGCATTCCTGTCTGAAGGCAGCCAGCTTGTCGGTGCTGCCGGCATCAAGCGCCATCGAGGCGGCGATGAACTCCTCGGGATAATTCGCCTTAAGATAGGCGGTTTGATATGACACCAGCGCATAGGCGGCCGCATGCGACTTGTTGAAGCCATAGCCGGCAAAAGCGGCAATCTGGTCAAACACATCGGACGCCAGCTGCTCCGTCAGATCATTCGCCACCGACCCGGCGATGAAGGTCTGGCGCTGTTTGTCCATCTCGGCCTTGATCTTCTTGCCCATGGCGCGCCGCAGCAGATCAGCGCCGCCAAGCGTATAGCCGGCAAGCACGCGCGCCGCCTGCTGCACCTGCTCCTGATAGATCATGATCCCGTAGGTTTCAGCCAGAACAGGTTCCAGTGCCGGATGCATGTAGGTGACAAGTGACGGGTCATGCTTGCGCGCCACATAATGTTTGATGTTCTCGATTGGCCCGGGCCGATAGAGCGCGACAACAGCGATAATGTCTTCGAACCTGTCCGGTTTCAGTCCTTTCAGAACATCCCTCATGCCGGCCGATTCAAGCTGGAACACCCCGACTGTTTCGCCGGCGGACAGCATCTCGAACGTCTTCGCATCATCAAGCGGGATCGAGGCAAGATCGATCTCGGTTCCGCGCGCCGCGAGAAACGCCACGGCGCGGTCCAGAACCGTCAGCGTCTTCAGTCCGAGAAAGTCGAATTTCACCAGCCCGGCATTTTCAACCCATTTCATGTTGAACTGCGTTACCGGCATCGGCGAGCGGGGGTCGCGGTAGAGCGGCACAAGCTGTTCAAGCGGGCGATCACCGATCACCAGCCCTGCTGCGTGGGTCGAGGCATGGCGGAACAGGCCTTCGATTTTCATCGAGGTGTCGATCAACTCGGCAACCTGCTCGTCCTCACGGCGCTGCCGACGCAAATCCTCTTCGCCTTCAAGCGCCTGCGCAATGGTGGTCGGATTGGCCGGGTTGTTGGGTATCAGCTTGGCAATCCGGTCGACCTGCGAATAGGGCATTTCCAGAACCCGCCCAACATCGCGAAGCGCGGCGCGGGCCTGCAGGGATCCAAAGGTGATGATCTGTGCAACACGATCATAGCCATATTTTTCCTGAACATAGGCGATGACCTCGTCACGCCGGTCCTGACAGAAATCGATATCGAAATCAGGCATCGACACACGTTCCGGATTGAGAAACCGTTCGAACAGCAAGCCCCACCGCAACGGGTCAAGGTCCGTGATCGACAGCGCCCAGGCAACGACCGACCCGGCACCGGATCCCCGTCCCGGCCCCACCGGGATGCCCTGGCGCTTGGCCCATTGAATGAAATCGGCGACGATCAGGAAATAGCCGGGGAATCCCATCTGACCAATCACACCAAGTTCGTAGGCAAGCCTCTCCCGATAGGGGGTGGCAGCCTCGTCACGCGCCGCCTGATCCATCGCGGCCTCGAATACATGGCGTTGCAACCGGTCCTCCAGCCCCAATTCGGACTGCCGGCGCAGTTCGGCTTCTTCATTCAGCCCGCTTTCGGCCTGGAATGGAGGCAGGATCGGGTCTCGCTTCTCGGCCATGACGCTGCAACGCTGCGCAATGACCAGAGTGTTGCGTATTGCCTCCGGTACATCTGCGAACAGCGCCGCCATTTCGTCAGCCGTCTTGAAATAATGTTCGGCCGAAAAGCGACGGCGGTCATCTTCGGCCAGTTTACGTCCGGTGCCGATGCACACGAGGACGTCATGCGGAACCTCCATGTCACGGCTTTCGAAGCGGCAATCATTGGTGGCCACAAGCGGCAGCCCCGTACTCAGCGCCGCATCCAGAAGGATTGGCTCGGCCCGCTGTTCCGAAGCCAGACCATGACGCTGAAGCTCGATATAGACATTGCCCGGAAGCGCCTTCGACAGCGCGCCGAGGCGCGCGGCAACCAGGCTTGCCTGACCATCCGCCGCCGCCCGGCCGACAAAGCCGTTTTCACTGCCACCGGTCAGCAGAATCACCCCCTCGCCAGCCTCCATCAGGGATGTGACCGGGATGACCGGTTCATCCCCCCCTTCGACAGACAGCAGTGCCTGTGAATTCAACCGGCACAACGTTGTATATCCAGCTTCGGTCTGCGCCAGCAGAACCACCTCGCCGATACCCCGTTCATCACCAAGCAGACATTCCAGACCAATGATCGGCTGTACGCCCGCCGCCATCATCATCTGCGAGAATTCCAGCGCCCCAAACATGTTGTTGCTGTCGGTGATGGCAACGGCTGGCTGCGAATCACCCGTGGCAAGCGCCGCAAGCTGCTTCAGACGAAGCGTTGATTCCGCCAGGGAATAGGCTGAATGCACGCGCAAATGCACAAATGACGTGGGCATGGGGTCCGTCCGATGGAATTGATACCCGCAGGATATCGCAGCGCGCAGACCGGGCAAACTGCTTTTACCGCGCCAGCCCGGTCAGGATGCTCAGAGTTCGACGATCTGACCGTTCCGGATCGTCAAACGCCTGTCCATTGTCGCCGCCAGACGCTCATTATGGGTCACGATCAGGGCCGCTGCGCCGGTACCGCGCACAATCTTCTTCAGGTGCTGGAACACATCGTCGGCGGTGTCGGGATCGAGATTGCCCGTTGGCTCATCTGCCAGCAGCACACGCGGCGCATTGGCCACGGCGCGGGCGATGGCAACACGCTGCTGCTCGCCGCCTGACAGGGTGCCGGGTCGATGCTCGCGCCGGTCGGCGAGGCCAACCATGCCAAGAAGCTGTTCCGCGCGTGTTTCGGCTTCCAGACGTGACAGCCCGCCCAGCATCTGGGGAATCATTACATTCTCAAGCGCCGAAAATTCCGGCAACAGCCGGTGGAACTGAAACACGAACCCGACATGGCTGCCGCGAAGACGTCCACGACGACGACCGTTCAGAGCCCCTGTCGGTGTGCCGTCGATGATCACATCACCGCTGGTGGGGCGTTCCAGAAGACCGGCTATATTCAGCAATGTCGACTTTCCAGACCCGGACGGCCCAACCAGCGCGGTCATCTCGCCGCCCCGAATGGACAGGCTAGCCTCACGAAGGACATTGATGACCGTGCCACCCTGCTGGTACTGCCGGCTGACCTGCTGCATCTCCAGCCTGATCTTGCCGTTGCCGTTCGGATTATTCATTGCGAAGCACCTCGGCCGGCGCAATCCTGCCGGCCCGCCATGCAGGATAGAGGCTGGCAAGGAATGACAGGGCCAGCGCCATCGCGATGACAAGACCGACTTCGGTCGGGTCTACCTGCGCCGGCAAGGTTGACAGGAAATAGATCTCGGCGGCAAACAGCTCGGCCCCGGAAATCGATTCGATAAAACCCTGGATCGACCCGATCTTCCAACAGAACAGCAGACCGAGAACCGTACCGGCAAGCGTGCCGATGATGCCGATGCTGGCCCCTGTCATCAGGAAGATCCGCATAATCGTCCCGGCACCGGCCCCCATCGTCCGCAACACCGCGATATCGGCATGTTTCGAGCGAACCAGCATGATCATCGACGAGATGATGTTGAACGCCGCAACCAATATGATCAGCGTCAGGATCAGGAACATCACATTGCGTTCGACCCGCAGGGCATTGATGAAGGTTCTGTTGCGCTGCAACCAGTCAAAGGCCCGAAGATCGCCGCTCAGCCTGTCCGCAACCAAGATCCGGAATATACCGATGTTCTGCGGGTCGTCCGTGTAGATTTCCAGTCCCGACGCACGCCCCTTCATCCCAAGAAAATCATCCGCCATGACAAGCGGCATAAACACGAAACTGGTGTCATATTCATGCATCCCGACATCGAAAATACCCGCCACCCGAAAGGTACGACGCTTTGGCAATGTGCCGAATGCGGTTGCCTCGCCGCGGGCCGCCGTCAGCGTGATCGTGTCACCGACAGCCGCGCCGGTCTTGAACGCCATGCCCTTGCCGATCAGCACCCCTTCGGCATTTCGAAACGCCTCGATTGCCGACTTGTCGAGCGCATCCCACAAGGGGCGGCGTGCCGCGAGGTCGGACCACCTCACCCCCCGGATCACCGCCCCGATATTGACCGCGGCGCGCGTCACCATGACCTGTCCCTCGATCTGCGGGGTAACAGCGATCACACCGGGTATTTCAGCCAGACTGATCGACAGATCATCAAAATTCTCGATTCCACGGTTCTCGGTGGCATAGACACCGACATGACCGTTCAACCCCAGAATCCGGCCAATCAATTCGGCCCGAAACCCGTTCATCACCGACATCACAATAATCAATGTCGCAACGCCAAGCGTAATACCAGCGAGCGAAAACCAGGCGATGACGGAAATGAATCCCTCTGCCCGGCGTGCCCGCATATAGCGCATCGCCAACAGCCGCTCGACAGGGGAAAACAGGCGCATCAGGTTCCTTTCATCATGCGAAACGTGTCATCATGCCAAAATCGCGGGCTGACACGCCGCCGGGTTTGGGTGCCGTATGGCGCTAACCCGCCAGAGCGTCGTCAATGGCCACCATGCTAAGCGCGGATTCTGGCGAAACTTCGACGCTTTCGCCCGTTGCCCTGTTCTTGACCTCGACGACACCATTCGCCATGCCACGCGGGCCGACAACGATCTGCCACGGGATACCAATCAGATCAATACTCGCCAGCTTTGCGCCCGGCCTCTCGTCGCGATCATCCAGAAGCGGATCGCAGCCACCGGCGATCAGCTTGCCATACAGATCTTCGGCACAGGCCGAACAGGCCGCATCATCCGGCTTCAGGTTCACAACAGCCACATCAAACGGTGCCACAGCGCGTGGCCAGATAATGCCCTTGTCATCGTGGCTGGCCTCGATGATGCCACCGACAAGGCGAGACACCCCAATTCCATAGGATCCCATATGGACGGCAATATTGGCACCATCCGGCCCGGCAACGGTTGCACCCATCGCGGCAGAGTATTTCTCGCCAAAATAGAAGATATGCCCCACCTCGATACCGCGCAGGCTCATCAGCTTGTCTGCGGGGACGGGGCAGTTGGCCGGATCGTGCTTTTCATCGGCGCGGGCATAGAGCGCGGTGAAACGGTCGACAACGGGCTGCAGATCCTCGGTATAATCAACACTCGCCACAAGATCGGCATTCAGCCAGTCCTGGTGAAAATAGACGCCGCTTTCACCGGTTTCGGCGAGGATGATGAATTCGTGACTCATGTCACCGCCGATCGGGCCTGTTTCGGCCTCCATCGGGATGGCTGTCAGCCCCATCCTGGCAAAGGTCTTCAGATAGGACACGAACATCCGGTTATAGGCCTCGCGCGCCCGGTCGGCATCAAGGTCGAATGAATAGGCATCCTTCATCAGAAATTCCCGCCCGCGCATGATTCCGAAACGCGGCCTCACCTCGTCGCGGAACTTCCATTGAATGTGATACAGGTTGAGCGGCAGAGCCTTGTAGCTGCGAACATGGGCACGGAAAATATCGGTGACCTGTTCTTCGTTCGTCGGACCATACAGCATGTCACGGTCGTGGCGGTCACGGATCCGCAGCATTTCCGCGCCGTAATCATCATACCGCCCTGATTCCTGCCACAGTTCGGCAGGTTGAATTGTCGGCATCATGATTTCCAGGGCGCCAGCGCGGTTCTGCTCTTCACGGACGATTTGCGCAATCTTGTCGAGAACCTTCTTGCCAAGCGGAAGCCAGGAATAGATGCCCGCACTGGACTGCTGGATCATGCCGGCACGAAGCATCAGCCGGTGCGAGGCGATCTGGGCCTCTTTCGGCGTTTCCTTGAGCAGGGGCAGAAAATAGTGACTGAGACGCATGAAGCTGGCCTTTCAATCGGGTGATACCGGCCGCGCCAATCTAAGGCGATGCCGGGCCCGATGCAAGACACCCGCGCCCGCATTGCCACCTGCCACCGGGATTACCTGAAAGCTGGCAGACCAGTGGGGTCGAAAACGCCCTCGACAAGCGACGCTGTGACATCTTCAAGCCGTGACGGATGCCAGACAGCATCATTGGTCTTGTCGATCAAAACCGCGCGGACACCGTCCTGAAAATCGGGACGCTGCGTCATCCTGATGGCAAGATGATAATCAAGCGCCAGCGCCGCCGGGATATCCGCAATATCTGGCCCCAATTCAAGAAGCCTGGCAAATACATGCATGCTCATCGGGCATCTGGTCGACAGCGCGGTGTGCAGCGTCGCCGCGAACCTGTCGTCCCTGAGGCGCGCCAGATCACCGGCACGATCACGCATTGCTGCAAGATCCTGCCCGTCGAAAACATGATCGATGGTGGCGCGCTGCGCGTGCAGTGGCGGCACACCCGGATCGACCCTGAAACCGGCGATGACATCGTCGATATCGGCGCTGTCACAGCCAAGCAATGCCTGGCGCAGTGCCAGCATGCTGTCGGATGGCACCATTGCGCCGGCAAGCCCCAGCATCAGGCAGTCGGCAGCACCAATGATGTGACCGGTCAGACCGAGACACAGCGCCACGGGGCGTGGACACCGCCCCAGAAACACACTCGCCCCGGCGTCGGGAAACAACCCGATGGCGGCTTCCGGCATCGCAAAGCGGGTGGTGTCACTGACGACGGCGTGCGTGCTGCACTGCATCAGTCCGGCACCGCCACCCATCGTGATCCCGTCAGCGAGGCAGACAACAGGCTTTGGAAATTCATAAACCGCGAGATGTGCGCCATATTCAGCCTGAAAATGGTCTGTCAACCGATCATAGTCACCTGCGCCGGCAATGGCATGGAGATCGCGGACATCCCCGCCAGCGCAAAATGCGCGTAGCTCCGACCCCGCCATCACGACATGACCGATCGCGCTGTCAGCCGCCCAGATATCCAATTGCCGACGAAGCGCCGCCGCCATTTCGGCGCTGAGTGCGTTCAGCGCGCGCGGCCGGTCAAGAAGAACCAGCCCTGCCCTGTCATGGATGGAAAAACGGATATGATCCTGCTGCATTGCGTCCTGTCCTGTTGGTGGCTATATCTCGGATACCTGTTTTGTGGTCGCTGGCAAGTGCGGGGGCCACTATAACGCTTGGCGGTCAGGACCGCCAACGTCGGCCTGTCACGCCGGCAAATGGAGTCGAGATGAGCAGAGGTCAATACCCGGCCACCAGGATG
The DNA here is from genome assembly GCA_040839025.1 of Alphaproteobacteria bacterium LSUCC0719. Lineage (NCBI taxonomy): Bacteria > Pseudomonadati > Pseudomonadota > Alphaproteobacteria > Alphaproteobacteria bacterium LSUCC0719. The sequence continues at coordinate 720,500 of JBFPJN010000001.1, forward strand.
CGTCGGAACAGAATGAAGGCATTTTCTCGCCGCCTGATGGCTGAAAACCGTCTTGGTGTGGATGATCTGATCTGGCCTATGTTCGTGATTGAAGGCGACGATCTTTCGGAACCGGTGGATTCGATGCCGGGCGTAACCCGTCTCAGCATAGACAGGCTAGTTGCACAGGCTGGCGAGGCTGTGCATCTTGACATTCCCGCGATCGCCATCTTCCCGTCGATTGATGCGGCGCTGAAGGATGCGGACGGGGCACTGGCCTGTGACGGTGACAATCTTGTCTGCCGGGCCGTTCGCGCCGTAAAGGCTGCCTGTCCCGATCTTGGCGTTATTTGTGATGTGGCATTGGACCCCTATACCGATCACGGGCATGACGGGGTGTTTCGCAACGGCGAGATTGCGAATGACGAAACCGTTGCGATCCTGTGCCAGCAGGCCATTCAACAGGCCAATGCCGGCTGTGACATCATTGCGCCATCCGACATGATGGATGGTCGTGTGGCCGCCATCCGCGCAGCGCTTGACGATGCCGGGCACCAGAATGTCCAGATCATGTCCTATGCCGCCAAATATGCATCAGGATTTTACGGCCCGTTCCGCAGTGCCGTTCGCGCCGGGGCGCTTGCCGGCACCGACGGCAAATCCACCTACCAGATGGACCCGGCAAACAGTGACGAGGCCATGCACGAGATCGCACTGGACCTTGATGAGGGTGCCGACATGGTCATCGTCAAACCCGGCATGCCCTATCTTGATATCCTTGCCCGTGCCAAGGCCGAATTCGGCGTCCCCTGTGTCGCCTATCAGGTATCGGGGGAATATGCGATGATCACGGCCGCCGGCCAGCGGGGCTGGCTGGATGAAGACCGCGTCATGATGGAAAGCCTGATAGCCTTCAAACGTGCCGGTGCCGACGCGGTTCTGACCTATTTTGCGCCGCGTATCGCGCGGTTGCTTCGCGCCCAGTCGGAATGACACCCGGCTTCAGACCCACTCGCAGGACAGACCATGACAGTCTCCGCAACCGATATTCAGACAGCTTCCGAACACCTTGAAGGCCATATCATTCGGACACCCTTTGTTGCGGCACCGGCGCTGTCGGGCATGCTTGGATGCGATATCAGGCTGAAGCTTGAAAATTTGCAACATACCTCGTCATTCAAGGCCCGCGGCGCCTTTATCGCCATGCGCGCCCTGCCCGACGAATCCCGCAAACGTGGTGTGATAACCATGTCGGCTGGCAACCACGCCCAGGCGGTTGCCTATCATGCACGCCAGATGGGGATCCCGGCGGTCATTGTAATGCCGGCCCAGACCCCGTTCGCCAAGGTGTCACGGACCCGTGCCCATGGCGCCGAAGTGGTTCTGGAGGGCCGCAACCTGAATGAATGCGAGGGTCTCGTCAATCGCCTGATCGAGGAACGCGGGCTGTCTCTGATCCATCCCTATGATGACGAGCTGGTGATGACCGGCCAGGGTTCGGTCGGTCTGGAGATGCTGACCGAGGATGACAATCTTGATGCCATCGTCGTTCCGATTGGCGGCGGCGGACTGATTGGGGGCATTGCCACCATCGTGCGGGAACTCCGCCCGAATATCAGGATCTATGGTGTTCAGACCGAACTCTATCCGGCGATGAAGCTTGCCGTTGCCAATCAGGACATCGTCTGTGGCGGCGAGACACTTGCCGAAGGCATCGCTGTCAAGAAACCCGGAGGCGTCACCAGACCGGTTGTCGCCAATCTGGTCGATGACATTCTGCTGGTGAACGAACAATCCCTTGAATGGGCCGTCGGCAGCCTGATTGAACAGCAGCGCGTTGTCGCCGAAGGTGCCGGCGCTGCCGGCATTGCCGCTCTCTACCAGCATCGCTCGTCATTCGCCGGCAAGAAGGTTGGGGTTGTAATCTGCGGCGGCAATATAGACCCGCGTCTGCTGGCATCGATCCTGAATCGCAACATGGCAAGCGACGGCAGGCTGGCAAGACTGCGGATCGACATCTCGGACGAGCCGGGAATGCTGGCCGCCATCACAGCATCGATCGGACGATGCGGCGGCAATATCGTCGAAATCTATCATCAGCGTCTGTTCTATGACGTGCCTGCCAAGCTTGCCAAGATCGACGCCGTTGTCGAAACACGGGGGCCAGATCATGTCGACGAGATCATCGCCGATCTGAAGGCGGCCAACTTCATTGTTCATCAGATGGATGACAGTTCCGGCGGCTAGCGTCGTGGGTGCGGCATCTGTTGCCTTGCCCTTGCATCGAAAACAGGACAGCCTTGCAGGATGGATCAGGACAAACGACTTCATCAGCTGCCACCATTACAGATGCGGCTCAGCATGCGATCGGACTGCCCTTATATCAGTGGGCGGACCGAACAGCGTGTTGCGGTCGATATATCGGAAAATCCGCTATTGCATGATGAGCTGGCGCGCGCCGGTTTCCGCCGGGTTGAAAACTGGGTCTACAAGCCGGTCTGCCCGCAATGTCAGGCCTGTCTTCCCTGGCGGGTCGACACCGCGCGGTTCAAGCCCGGTCGCAATCTGTCCCGGATCCGGAAAACCAACCGTGATCTGACGCGGTCAATCGGGTCGATCCGCCCGACGAACGAGCAATACCGGCTGTTCCTTGACTATATTCGCGGGCGTCATCATGACGGTCAGATGGCGAATATGGGGCGTGATGATTTCATCGCAATGATCGAGAACAGCCCGATTGAAACCTTCGTTGTCAATTACCGCAATGATGACGGACAGCTTGTCGGCTGCGTTCTTGCCGATGTTCAGGAAGACGGGCTGAGCGCTGTCTACTCCTTTTTCGACCCGGCGCAGGCCAACCGCTCGCTTGGCACCTTCATGATTCTTGATCTGATAGATTACGCGCAGGAACGCGGCATGCCGTGGCTGTATCTCGGCTATTATGTGCCAGGAAGCCAGAAGATGATGTATAAATCACGCTTCCAGCCAGCCGAAGTCTATATCGACGGGCGCTGGCGCGCCTATGACGAAACCAACTGACCGCACCACCACCTGACCGTCAGGTGAAGCGCGCCGGGCGCGGAAACCCTGTCGGCGGCATCTTGCCGGCACCAGCCCGCTTGCCAAGCCAGTTTGTCAGATCCGTTTCGGTGCGGGTGCGCCCGCCTCCCGCCTTCCATGACAGGCCCTTTTCCGCGCTGTAGACGGTGACGTCGGCCAGACCGCCATCCTTGAACCGTTGCAGGATCACACCCTTGCCGCGGCTCATTTCCGGCACTTCGGAAAGCGGGAACACCAACAGCTTGCGATTGACCCCGACCGTGGCGACCATGTCGCCATCGACAACACAGCAGGCAACAGCGCGCGCCGTGCCGGAAATGTTCAGAACCTGCTTGCCGGACCTTGTCTGCGCCAGCGCCGCTTCTGTTGGCACCACCAGACCGTGGCCAGTGCTGGCGGCAACAAGCAGTTGCTGTCCTTCGGCCTTCAGCAGGCGAACGATATCGACATCCGCCGGCAGATCGACCATCAGGCTGACAGGTTCACCAAAGCCACGCCCCCGCGGCAGCTTGTCACCTGCCAGCGTGTAAAATCTGCCATTCTCGGCAAACAGCAGGATTTTGTCGGTTGTCTCGGCATGAAGGATAAAGCCGGGACCGTCGCCTTCCTTGTATTTGAATTCGGCCTCGAGATCCTGATGGCCCTTCATGGCGCGAATCCATCCCTTTTCCGAACAGATCACCGTTATCGGTTCGCGCTCAACCAGAATTTCCGCAGCATCAAGGTCGATTTCAGGTGCTTCGGCGCAGTCGGTCCGGCGGCTGTCGGACCCGACAAAGCTGGCCTTCATTTCACGGATTTCGGCGGTAATTCGCTGCCATTGAAGTGACTTGTCACCAACAAGAGCGGCAAGTTCCTCGCGTTCGGCAATCAGACTGTCTCTTTCTGCCTTCAACGCCATTTCCTCAAGCCGGCGCAATGAGCGCAGGCGCATGTCGAGAATGGCAGTTGCCTGTGCATCCGTCAGCGAGAACCGTTCTACCAGCCTGACGCGCGGATTGTCCGCCTCGCGAATAATGGCGATGACTTCGTCAAGGTTGAGAAAGACGACAAGATAGCCTTCCAGAACCTCAAGCCGTGCCGCGATCTTGCCAAGCCGGAATTCCGAGCGCCGGACAAGAACAACGCGGCGATGTACCAGCCAGGCATTCAGCGCCTCGCGGAGCGTCATCACACCGGGCCGCCCGTCAGCATCGAGAACGTTGAGGTTCAACGGCACACGAGTTTCAAGATCGGTCAGCTTGAACAGGCTTTCCATCACCACCTCGGGTTCAAGGCGTCGTGATTTGGGTTCAAGAACAATGCGAATGTCTTCAGCCGATTCGTCACGGATGTCAGCCAGAAACGGTACTTTCTTGGCCTGTAGCATGTCCGCCATGCGTTCAATCAGACGCGACTTCTGGACCTGATAGGGAATCTCGGTCACGGCAATCTGCCAGCCGCCACCCTTTTCCCTTTCCACCGACCAGCGGGCCCGCACCCTGAAGCCACCGCGACCAGTGGCATAGGCCTCGCGGATCGTCGCCTCCGGTTCGACCAGAATGCCGCCTGTGGGAAAGTCGGGACCACGGACAAACTGCATGAGCGTATCGACCGAGGCATTGGGATGTTTGATCAGATGCAACGCAGCGTCGGCAAGCTCGATGATGTTATGGGGCGGAATTGATGTTGCCATGCCAACGGCAATGCCCTGCGCACCATTGGCAAGCAGATTTGGAATCCCGGCCGGCAGCAGACTCGGCTCCTCGGATTCGCCATCATAGGTTGGCCGGAAATCAACCGTGTCCTCGTCGATCCCGTCAAGAAGCCGCTGTGCAACCTCGGTCATCCGTGCCTCGGTATAGCGCATGGCGGCAGCGTTATCGCCGTCGATATTGCCGAAATTGCCCTGCCCGTCGACAAGCCGGTAGCGCATCGCGAATTCCTGCGCCAGACGCACCATGGCGTCATAGATGGCGGCGTCTCCATGCGGGTGGAATTTACCCATGACGTCGCCAACAACCCTGGCCGATTTCTTGAACCCCTGATCGGGATCGAGTCGAAGCTGCCGCATCGCGTAAAGCAAACGGCGGTGGACCGGTTTCAGACCATCGCGGACATCGGGAAGCGAACGCGAGGTAATGGTCGACAGCGCATAGGCAAGATAACGCTCGCTCAGCGCCTCGGAGAATGCCGTATCGACAATCTGGCCATCACCCTCGACTGTCACATCATCTGTCATGCGCGGTTAACTCCTCGGTCATCGCGGCGCTCGACACTGGCCTGCCCGATTAAGACAGGTCCAAGCCGCGAACGCCAATATATGGTCGGTTTTATACCGTGGAACCCCCATATATGCCAGCCACCATATCGGCCAATCGGCGACGTTGTGGCGGCAGATCGACATGATAGGAGGCAAAGACGCGGCGTTCCAGAAAATGTCCGGTCAGGGCAAGGCCGGCGTCAAAATCATGCCGGTTGCAGGCCACCCCGCCAAGAAACCGTGGCAGGGCGAGCATGCGACCGGTGAATTCACCGGCCTCCCCCTCGGACACGGCCCGGCCCGATTTCGGACTGACATGCGCCAGCCTTCCTGTCTGGCCGGTTACTGCGCAATGTTCCAGATCGAGCCGAAACCCGACAGATTGAAGCAGACCAAGCTCCCAGCGAATATAACCTTCGAGCCAGCGATTGTCCGGGTCTTCCAGACGCAGCAATTGCAACAGCGCGCCTGTCGCCTCGAACAACACCGGCTGTGCCTCGCGTTCGGGCAGGCTGCCATCCAGCAGCGCACAGGCCGATGCCACCGCAGACAGTCGCAACGCATCATCAAGGAGCAGCGCCGTTACCGGATCATCGAGTTCGATCGTGAACTGGCCAAGCTGTTCCACCAGCCGGGCACGCCAGCTGGCGCGCACCAGATTGCCGGGTTGCAGAACGCCGCGCATCTTTGCCGAGCTGGCGCCGCGGACAAGGCCGGCATGCCGGCCCTGGGTTGCTGTCAGAACGCTGACAAGCGCGCTGTTTTCGCCATAGGGGCGGACCGATAATATCAGCGCCTCATCCGCCCATTCAGGCATTATAATCCAGATCCCAGACCGAATAGCGCGCTGCATCGTCCATCCAGTCCTTGCGAACCTTGACATGGCTCATCAGATGGATGCGACGTCCAAGCGCCTCTTCAAGCTCGATCCGCGCCGACATGCCAATACGCCTGATTGTTGCGCCGCGCTTGCCAAGGATAATCCCGCGATGACCCTCGCGCGCCACATAGATCGACAGCCTTACCGTGGCACTGCCATCATCCAGTTCCTCCCATTTCTCGGTCTCGACGGTGAGTTGATAGGGAAGTTCCTGATGAAGGTTGAGAAACAGTTTCTCGCGCATGATTTCGGCCGCAAGAAGCCGCATCGGCATATCCGACAGATCATCCGGGTCAAACAGATACGGACCCTGTGGCATGCTGCCCGCCAGCCAGTCTCGCAGATCGTCGATGCCATTGCCCGTCGTGGCGGACACCATGAAGACACGTTCGAAGTCATATTTCTGCGACAGCTCGTTCGCGCGCTCCAGCAGCCGTTCCTGGGGCGCCAGATCAATCTTGTTCAGCACCAGCGATGCCCGGCGACCGGATTGCGCCAGTTCCTCGACAATGCGCATCGTATCCTCGTCAATCTCCCGCCGCGCGCAGTCGTGAAGCAGCAGCAACACATCGCCATCCTCGGCCCCTTTCCATGCGGCGCTGACCATTGCCCGGTCCAGACGTCGCTTCGGCTGGAAAATCCCGGGGGTGTCGATGAAGATAATCTGTGACTCCCCTTCCATCGCAATGCCGCGAACGCGCGACCGGGTTGTCTGAACCTTTGGCGTCACGATCGACACCTTGGTACCGACCATGGCGTTCATCAGCGTCGATTTTCCGGCATTCGGGGCACCGATCAGGGCCACAAATCCAGCGCGCGTTGTCATCGATGCCGTGTCAGTCATCACCATCTCCATCTGCTATGATCGCCAGAAGGCGGGCAGCAGCACGCTGTTCGGCCTGTTTGCGCGACCCGGCGCTTGCCTCGGTTTCAGCAAACCCCTCGATTGATACGGCATAGGTCATTTCCGGCGCATGATCGGGTCCATGACGCGCCACAAGGCGATATTCGGGAAGCGCGATGCCCTTGCTCATGGCGAATTCCTGAAGTCGCGATTTCGCATCCTTGTCATCCTTTGCCGGCGCTGCGGCGTCGAATGGCCAATGCGCCATCACCAGAGCCTGGACCGGCCCCATACCACCATCGAGATAGATCGCCGCCATCAGGCTTTCGACAACGTCGGACAGGATCGATTCATTGGCATCGACATCCATACCGCTTTGCACCCTGATATGACTGGCCAGACCAAGGTGGCGCGCCACATCGGCCAATGTCGACTGTCTGGCAGCGGCGTGAAACCGCAGCGACAAGGCACCTTCATCATCATCCGGATGGGTGGCGTGGAAATGCGTCGCCAGAACAAGTCCAAGAACGCGGTCGCCAAGGAATTCCAGCCGTTCATAGGTAACGTCACGCAACTTCGCACTGGAATGTGTGAGCGCCTCGACAAGCAGGCGGCGGTCCGCGAATTTGTGCCCGATGATCTCTTCGAGCGCTGTCAAATCTTCATCCTGTGGGCGCGAACAGGTCAAGTAATGCCATCCCCGATACGGCCATAGCGAATTGCGAACGGCCATTTCCAGACCTGCCACCAGCGGGCGGTGCCGTTATGGCTGAAGAACAGGAACTGCGCTTTGCCAATCAGATTTTCAAACGGAACCATGCCAACAGACGTGGTACGGCTGTCATTCGAATTGTCGCGATTGTCGCCCATCATGAAGAAATGCCCGTCCGGCACGACATAGGTTGGCGTGTTGTCGAGGATACCGCGATCCGTCATCTCGCGGATGCGATGCGTGCTGCCTTCGGGAAGGGATTCCAGATAATCATCATATTTCATCACCCTGACGCCATTGGTTGCGGTGCCAACATCGGCATGCTGGCGCTGCACAGGCGTGTTGTTGATGTGAAGCACACCATCCCGAACGGCGACTTCATCACCCGGAAGGCCGACAACGCGCTTGATGAAGGCAACGGATTCATTTTTTGGCTGGCGGAAAACAACGACATCGCCCCGTTCGGGTTCATCACCAAGAATGCGCCCGTCGAACGGGACAATGCCAAGCGGAAATGAATAGCGTGAATACCCATAGGAAAATTTCGACACAAACAGGTAATCACCAATCTTCAGGGTTGGGATCATCGACCCGGAAGGAATGTTGAAGGGTTCGAAAAGAAACGATCGAAAACAAAGCGCCAGCGCACCGGCAATGATAATTGTACGGAATGGCTCGAAGCTCTTTTCCCTTTTCTTCGTACTCATACGTTTCGACCGGATCCTGTTGCTGTCATGTAACCTGTCTTTGCGCCGAAACCACCACGAAAGCAACCGCATAGGGCGGTTCGTCGCTGAGCGACAGGCTGGCTGCCGCGTTATACCCTTCAGGTGTCAGCCTCTCAAGCGCCGTTTTACACTGGCCGGTCAACAGCAGTTCGGGCGCGCCGTCGGCACGATTGATGATTTCAGCATCACGCCATCCCATCCCCTCGACCCCTGCCCCGGTCAACGCCTTGTAGACAGCTTCCTTGGCAGCAAACCGTTTCGCATAATACAGTCCCGGCTGGCCACGCTTGCTGGCCTCGGCACGTTCGGCATCGGTGAAGATTCTGTTCAGGAACCGGTCGCCAAACCGGTCGATCGAGCGCTGGATACGACGTTCATCCACAATATCTGTGCCAATGCCAAGGATCACGAAGCGCGCGCCTCATTCATCAGACGACGCATTCTTGCGATGGCGGCGTCCAATCCGACAAACAGGCTTTCACCCATCAGGAAATGCCCGATATTCAACTCATGCATCTGCGGAATGGCCGCAATTTGTCCGACCGTGTCAAAATCAAGCCCATGCCCGGCATGACATTCAAGACCCAGTGACTCGGCCAGCAAGGCGCCCGCCCTGATGCGCGCCAGTTCGGCATCACGCGTCTCGACATCATGGCAATAACGACCTGTATGAAGTTCGACAATATCCGCCCCAACCGCCGCCGCAGCGCGAATTTCCACCTCACTTGCCTCAATGAACAGTGACAGTCTGATGCCGGCATCGCGAATGCGGCTGAAAATCGGCTCCAATTCAGCCTCGCGCCCGGCAACAGCCAACCCGCCCTCGGTTGTCACTTCCTCGCGGCGTTCCGGCACAATACATGCCGCATTCGGTTTGACCTGACATGCGATGTCGGCCATTTCCCGGGTTGCCGCCATTTCAAAATTCAACGGCAGCGAAATTGCCGCTTTCACGTCGTGGATATCCGCATCACGAATATGACGCCTGTCCTCGCGGAGATGGGCAGTAATGCCATCGGCGCCAGCCGCCTGCGCTGCCAGCGCGGCGCGAACCGGATCAGGATTGCCGCCGCCCCGGGCATTGCGAAGCGTTGCAACGTGATCGATGTTGACACCAAGCCGAAGTGCATTTTTGGTCATGGGCCTGTCTTTCATGGGCCTATCTTGCCTTTCTGTATTCCCTTGTGCGCCCGCTCTGCGTTTTTGTCATATCCGGGTGATCTGCCGGGAGGGTCTATATCAGGTGTGCCAGCCTGCCTGTTGTCGTTTTCCGATTGCAGGCCGGCACGCCGCAATCGCGCTGCCGCCAGACGTTTTGCCCGGTGACGGCGCCACCCGTCCACCGCCCAGTAGGTAAATCCGAAACTGGCAAACCAGGCAATCGTTCCCAGAACAAGACAGCCGACAATGATCGGCATGAAAAGCGCACCAATCAATGCCGCCGGATCGGCAATGAACGCGTTCATGAAAGCGGGAAGCGTGCCACCGATGGAATTAACCGTGCCGCCGAATTCGGTAATGATAAAGGCACCCAGCCTGTAATCCAGATAGAAGAACAGGGGAAACGTCCAGGGATTGCCAATGAAAGTGGCAAACAGACATGCCAGCAGATTGCCACGGGTCAGATAGGCCAGCATCATCCCGACCAGCAGATGCAGTCCCAGAAATGGCGTAAAGGAAACGGCCGCGCCCCAGGCCGCACCAGTCGCGATCGACAGGGTCGATCCGGGCATCCTCTTGATCCGCTGGATCAGGTAGGAAAACAGACGCCGAAAGCCCCTGGCCGGCCAGACGACACTGCGGACCTGGTCAATCCTTGATTGGGCGCGACGGCGTTTGAACATAGGGCATCCCGTTCACTTTGAGGTGACAAATTCCGGCGTATATCCAGGGCATCTCGGAAAGCATGTTTTCAGCGTCATACGCTGTCGGCACGCTCGACACTCTCGACATATTTATTCGCCTGAAGAACCGCAATGATTGCCCGCATATGTTCGACGTCTTTGACTTCCAGGTCCAGTTCAAAACGGAAAAAATCCGGATTTCGGTCGGTCAGGTGAAGATTTGAAATGTTGCCACCCTGCTGGCTGATCACCGTGGCAAGCGACGCCAGTGATCCCGGTTCGTTTGTCAGCACGGTATTCAGACGCCCGTTCACCCGGCGCAGGCTGTCCTTCTCCCACGAGACATCAAGCCACAGTTCCGGCGCGTCGGAAAACTTGCTCAGCGTTGAACAGCCGACCTTGTGGACAGTGATGCCCTTGCCGGTGGTGAAGATGCCCACAATGGCCTCACCGGGCAGTGGATGGCAACATCTGGCAATGGTGACAGCCGTGCCGGCATCATCACCGTTGATCTTCAGTTTCGGATGACGATTGCCATCGCGTTTCCGGTCCTTCCTGCCACGATCATTGTCAGCGACAATGTCGGGATGAAGGCGCTCCAGAACGCGGATCGGCTGCAACCTGTCCTCGCCAACCAGCGCGAAAACCTCCTCGACCCTGGTCACACCGAAGGCGGACAGCGACTGTTCCAGAGCGCGACTGCGGAACGGTCGGTCATATTCACGAAACGTCTTTTCAATCAGCGCCCGGCCAATGCGGCTGAATTCGGTCACCCGCTGCGCGCGATGGAAACGGCGAATGGCCGATTTCGCACGCCCGGTCTTCACGAAGCTTTCCCATTCGGCGCGGGGCTTGGCCTGGCTTGATGTCAGGATATCGATCTGATCGCCATTCTGCAGCTCGGTCGCCAGCTGCCGGGTCTTGCCATTGATCCTTACACCAACACAGGTCTCGCCAATCTGCGTATGCACGGCATAGGCAAAATCCACCGCTGTCGCCCCGCGCGGCAGCGCGATCAAATCCCCCCGTGGTGTGAAGCAGAAAACCTGATCACGATAGAGGTCCATCTTGGTGTGTTCGAGGAATTCATCAGCACCAGCCTCCTCGTCGAGTAACCCGACAAGTTCCTGAACCCATCCATATTTCCGTGCGCCATGATCCTGACTGCCATCCTTGTAGTGCCAGTGCGCGGCAACCCCATGCTCGGCAACCTGATGCATCTCGGGTGTGCGGATTTGAACCTCGATACGATGGTTCTGCGGACCAAGCAGGCCGGTATGAAGCGATCTGTACCCGTTCCGTTTAGGGGTCGAGATATAGTCCTTGAACCGGCCCATCACGGTTGGGTAATTCTGATGCAGTTGGCCAAGTCCCCGGTAGCAATCCTCGACCGTCGGCACCAGAACCCGAAAGGCCACAATGTCCGCAAGCTGGTCCATTGTTACCGCCTTTGTCTGCATCTTCCGCCAGATCGAATAAGGGGATTTCAGGCGGCCTGTCACACTGCATTCGATGCCAATCTGTTCAAGCGTTGCCTGCAGCTCGACAGAAATCGTGGGAATGGTGATCTCGGCTTCGGTCGTCAGGAATTCCAGACGGGTCAGAATGCTCTGCCGCATTTCCCCGTTCAACACCTCGAACGCGCTGTCTTCCAGCTCGTTCTGGATTTTGGTCAGCCCGATCCGTTCGGCCAGCGGCGCATAGATATCCATCGTCTCGCGGGCGATCCGGGTCTGCTTTTCCGGCTTTGGAATGAAGGACAGTGTACGCATGTTGTGCGTCCGGTCGGCAAGCTTGACCATCAGGACGCGCACATCCTCGCTCATCGCCAGCAGCAATTTGCGAAAATTCTCGGCCTGGGCGCTGCTTGGCAGCGACTTGATCGCCAGCCGCGTCAGCTTTGTCACACCATCGACAAGCTGCGCGACATCACCGCCGAATTCCCTGTCGAGGGTCTCCAGCGTTACGTCGCAATCCTCGACGGTGTCATGAAGCAATGCTGTGATAATGCTGTCTTCATCGAGATGCATATCCAGCAGAATATGCGCGACAGCAATCGGATGCGTGTAATATGGCTCGCCAGAGGCCCGGACCTGGCCATCATGAGCGTTTCTGCCGAATTCGAACGCGCGCGCAAGGCGGTCAGCATCAACCGCCGCGTGATAGGCACGCATCTTTTCGATAATGGGATCAGCCGTTCCGATCATTGCCCTGTCGACAAGTGAAAAGCCGGCAGAACGCACAACCCGCGCATGCCCGGCGAAGAGGCTTAATCTTCGCCTGTCACCTGAGTAAGGTCAACATCCTCGAAGCCAGGCTCACTGTCGGCGGGTGAACTGATATGCATGCCGACCTCTGCGCCCTCGGCCTCGCTGTAATCACCAATCATTTCGGACAGGTCAACATCGACAGCGGACTGGGCTTCGACAAGCAGTTCGGGCTCTTCCTGTGCAGACAGGCGCTGCAGCTTCTTCACAATGCCATCGTTCAACCCGTTGAAATCAACCGACTCAGCCGCGATTTCGCGAAGGGCGATAACCGGATTCTTGTCGTTGTCGCGCTCAAGCGTTGGCAGATCGCCTTTCATGATGCCGCGTGCCCGCTGGGCGGCCGTCATCACGAGATCAAACCTGTTGGGAATTTTCTCGATACAGTCTTCTACGGTAACACGTGCCATTATGATCTCCCGTCTTCGCGCCAGACCCCCGCGCCACCAAAGCAAACACGCTTTGCAGGACAGGTCGGCGTCACCCGGTATGTGAAACGAACCGGTGATGTAACGCAAATCCGCGGCCCGCGCAAGTCGAAGCGTACATTTGGAGGACTTATGAGAAGACTTATTGAGGACAGCCTATGACGGCATGCGCCGGATCACCTGATCTCCGGGAAGTGACGAGACCAGATCTGCAATCCCCCTTCCCGTCGACGGATGCACATAATCCGGTGCCACATCCTGAAGCGGCAACAGCACAAAGGCCCGTTGATGCATGCGGGGATGCGGCAGCGTGATCTGATCGTCCTGATGTCGAATGCCGCCGAAATCCAGAAGGTCCAGATCAAGAACCCGTGCTTCGTTCCTGACCATTCTCACCCGCCCGAAACGGGCCTCAATGCGATGCAGAGCCTGCAGGGTATCATGCATTGACAGCTCGGTCCAGGCCGCGATAACGGCGTTGGTAAACCAGGGCTGGTCCGTCAACGGCACAGGCGCTGTCTCAAACCAGGCAGATACGCTGATGGACACAATACCGGCATCGGCAAACATCGCGATCGCGGCCTCGCACCCTTCGCGCGACGTTTCAAACCCGTCAGGAACAAGATTGGCACCAATGCCAATCAGGATCGCGGTAGAGGTGGTGTTTTCAGATGATGACATAAAAGCTCTCTGGCTGGTTTTTGGCAGAATTGTTAGCGGTTCGTGCCGTAATCATACAGTTTGATCAATTTATTTATGAATTCTTTACAATTTGAAATGGCATGGAGTAATGTTCTGACATTACCAAACCAGCTTATTAATCGAATCGATAATGTCGTTGCGTAAAAGCATCCAATAGACCGAACCGAATTTCCGCCGCAGGCAAAGACATTTTCTGATTAAATTAAAAGGAAATTGCCGTGACAAACACCCCTTCAAACACCCCCTTACCCGAACGAACCGTACTGTTTATCGACGGATCGAACTTCTATGCAGCCGCGCGCGCCCTTGGCATGGATATCGACTATGCGCGGATGCGCTCCCACTTCGCCGCAAACGCCAATCTGATCCGGGCCTGCTACTATACCGCCCTTCCCGAGGATCAGGAATATTCACCATTGCGGCCATTGATCGACTGGCTTGACTATAACGGCTATTCGGTCGTCAGCAAGCTGACCCGCGAATTCACCGACCCCGATACCGGCAAACGTCGTGTGAAGGGAAATATGGATATGGAAATCGCACTGGATATGCTGCGCTTGGCACCGAAGATCGAGCATGCCATCCTGTTTTCCGGTGATGGTGATTTCTGTCGTCTTCTCGAGGATGTTCAGGGCATGGCCGTGCGGGTGACTGTTGTCTCGACGACAAAGACTTCGCCGCCGATGGCCGCCGACTCGCTTCGCCGGATGGCTGACGAGTTCATCGAAATGGAAGACCTTCGTGAATTCATCACCAGGCCGCCGCGCCCCAAGGTTGAAAGCGAAGACGACGACGACAGCTGACAAGCGATGTGTAGAGGGGGACGAATGTGACGTGCTTTATTCCCCCCTCGGCAGATTGCAGTCATTGCAAGCGCCTCGTCGAGTTGAGACATCGTTGCCGACAGCAGGAACCTTCATGGCATAACGCGCCTGTCGAATCGCTGGGTGCCATTTCGGCGCGCATTCTGATCGTCGGGCTGGCACCCGGTCTGCGCGGTGCCAACCGCACTGGCCGCCCCTTTACCGGCGATTCAGCCGGTGGGTATCTGTTTGCCATGCTGCGTCGTTTCGGCCTGGCAAAAGGTGATTATCGTGATGATGGCAATGACGACATCCAGCTGATCGATGTTCGGATCACCAACGCTGTGCGCTGTCTTCCGCCCGCAAACAAGCCTGTCGCCGCCGAAATCAATGCCTGCCGACCCTTTCTGGCGGCAGAGATCAATGCGATGCCGCGTCTTGACACAATCCTGACCATGGGGCGACTTGCGCATGACGCCACCCTGCGCGGGCTCGGGATCCGGCCCACCACCCTGCCATTCGCACATGGCGCCAGCCAGACGGCTGTCACAGACCGCGGGCATCTCACCGTGGTAAGTTCCTATCACTGCTCGCGTTACAACACCCAGACACGACGTCTGACGGATGCGATGTTTGCCGATATTTTCCGGATGATCACCGGACAGCCCGGCAATACCGGACACTAGCCCTTGCTGCGAAGAAGCCGTGCCTTGTCGCGGCCCCAGTCGCGATCCTTTGCCGCCTGCCGCTTGTCCTGCTTGCGCCGTCCCTTGGCAAGCCCGATCTGTATCTTCGCACGCCCCCGGTCGTTGAAATACAGCACCAGCGGAACAAGCGTCATTCCCTCGCGCCGGATCAGCCCCAGAAGCTTGTTCCGTTCCCGCGTCTTGACCAGCAATTCGCGAGGTCGGCGGGGTTCGTGGTTTTCACGCGCCGGTTCATAGATCGGAATGTTGGCGTTGAATAGCATCAACCTGCCCTTGTCCTCGCCGGCATAGCTCTCGGCGATGCTGGCACGGCCTGTGCGAAGCGATTTGACCTCACTGCCCGTCAGCACCAGACCGGCCTCGATCTGTTCCTGAATCTCATATTCATGTCTGGCGCGTCGGTTCTCGGCGACGCGGCCGGTCGTTATGTGCCCCTTGGCCATGGATCCATTCCCGCCAGTCGCACCGGCACCGTCCCGGCCATGCCGGGATCCAGCATCTAGTTGATCAGTCCGGCGCCACGAAGCGCCGAAGTTACACGAGCCTTGCTTGACTCGGCAATCTCGCACAAGGGAAGCCGTGTTTCGGAACCACACAGACCCAGCAGCTCGGCTGCATATTTGACAGGCCCCGGACTGGCTTCACAGAACATGGCGTCATGCACCGCAATCATCCGGTTGTTGATTTGCTGCGCGGTTTTCACATCGCCAGCCTGCCAGGCGTTATGCATATCGGCCATCTGGCGCGGCGCGATGTTCGACGTAACCGAAATCGCGCCATGTCCCCCACCGGCAAGATAGGGAAGTGTTGTCGCGTCCTCACCCGACAGCTGGGCAAAGCCGTTGCCAAGCGTGTTCAGGATCCGCGGCGGACGCCCGACATCCGAAGTGGCATCCTTGATCCCGACGATGTTGGGGAATGCGCCGGCCATCCGGGCCAGATTATCATCATCAACGCGGACAATCGACCGACCCGGAATATCATAGACAATCACCGCCACATCAACAGCTTCAGCAACGGCGGTGAAATGGCGATACAGGCCTTCCTGGGTCGGTTTGTTGTAATAGGGGCTGACGATCAGCACGCCATCGGCACCGGCTGCCGCGGCATGTTTTGCCAGCCGTACCGCTTCGGCAGTGCTGTTCGACCCGGCACCGGCAATCACCGGCACGCGGCCCGCCGCCTGGTCGATGCACAATTCGACAACGCGATCATGTTCATCATGCGACAGCGTCGGCGATTCCCCGGTTGTGCCGACAGGTACAAGCCCATGCGTTCCATTCTGGATCTGGAATTCGACAAGTTTTCGGAACGCATCCTCATCAACCCGGCCATTGCTGAACGGCGTGATCAGCGCGGTATAGGATCCGGCAAAGGCCGGCATGGCAGTATCTTGTGACATCGGATGGTTCCTGTGTTCCCTATTGAGGGCCCAAAATAGGCCCGCCCCGTTGGGATGACAAGTCCGCATTCGGCGCTGATCGCCAAGACAGCCCCACCGCCGTCAGCTTCCCGGTTGCTCCGTCCTGCCGCCACAGCTAGGCTTTGCATTACCACCCGTCAGCAGACCGGGCCGGCCAGATTACATTATACGATCACAGCACATTACATGATCAGGACAAAGGCATGACAAATCAGATCCGCCCCGCCATCGGCATTGACGACATCCGCACTGCCGCCGCACGCATTGCCCCCTTTACCGTGCGCACGCCTCTTGTTGAATCACCACGGCTGAATGACTGGCTTGGGTTCCGGTTGCTGGTCAAGGCGGAATGCCTCCAGTATACCGGCTCGTTCAAGCTTCGCGGTGCCACCAACACGGTGATGAGCCTGCCGGACAGCGTCACCGATGTTGTCGCCTATTCCAGCGGCAACCACGCCCAGGCGGTTGCCCGTGCGGCCAGCCTTCGTGGGATGCGCGCCGTGATCGTGATGCCTGCCGATGCGCCGGCGATGAAGATTGAAGGCACCAGAGCCTATGGTGCCGAGGTGGTGACCTATGACCGCTACACCGAAAATCGCGAGGCCATTGGCGGTGCCATTGCGGCCGAACGTGGGGCGGAACTGATCCCGCCTTTCGAGGATGTCAGGGTCATGGCGGGTCAGGGAACAATCGGTCTGGAAATCGCGCAGCAATGTACCGAAATGGGTGTGAAACCCGACCATGTCGTCAGCTGTTGTGGTGGTGGCGGACTGATCGCCGGGGTCAGCCTTGCCATCCGTTCAGAGATACCGACAGCCAGAATCTGGGCCGCCGAGCCGGCCGATTTTGACGATACCATCCGTTCGCTTGCCAGCGGCAGGATTGAACATGTCCACCCCGAGGCGCGCTCGATCTGCGATGCGGTGGTTACCCCGGCGCCCGGCGATATGACGTTCGCCATCAACCGCACAACGCTGGCGGGTGGATTTGGGGTCAGCGACGATCTGGTGCTTCAGGTCATGGCCACGGCTTTCAAACATCTGAAGCTGGTGATCGAACCGGGAGGCGCGGTGGCGCTGGCTGCCGCGCTCGACCGCCGCCTGCCCGCCGATACAGCCTGCGCCGTAGTGGTCGCGTCTGGCGGGAATGTCGATGCCGAGATGTTCAGGCGCGCTCTGGACGCCGGCCCCCTGATCTAGAGCCTGGTCTCTTCCCGACCCAGGCTCCGTCCCTTGGGGCGAAGCCGCGATGTCTTTTGGTGAAGTTTTTTTACCGGAAGAGTTTGGCGTGGGAGCCGATGCGGGCCAGACGCAGATCGTCGTCGACCGCGCCGGTGGCGCCGCGCCTGACGGTGATCGGGAAGACGCAGTCCCAGCAGATGTCGGTGACCGGGTTGACGAAGCGGCCGGTGCAGACCTGCGCGCGGGCCTGCGTGGTCAGGGCCAGCACCACCAGCCAGCCAGCGAGGATGATCACAAACGGCTTCAGGACAGGACGGATCATGACGCGCCTCCCTGACAGAGGTGAAAATCCGCACAACGCACGGGAACGTGAATTGAGAGCCTATTTTTTATATTTATGTTTAATCTGTGGATCGGATCGGCGAATACCTCTATGAATGGGATGAGGACAAACGTCGGAGGACGCTGCAGGACCGCGGTGTCGATTTTGCCGACATGGCATTTTTTGACTGGGAGGCGGCCCTCACACGAACGGATGTTCGCCGTGACTATGGCGAGACGAGGTCTTCTTCGATTGGCTTTATCAAAGAACGCCTCCACGTCTGTATCTGGTGCTGGCGCGGGGATGCGATCCGGGTCATCTCTCTGAGAAAGGCAAATGCGGATGAACGGGAACGGTACCGAAAAATCATACGTTGATGATGATGGCGAGGCTCTGGAGCTTGACGATGCCTGGTTTGCCAAGGCGGTCCGTGGTCGGCCAAGGCTGCCGAGCGAAAAGCGCAAGAAGCAGATATCGATCCTCCTCGACCCCGACGTGATCGCCCATTTCAAGAAGGACGGTCGCGGATGGCAGACGCGGATCAATGCCGCCCTCAGGAAGGTTGCGGGTCTGTAACCTGCTGTCGGTCTCGCGATCATGACGCGCCCCTGCACCAGTTCGGTTTGCCCGTGAAGGGCCACCAGTGGCGGGCATGACCGCTTCTGACCATCACCGTCCCGAGATCGGGACCGGAGAGGCCCGGATGCGCCGGTGAGGTCGCCCTGATACGGACCAGCAGGCGTCCGTACCGGTAACTCGGGCTGATCGGCGGGGCCGGTGCCGACATCATGATCGGCGGCGCGGGAACGGATACGGCGTCCTGGGCCGGCTCGTCCACGGGGGTGTCGGTCATTCTGCAATCGCCGCCGCAGCCCGCCGCGCCGGTGAACCCGCGTCCCGATCCGGCCACCGGCACCTTCAGCTTCGACGATCTGTTTGGCCCTGACGAGCCCGCGCCCGCGCCGATCCCCGTCCCGAACGGCCTTCTGGGTGATGCGCAGGGGGATGTTCTGTCAGGCATCGAAAACCTGACCGGATCGGACCATGACGACAGGCTTGGCGGCGACGGGGGCGCGAATGTCCTTGACGGCGGCGACGGCGGCGACATCCTCGCCGGCCACGGGGGGAACGATGTGCTGATCGGCGGTGCCGGCGACGACGTGCTGGGCGGCGGCGAAGGCCGCGACAGGCTGACCGGCGGGGCTGACAGCGACAGGTTTCTTGTTGGTGGCATCACCACCGATCTGGAAAGCGCCGACCGCATTACCGATTTCTCCGGCGCGGGCGCCGAGCGCGACACGCTGTTCGTCAACAAAACCACCGGCAGTGTCTGGTACAGGCGCGAAGACGCCGACGGCGATGGCGACACCGACATGGTGATCTATGCCGACGCGGCGTTCACGCGGTTCTTGAGGATTACACGGGAATGCTGGAGACCGGCCATTTCGTGGATCATCTCGGCAACCCGACCGCCATAACTGTCAACGAAATCCTCTAGCACCGCTGGCGGGTGTCGCTTTGCCCCATCAGGACCGCGTAGACACCATGCTTGGCAGGGTTGCTCCGGTCATATCCCTCGACATATCTGTACAGCACTGTGTCGGCAAGGCCATTCCGATCCACGTCCTCATGCCGATAGAGAACGTGCCAGCGATCCGCAACCCGCAACTTATCCCCGTCCGACATGCTGAAGTCACGAATGATGTCGGCCCCACAAGCTGATCCCGCGACGTCGCTCACATCGAACTGGTCGGCACCGGCACCACCGTACAGCTCGTCCTTTCCGGCACCGCCCTCAAGTTCGTCATTGCCGACGGCCGTGCCGACTGGGTGATCGCGGTGCTGGATTCAACCCATCAGGAGCTGACGAACGAGAAGACCTTCTATGTCGAGATCAGCCGCGCCCGCGACCGTGCGATTATCGTGACGGACGACCGGATGCAGCTTGCCGAGACACTGGCGGCGAACAGCGGCGAGGCTGTATCCGCGCTTCAGGGGATCGGGGCAGAACCCACGACCACACGCGGCATGGCAACCGAAGCGCAGATGGCCGACGCGATCCAAAGCGCCCGCGATGACAGCGCCATGACCCTCGAAGAACGCGAGGCCGAATGGGCCGAAATGCCACCAGCGGAGGAGGAAAGGGAATATGGGATCGCAGCAGACTCGTCCGCGCATCAAACGGATGCCAACCCGCGACATGGGACGGAAAAAACGCGCGACGCCGAAATGGAGATGTGAGGGGCAACTAAACACGAGCAAACCAACTCTGCTATAACACCTAAACGCATGACGAATACACCGCGACGATGCTGAGATAGCCTTCCATTACCACACAGACCTTTCCGGCGCGTGATGCCAGCACCGCCGAAGTGTCGTCAACACATCTTGATGGCCAGATTTCTTTTGATCTGGACGGGTAGATGTTCCGCGCTAGATCAGTCTGCGAAGAAGGTGGGAAGAAATCACTCGGGCGATATCCATTGTCCAAGCCGCGAACTTTCAACACATCCGTCAGATCGCAGATGCGGATTCGATGCATGCAAATAAGTTACGAAAATATAAAATCGAACTATGACCATTGAACGAGGGCAGCATGACTTTCGCAGTGCGCTCCGCCGACCAGATGGCAGTCATCCATCCCAAAGCAGTAGAAGAGCTTTGAAGGCATTTCGGGACAACTTTGTTCTCGAGACATGAGGTCAAACAGCAAGCTTTTGTGCGCATCGAGGCACAACATAAGAATGGCTTTTAATCGAAATTAGCTGGCACGAGCGACTCTAGACAGGTGCTCGTGCCAGCCTGGAGGATTACTTGGTGGCCTGCACCATTTGCAGCAAATCAGCTCCGTGCTTGGAAATGAAGTCTTGGTATACAGGCTCCATGCGGTCGCGGAACGCAGCAACATTGGCCTCATTGACCTTCATGCCCTTTGCCTTGAGTTCTTCAACAGCAGCAGCACCTACCTTGCCGGTGAGGTTGATCTCATACTCCTGAAGTGCTGCCCCTTCTTCCACAAGTACGGCCTGCTGTTCGGATGTCAGACTACTCCATGTGGCGTTGCTGATGGCGACAATCCCTGGAGGCCGGAAATGCTGGGTCATCGAGAAGTAACCGCTCACCTCGTAGAATTTGTCGTTCAGGACATTGCCGGCAGCGTTTTCACCGCCATCCAGCACACCCTGCTCAAGCGCGGTGTACAATTCGCTATATGACATCGGTGTAGCAGATCCGCCCATGGCGTTCAGAGTGTTCACCATCAATGGACTTTCCATCACGCGAATCTTGAGACCATTCATGTCCTCAGGTGTCACGACGGGCCGTACCTTGTTGAACACATTCCGGTATCCATTGTCGAACCAGGCAATGATCTTGAGACCGCGAGCGTTTGCCATCTCGCTGTATTTGGCCCCAACCGGCCCCGTAACAACAGCCTTGAAATGTTCGGTGTCACGGATGAGATATGGCAGGCTGAAAAGGTCGAACTTGGGGATAAACCCACTAACCGGCGCTGTCGAGACCTGGGCCATCTGAATGCTTCCAAGCATCATACCCTCGATGTAATCCCTTTCGCCACCAAGCTGTCCGCCATCCAGAACCTCGATTGCAAGGCCGACATTACGCGCAGCCACACGATCGGCAAACCAGCGCAGTGACACATTGTGGTGATGGGATGGCCCGGTGACAGAAGCCACCCGGATGGTGGTGTCTGCCGCATAGGCAGGATAGGCCAGTGCCGCGACGGACACGGCGGCTGCCAGGCCGACACTCTTCAGAAAAGTTCTCTTACGCATTTTTTGCTTCCTCCATTAGCATGGTTCTATTCCGTTTATTATTGGGGCCCTGAGGCCGAGGGTTTCCTCCCTTTGAGAAGGAAATCTTTGGCAAAGGAGTTCATCCCTGCACTGCAAAATCGTCAGGCTCTTCCAGCACCAGCTTGTTCAACGGGCGCACGCCATCTTCGGTAACCGCAACGACAACCTCGATCCGGTAACCACCTCCAGGAAGGCCATGCAAATCCAGCTTGACTGCCAGGGTCATTCCTGCCTCAAGCATGAAGTCGCTGTCCGAGCTGAGGTTTGGCGGCTCGACAACATCTAGTCCAACAGCATGTCCAACGCCTCGCAGACCCTGCGCATAGGGTGTGAAATTCTTGGCAAAGCCGTGCGGCTCCAGTTCCGCAAGAAGACTGTCAAAAATCGAGCGTGCCGTAATACCGGCGCGAATGGTGGGGATAACCTTTTTAAGCGCCTTGTGACCTTCAATGAGGGCGCGTTTCTGCTCGGGCTCGGCACCCGGCATCAGGATAGTGATGCCGCCATCATTGCAGTAGTGTTCGACAGCCGGGTTGAAATCGAGCATGACGAATTCGCCAGGCCGGATTTTCCGGTCAATGGCACGCCAGGCTGGATAATCGGTGTTCGGCCCTGACATCACCACGGTTGCCGATCCGATGTCGGCATTCATTTGACGCGCGATACCCTCGGCAAGGCCGGCGACCTGAATCTCGGTCATGCCAACCTTGACCTCCTTCGCTGCCTGCCTGAGGACGGCATCATTGATTTCGGCGGCGCGCTCCATCAGCGCGATTTCCGCTTCGGACTTGATTTTCCGCAGATCCAACATGATGTCGTCGCGCGAGACAATTTCCGCCTCCGGAACGGCGTCGCGCAGCTGCTCGTAAATCTCTACTGGCAGGATGTTCTTGCCAATAAGGCCGATTCTGCTGGCGCGTCCGACAATCGGACGAAAGACCTGGGGAAAATCAGAATAGGGGCGATGAATGCCACGCACATCCTCGATCCAGCAGATGTCTTTGGCCGCATAGGCATTCAGGCGCCCAAGAAACACAACCGGATCATTGTCACCCACCAGCAAAACAAGTTGCGGCGATTCCTCGATCACATTGATCGGTTTATAATTCGTAATATAGGACGAATGCCCCGAACGATATTCGTCGGAATAGATGATCAGGGCGTCGAAACCCTCTTCCGACATTCGATACCGAAGGGATTCGACCCGTTGTCTAAGTTCCTCAACCGAAATACTCAAAGCGATGTCCTCTCTTTTTTTTTAAAGCTAATTACCCAGAAGATTCGGGACCGTTGTGATAAGGCCGGGAAAGAGCACGACAGCCAACAGAACACAGACCAGCACGGCACAGAACGGCACCAGTCCACGGAATGCCTGCGAAATGGTCAGCCCAGCAATGGAACAACAGATGTAGGTGAGGATGCCGACGGGTGGCGTGACTGAGCCAATCACTACAGCCATCACGAGGATCACCCCAAAGTACACCGGATCAATGCCGATACCCGAAATGACCGGCAACAGAACAGGGGTGAAGATGATCAGGATCGGGATACCCTCGATGAACAACCCCAGCAGCAGGATGAAACCGACGATCAGGAGAACCGCCAGTGTCGGCTCAGTTGTGATACCGCCAAGCACATCGAGAACCGCCTTGCCAAAACCACCCCAGGCAAGCAACCACGCAAATGATGTCGCCATTGCGATCAGGAACATCGCTGCAGCTGTCGTCACCGCCGCATCAACCAGTAAATCACAGAGAAGCCTGAAGGTAAGTGTGCGATAGACGAATGTGCCCACAAGCGTGGCGTATGCGACGGCGACAACACCTGCCTCAGTTGCAGTGAACACCCCGGAAAAAATGCCGCCAAGAATGATCACTGGCATCGCCAGCGCCCACAGGGCATCACGGAAGGCCGGAAGGACCAGCGGCAGCTCGCTTCGCGCCGGTGCCGGGTAACCACGTTTCTTGGCAATGACATAGGCCATTGCCATCAGACCAGCGGCAACCATGAGACCCGGCACGAAACCGCCAAGGAACAGCTGCGCGATAGAGACATTGGCGATGGACCCATAAATTACCATCATGATGCTCGGCGGGATGATTGGCCCCATCGCACTCGCCGACGCATTTACCGCCACCGCATAATCAGCATCGAACCCGTTCTTGCGCATGGCCGGAATCATCATCGAACCAAGGGCCGAGGCATCTGCGGTGGCCGATCCGGAAATGCCGGAAAAGAACATGTTCGACACAATGGTGACATGCGCCAGCCCACCACGGATATGGCCGACAAGCGAGTTGGAGAACCTGACAATCCGTTCCGTGATGCCACAGGCATTCATCAGTTCACCCGCTATAATGAAGAACGGGATGGCGAGGAGCGTGAACGAATCAACACCGACGAAGGCGCGGGTCACTATGCTGTTCATCGGCAACGTTGCGTCAAAAAGAAGGGTCACGGCAGTCGCGATGCCAAGGGCGAATGCGATTGGCATGTTGATGAGAAGCAACGCAAAGAAAGTCATGAAGAGAATGGCAAGCATCGACATGACCTACTCCACTCGCCTTGCAGCAGTGCTGATCCGTCTGGCAATGCGCATGAAAGCAATGAGGGCAATCAGGCCCATCGACACCGGAATAGCCATGTAGATCCAAGACATCTGCAAGCCCAGCGCCGGTGATATCTGAAACATGTTCATCTTGATCACCGGAATGCTGGCGTAAATGACCGTGCCGGCAAACCCGGCAATCAGGGCGTTGATCAGCAAGTCAAGGATGCTTCTAAGTCGCTGGGGCAATGCGTTGACAAGAAGATCAACACCCAGATGTACACCCCGAAAGAAACCGATCGCACCGCCGAGGAAGACAATCCATACGAAGCAATACCGCGCCAGTTCTTCAGACCATGGCAGCGGTGCTTCAAGGAGATATCTAAAGATTACCTGCGCCAGCGTGACCAGCACCATCACGATGGAGATCACGATGATCGCCAGTTTCGTCAATCCCAGAAACGGCGTCACAATGCTGTTCTCAGGCTGTGTCAAGCTAGGCTCCATATATCGGCAGCATTCCTGATACGAATTATGAAATCGATTTCATAATAATCAAACAATGCTGTCAAATATTTTATTTTTTTTTTTCCAACAAACTGATTATTGATAATAATTAATTCAAAGAGGGCTGAGAAATGACAAGAGAATCGAGAATTCGATTTCAAGATCACGCGCCACGCGTGCGTGTAACCGACGTTGCGAAGCTTGCGGAATGTGCTCCGGCCACCGTGTCCCGCACCATCAACAATCCCGAAAAAGTATCACCTGAAAAGCGCCTCAGGATTGAAGCTGCGATGCGGGATCTTGGCTATCTGCGCAATCACGCGGCCCGCGCCCTGCGATCTCAGCGATCCCATATGATCGGGATTTTGATACCCACTCTCGCCTATGCTCTGTATGCAAATCTTGTGGGCGCCGCCAGCCGCCAACTTTCCGAGGCAGGCATCACGACGCTGATTGCCACGTTCGACTACGACCTCAAGGTTGAACTTGCCGAAGCGAAAATGCTGGTTGAGAGAGGAGCGGAAGCGCTGATTATGATCGGCCAGGACCATGACCCCGGCCTGTACAGCCTGCTCGACCAGTATGACCTCCCATTCGTCAACACCTATGTCTTTGCCCCGAATGGTACACGTCCCTGCATCGGGTTTGACAATGCCGCCGCCGCAGCAAGCATTACCAGACATCTGATCCATCTCGGCCACAGGGATTTTTGCATTATTTCCGGTATAACCAAGGATAATGACCGCACAACGCAAAGACTTGATGGGATAAAAAGGGAACTGCTGGATCACGGCATTTCTCTAGGGCCGTCACAGATTGTTGAGCGACGCTACTCAATAGCAAATGGGCGCGAAGCGTGCGCAGCGTTGCTGGCAAAGCTTGACCCCAAACCCACGGCGATCATCTGCGGCAATGACATTCTGGCGATGGGTGCGATCGTCGAGTGCACCGCCAATGGTCTGCATGTTCCACGGGACATTTCCGTGGTCGGTTTCGACAATTACGAACTTTCCAAACATTCCAATCCACCCCTGACCACCATTGATGTGCCTGCGGAGGAAATGGGAGGTGCCGCGGCAGACTATCTGTTAAGCAGACTGGAAGGGGATGACGTACCGTCACACAGATCGGTCGATGTGCAACTGATACTCAGGGATTCGTCGGCACCACCACCTCCCAAGGGTGCCAGAACCCTTGTACAGTTACCCGGTGACCATCTGCCGACCAATGATTCCGCATGAGGCTGAACGTCCTGGCTGTTGCCTCAAGAATGTTTCGGAACCGAACCGCATTACTGGAGATATTTCATGCCCCTGACTGATCCGGACCGTCTGTTTCCTGTCGAGCCGCGCCTTCGCGGCATGGCGCGTGCCTTTTACGACAGCGTCAAGGACCTTCCCATCATCAGCCCGCACGGCCATTGCGAGCCGCGCTGGTTTGCCGAGAACAAACGTTTTCCGAACCCGGCAGAGCTTCTGGTGGTGCCGGATCATTACCTGTTCCGGATGCTGGCAAGCCAGGGGGTGCCGCTCACCGATCTTGGCATCCCGCGCGCCGATGGCGGCGCCACCGAACAGGATCCGCGCCTGATCTGGCAGCGCTTTGCCGCGCATTACCATCTGTTCCGCGGCACGCCGTCTGCAATGTGGCTTGATCATTCCTTCGAACATCTGTTCGGCATCGATGAAGTGCTGTCCGCCGACACCGCCGATGCCTATTACGACCATATCGACGACTGTCTTGGACGAGACACCTTCCGGCCACGGGCCCTGTTCGAGCGATTCAATGTCGAGGTGCTGGCCACAACCGATGCCGCCACCGATGATCTGCCGTGGCACCAGCAGCTTCGTGACAGCGGATGGAACGGACGGATCGTCACCACCTACAGACCGGATGCCGCTGTCGATCCGGAATTTCCCGGCTTTGCCGACACCCTGGCCAGACTTGGCGAGATCACCGGTGAGGACACATCAAGCTGGGCAGGCTATCTGGCGGCGCACCGCGCCCGCCGCGCCTATTTCAAGACATTTGGGGCGACCGCCACCGATCACGGCCATGCCAGCGCGCGCACGGCAGACCTGCCGCTGGCCGAGGCAGAGGCGCTGTTCACCAAGGTGGTGGCTGGCAGATGCACGCCTGAAGAGGCAGACCTGTTCCGGGGACAGATGCTGACCGAGATGGCCCGCATGAGCCTTGATGACGGGCTGGTGATGCAGATCCATGCAGGATCGCGACGCAACCATAATGCCGATATCTTTGCGCGCCATGGCCGCGACATGGGGTTCGATATTCCGGGCCGCACCGATTATGTGGAGGATCTGAAACCGCTTTTGAACGCCGTCGGTCTGGAACCCGGCCTGACCATCATCCTGTTCACGCTGGACGAGACGGTCTATGGGCGCGAGCTGGCGCCGCTTGCCGGGGCCTATCCGTCGCTGCGGCTTGGGCCGCCCTGGTGGTTCTTCGATTCCTTCGAGGGCATCGGCAATTTCCGGCGCGCCGTGACCGAGACCTGCGGCTTCTACAACACCGCCGGCTTCAATGACGATACCCGCGCCTTCTGCTCCATACCAGCGCGGCATGATGTAGCGCGGCGATCCGACTGCGCCTATCTGGCAGAACTTGTCGGCACCGGCCGGTTGCGCGAGGCCGAAGCGTTCGAGGTGGCACACGACCTGTCCTACAGCCTCGCCAAGGCGGCCTACAATCTCTAGGATCTGAAGCATATGACCACCCTGCCTCGTTTGACACGCAGCACGGCACCACCCGCTGACGGCATTGTCCATTTCGGCCCCGGTGCCTTCTTCCGCGCCTTCATCGGCCCCTATACCGAAGAGGCGATGGCGGCTGGCGGTGCCAGCGATCAAGACTGGGGCATCATCGCCGTCAGTCTGCAGAGCCCGACTGCACGTGACGCGCTGATGCCGCAGCGCGGCCTCTATACCGCCCTGGAGCGCGGCCCGGACGGTGATATCCCGCGGCAGGTCGGGGCGATCACCAATGTTCTTGTCGCACCAGAAGACCCTGGGGCCGTTCTTGACGCCATGGCAAGGCCGGAGATACGGATCGTCAGCCTTACCGTGACCGAAAAGGGATATTGCCATAATCCGCGCAGTGGCAGTCTTCGGACCGACCATCCCGATATCGTGCATGACATTGCCACCACGGAGGCACCACGAACCGCCCTGGGGTTTCTCGTGCTGGCGCTGTCCCACCGCCGTGATGTCGGCATGCCACCCTTCACCGTGCTGTGCTGTGACAACCTGCCGTCAAACGGGGCGATGCTGCGCCAGCTTGTGATCGAGCTTGCGGGCCAGCGTGATGCCGCCGGCGCCAGTCACGGGCTTGCCAGTTGGATTGCCGATCATGTCGCCTTCCCCGCCTCCATGGTTGACAGGATCACGCCGGCAACAACGGCTGCGGATCTTGAGGAGTTTGCGACCATCAGCGGGCATCATGATGCAGCGCTTGTGATCCACGAGCCGTTCCGTCAATGGGTGATTGAAGATGACTTTCCGCAGGGCCGTCCAGACTGGCATCTTGCCGGCGTGCAGATGGTCGGGGATGTCGAGCGGCATGAGTTGATGAAACTTCGTTGCCTGAACGGCACCCATTCGGCACTCGCCTATCTAGGCTATCTTGCCGGCCATGAGACCATTGCCGACGCCGTTGCGGCCCCGGCCTTCGCGGCACTCTGCGAACGGCTCTGGCATGATGAGATTCTGCCAACCGTACCGCAGCCGGAGGGCGAGAATTTGGCAGCCTATTGCACGGCGCTTCTGGCACGCTACCGCAACCCGGCGATCCGTCACCGAACCTGGCAGATCGCCATGGATGGCAGCCAGAAGCTGCCGCAACGCATTCTCGGCACAGTTCGTGATAATCTGAAAAGAGGCCAGACTCCGGCTGGCCTGTGTCTGGTGATTGCCGGCTGGATGCGCTATGTCGCTGGCAAAGACGAGGCCTGTCAACCGATCGATGTCCGCGACCCGATGGCAGATCACCTCAAACTGGCCGCCACTTCGGCCGACCCGGTATCAGCCCTGCTTTCGATCGAAGCCGTTTTCGGATCAGACCTTGCCGACAACGCGGATGTGGTGGCTGCGATCCAGTCCGCACATCGGCAACTGACAGACAGAGGCGCAACCAAAGCGGTCATGGCCTATATCGAGGGGCACACGTGAGAATATCCGATGATGAGCTGCAATGGATGGTGCGCCCACTTCTCCAAAAGCGAATGGATCCCAATCATGTCTCTCAGGCCGCAATCCCCACAGGCTAGATTTCTATAGCTGCCATGCCGAGACCGGAAATGAAACCCGGTTCAAAATCCTCATACGTCAAATCACCCGCATAATCCATCAGGACCGCGTGGACACCATGCTCGGCAGGATTGCTCCGGTTGTAGCCTTCAACATACCTGTACAGCACTGTGTCGGTAAGGCCATTCCGATCCACGTCCTCATGCCGATAGAGAACGTGCCAGCGATCCGCAACCCGCAACTTATCCCCGTCCGATCTGCTGAAGTCACGAATGATGTCGGCCCCACAAGCTGATCCCGCGACGTCGCTCACATCGAACTGGTCGGCGCCGGTCCTCCGGACACCTTCTCCCCTCGGCACGGCCGTCGGCGATGACGGCCTCACACGATCTCGGAGACAATGCTGACATGGTACCTGAAGTCCCTCGTTGCCAGATCATCGGTGAAATCCAACAGGACAGCGTAGATGCCGCCGTTCCCCTCGGCGTTGTCATACAGCACCGCATCCCTGACGCCGTTATTATCAGTGTCAATCCGCCGGTAACAGATTGTTTTCGGCCAAAGATGTGCATCCATTGCGAGATAATCGCCCTCCTCACGGGAGAAGTCGGTGATGCGGTCGGCGCCGGCAAGGTCGGCCGACTTGTGATTGATCCAGAACCGGTCGAGTCCCTCGCCGCCGGTCAGAACGTCACGGTCGTGGCCACCGTCGAGATCGTCAGCCCCGTCCCCGCCGATCAGGTGGTCACGGCCGCCGCCGCCTATCAGCTCGTCACTGTCATCACCTCCGTGCAACCGGTCATCACCGAACCTGCCAGTGAGGTTGTTATTCCCGTCCCCGCCGTCGAGGTGATTGGCACCGGCTTCAGCAGAGCGGAGATATTCCTCTACATCGCCATTACCGTCCCGGCCGACCTGTGAGACCCTGATCAGGATGTCATCATTCACGAGATGCGCCGATTTCAGCCTCCCTGTCCAGCCGGTCAGCACCGCGTAATGCACTTCGGTGTTGGTCGTGCCGTTGAAGGCCGTCACAAGCGTGCTTTTGCCACCCGTCGCAGTGGGGTCATTGACCTGGCGGTACCACACCTCGGTCACACCGTCGGCGAAGCGAAGACTGTCATTGGCTTCATCAAAACCGTCCACCCGCGTTGCCAGACCGAGGATGCCGGCAAGATCCTGCTGCGAGGTCTGGGCATGCGCGGCTGTCAGGTCATGCGCCTCCTCCACCTCGACAAGATGGAGGCTGATCTCGGTGCGTTGCGGGCGGCCATCCTGGCGGGTGAGCGCGATCAGCTGCACGGCAATGCCGGCATCGATCTCCGCAGGGCTCAGGCTCACATCAGGGCGCAGTTTCAGCGTTGTGCCGTCAAGCATGAACTTGTCCCTGTGCGTGCGCACGAAATACCGCACCGGCACATCGCCGTCCGGGTCGAACGCCCGCACTGTGGTGATGGTGGCCCCGGCGGCGGCGCTGCCGCCATGGAGCCCGACCGTGATCCGGTCGATGATGTTGCCCGCGGCATCGGTGAAGACAGGCGCCTCATCGACGTCACCTATGCTGATGGCCACGTCAACGATCATATCCTCATCATCCGCGGGATCCTCGCCAAGGAACAGCGCGTCCACAGTGACATTGATCCGCGGCGGATCGCCCGCCGCCTCGAAATCCGGCACCACGCCGGGCGCCAGCGTCAGCGTGCCATCGGGCGCCAGCAGGACTTTGCCCGCATCCGGCCCAGACAGGGTGTAAAGGGTCTCGCCAGCACCGCCGCCATCAAAGGCAATGCGGCCAATGACACTGCCGGCAGGGCTGTTCTCGTCGATGCTGAGACTGTAGCGGTTGGTGGCGGCGTCAAAAGTCGCGCTGTCGGTGTTGATGAATGGCATGGCTGGTTCCTCCCCTCAAAGGCTCGAACACAGCGCCACAATGATCGTCAGTACAGGCACTTCCACCGTTTCGAACGGCACCCGGTTACCGGGTAAAGTTTTACTTCACACCATCAAAGGGGAGTTAAATTTTGGGATCAAGCGGGAATGATTCTCAGCGAGATCATCGGCTGAGGCAAAGATGCCGGAAGCAAGCATTAGCGAGTCTAAATTGGCTACAACATGCCTGAAGGACGAAGCCACAGCTTCAATTCGTTACTTTCCGCCTAGCCTCGGCGCCCAGCGCGTCGATGCGAAGCTGTTAGCTGGCATCCTCCCTACCTTCAGCAACAGTGCCGTTGGCAACGTCACTTGCCACAACGAGTTAGGCCGAGATTGAAGGTTAGGCCGCCTTCGCCCTCGCCGAGATTCGATCCCATTCCACGTCGATAAAGCGGATGGAGTACGTTTCTTCCTTCGTATCAGGGGCATTTCGGGAAACTCTCATAGGCCGAATCTTGTGTCGCCAGCGTACTACAGTTTGCGGCCAATTCGCTGTCTGCTACACTTTTGGGCCTTTTTTATGCTGGGTTCTCCGGGTTCCGCCCCTTCCTTGACCCCTCGCTGAAATGAACATACGCTGAAAAGCGGTCTTTCACTGCGATGAAATGCAAGGGATGGCGGGAGTGACGGGACTCGAACCCGCGGCCTCCGGCGTGACAGGCCGGCGCTCTAACCAACTGAGCTACACCCCCGAGGCGGCACGGTCACCGGCATGTCAAAGCCGGCCACCACCACGGTGGCAAACAAGTAGAACAAGCCCCCTCAGCTGTCAAGCGGCAGCAGACCATCATCGGCTGTTTTTTGTTACTTTTTATTCCACCAGGATCGCAGACAGGAACAGCCCACGCCCGATTGCCGGCCAGCTGCCGGCACCAACCGGACAAACGCCGATGATGCCGCTCGCGGCACAACAGGTAATGCTGGATCATGAAGGGGAATGGTGGGTGGTGAGGGGTTCGAACCCCCGACCTACTCGGTGTAAACGAGTTGCTCTCCCAGCTGAGCTAACCACCCGAACCGTTTGGCGCAAACGCCAAAATACAACGCCGACCCTTATATAGGGCCGGCGTCGAAAAAGATAGCCAAAATTTAGCTGTTGACGGCTTCCTTGAGAGGCGCGCCTGCCTTGAATTTCGGTTGCTTTGACGCAGCAATTTGAATGGCTTCGCCAGTACGTGGGTTGCGTCCGGTAGTTGCCGCGCGATGAGCGACGGAGAAAGTACCAAATCCAACAATCCGAACCTCGTCTCCCCCCTTCAGGGCGCCTTCGATACCCGCAAAGACGGCGTCAACGGCACGGCCGGCGTCAGCCTTGGTAAGTCCGGAAGACTCGGCAACTGATGAAATAAGATCGTTTTTGTTCATGGGTACCCCCAATATCTAGTTGGTTAGTGTAGTAATGTGTACCGCCTTTATTTCGAAAAGGCCACACAAAAAAACAAGAACTCATCGGCTAAAATCTACAGTAACCTTGAGTTCCAAGGTGTTCAATGTGCGGTAATGTCGTCGGCGGCAGTCGTATTTTCAGCGATTGGCACTGATGGCCCCTCATCCGAGGATCCACTAGATATCGCGTTTGGCAGTGGTTCACGCACCAGCGCCGCAGACAACACCTCATCCACCATCGCGACGGGAACGATCGTCAGCCCCTCCTTCACATTGTCCGGTATCTCGGCAAGATCCTTTTCATTGTCCTTCGGGATCAGCACCGTCTTCAAACCGCCGCGAAGCGCCGCCAGAAGCTTTTCCTTCAAGCCGCCGATCGGCAGCACGCGGCCACGAAGCGTGATCTCTCCGGTCATGGCGATGTCCCGCCGGACTTCGATGCCGGTGATTGCAGACACAATCGATGTGACCATACCAACGCCGGCGGAAGGCCCATCCTTTGGCGTTGCGCCTTCGGGAACATGGACATGAACATCCATCTTCGCCAGTTCCTCAAGATCGATGCCATAGGTTGAGGCCCGCGATTTGATGAAAAATTCAGCCGCCTGGATGGATTCCTTCATCACGTCGCCAAGCTTGCCCGTGGCACTGACCTTGCCCTTGCCGGGCACGCGCACGGCTTCGATCTGCAGCAACTCACCCCCGACTTCAGTCCAGGCAAGGCCGGTTGTAACGCCAACCCGGTCTTCATCCTCGATCTCGCCAAAGCGGAATTTGGCAACGCCGAGAAACTCTTCCAGACTTTCAGGATCGACAGCCACTTTCGTGGTTTCGCCGGTGACGATCATCTTCACTGTCTTGCGGGCGATCTTGGCAAGTTCACGTTCAAGGTTACGCACCCCTGCCTCGCGGGTATATTGGCGAATAATGGCACGGATGGCGTCATCCGAGATGCTCAGTTCCCCGGCACGGATCCCGTGGTCCTTGATCTGACGCGCCAGCAGATGCCGCTTGGCAATCTCCAGCTTTTCATCTTCGGTGTAGCCAGACAGCCGGATGATCTCCATCCGGTCCAGAAGCGGCTGCGGCATGTTCAGCGTATTTGCCGTGGTGATGAACAGAACATTCGAAAGATCGAGGTCCAGTTCCATGTAATGGTCCTGGAAGGTGCTGTTTTGCGCCGGATCCAGAACCTCCAGAAGCGCCGAGCTGGGATCGCCGCGCCAGTCGGCACCGAGTTTGTCGACCTCGTCGAGAAGGAACAGTGGATTGTTGGTCTCGGCCTTCTTCAGGCTCTGCACGATCTTGCCTGGCATCGATCCGATATAGGTGCGGCGGTGGCCCCTGATTTCGGCCTCGTCACGCACACCGCCAAGCGCCATGCGCACATATTTGCGGCCGGTGGCCCGTGCGATCGACTTGCCAAGCGACGTCTTGCCGACACCGGGCGGGCCGACCAGACACAGAATCGGCCCCTTCAGCGACTTGGTGCGCTGCTGCACGGCCAGAAATTCGATAATCCGGTCCTTGACCTTTTCCAGACCATAGTGATCGGCATCGAGGATTTCCCGTGCCTTGACGATGTCCTTCTTCAGCCGGCTGGATTTTTGCCACGGCACGGCCAGAATCCAGTCGAGATAATTGCGAACGACCGTGGCCTCGGCACTCATCGGACCCATATTTTTCAACTTGCGCAGTTCGGCATCGGCCTTTTCACGCGCGGCCTTGGGCATCTTCATATCGGCAAGCGCGGTTTCAAGCTCTTCCAGCTCGCCGCGGCCATCATCGCCGTCGCCAAGTTCCTTCTGGATCGCCTTCATCTGCTCGTTCAGGTAATATTCGCGCTGGGTCTTTTCCATCTGCCGCTTGACGCGGTTGCGGACACGTTTTTCCACCTGCAGTGCGCCGATTTCCTCTTCCATCAGCTGGAAGATCCGCTCAAGACGCTGATGGATATCCAGAACTTCAAGAAGTTCCTGTTTTTCTTCGATCTTGATTGCCAGATGCGAGGCGATCATGTCAGCGATCTTGTCCGCCTCGTTCACCTGCTCGATGGCGTTCAACACCTCCGAGGCAACCTTCTTGTTGAATTTGATGTACTGGTCGAACTGCTGAACCGTCGCGCGGGCAAGGCCTTCGGTATCGGCACCCTTATGACCGGCCTGTTCCATGACCACAGCATCAACAGCCAGGAACCCCTGATCTGAATGCAGGGTCTTGGCGTCGATACGGACACGCTCGCCGCCCTCGACCAGCACCTTCACCGCGCCGTCAGGCAACTTCAGGAGCTGCAGGATCGACCCGACGGTACCGATGCTGTACAGGCCATCCGCGTCGGGATCCTCGGTATCCGCCTCTTTCTGCGTCACCAGAATGATCTGCTTGTCCTCGGCCATCACGGCCTCAAGCGCGCGAATGGATTTTTCGCGGCCAACAAAAAGCGGTACGATCATGTGCGGAAACACAACAATATCGCGAAGGGGCAGAACCGGGAGTGTGATCATAGCTCCGTCAGACATCTGGGACTCCTGTTATCGCCGGTTTGGCGGGGGCACTCTTTGATCAAGATATGGTAGGTGCCGACTGTGCTTTCAACCAAAACACCGCCAGACATTTTCAGTGTATCCTAATAAACGTTCCGGACCGCGCAGATTCGACACAGACAGGCCAATTCGCCGCATCTTTCGGTGACACATAGTTGCCGTATCGGGGTTGCCGTATCGGGAAGAGGCACCCCGCCACGGCACAGCAGCGTGCCGTCACCACAGGTGATCAACAGAATTGGGGTAATGTCGCCAGGTAGGGCGTCAGGTGGAGCGTCAGGCGCTCTTGCCGGCGCTGGATGGTTTCTTGGCGTGGACAACCAGTGGCGGCGCGCCATCGGTGACGACTTCCGAATTGATCACCACCTCTTCGATATCCCCGGTCGTGGGAATGTCGAACATCGGCTCCATCAGGATATTTTCCATGATCGAGCGCAGCCCCCGCGCGCCGGTCTTGCGGGCGATGGCCTTCTGCGCAATCGCGCGCAGCGCATCGTCACGGAATTCCAGTGACACGTCATCCATCTCGAACAGCTTCTGATACTGTCTGACCAGCGCGTTCTTCGGCTCGGTCAGGATCCGTACCAGCGCATCTTCCTCGAGATCCTCAAGTGTCGCGACAACCGGCAAACGCCCGACAAATTCCGGGATCAGCCCGAATTTGATCAGATCTTCCGGCTCCAGCGTCGACAGCAGCTCACCGACCTTGCGGTCGTCAGGTGCGCGTACATCCGCCCCAAAGCCGATGCCTGCGCCGGTTTCGCGGCCAGCAATGATCTTGTCGAGGCCGGCAAAGGCGCCGCCACAGATAAACAGGATGTTGGTCGTGTCGACCTGCAGGAATTCCTGCTGCGGATGCTTGCGCCCACCCTGCGGCGGGACCGAAGCAACCGTGCCTTCCATGATCTTGAGAAGCGCCTGCTGCACGCCCTCTCCCGACACGTCACGGGTGATCGAAGGATTGTCGGCCTTGCGCGAAATCTTGTCGACCTCGTCGATATAGACGATGCCGCGCTGTGCGCGTTCGACATTGTAATCCGCGGCCTGGAGAAGCTTCAGGATGATGTTTTCGACATCCTCACCAACATAACCGGCCTCGGTCAGGGTTGTGGCGTCGGCCATGGTGAAGGGCACATCCAGCATCCGTGCCAGCGTCTGCGCCAACAGGGTCTTGCCGCAGCCCGTCGGGCCGACAAGCAGGATGTTCGATTTGGAAATCTCGACATCACCGGTTTTGCCGGCATTCGCCAGCCGCTTGTAATGATTGTGAACAGCAACCGACAGAACGCGCTTGGCGCGGGCCTGACCAATCACATATTCGTCGAGAACATTATTGATATCGGCAGGCGTCGGAACACCGTCATGTCCCTTGGAAAGCGAGGTCTTGTGTTCCTCGCGAATGATGTCCATGCAAAGCTCGACACATTCATCACAGATGAACACGGTCGGCCCGGCGATCAGCTTTCGCACCTCGTGCTGGCTCTTTCCGCAGAAGGAACAGAACAAGGTGCCCTTATCGCCGTCTTCAGTCTTTGCCATGGTCTGACTCCCTGAGTCGCTTCGCGTAACGCCGTCCGCATGGAACATGCGTGGACAGTCTAGGTGGGCTTTCGCTTCGGATTCAACGATATTCTTCGGCGATCCCCGAAAGGATACCTGCAATTCACATACCGTTTAGGTCTGTGCTGGTAAATTAGGACTCGCCTTCCGGCATCGGACGCTTCTCGACCACCGAGTCAATCAGCCCGAATTCCTGGGCATCGCCAGCGGTCATGAAGGTGTCACGCTCCATAATCTTTTCAATTTGTTTCAATGATTTGCCAGTATGTTTTTCATAAATTCCATTAAGTCTACGACGCAGATCGAGAATTTCCTTGGCATGGATTTCGATATCGCTTGCCTGGCCCTGGAATCCACCGCTTGGCTGGTGCGTCATTATGCGCGCATTCGGCAGGCTGAAGCGTTTTCCGGCCGCGCCAGCGGTTAACAGCAGCGAGCCCATCGAGGCCGCCTGCCCCATACATACCGTCGATACGTCGGGCCGGATATATTCCATGGTGTCATAAATCGCCAGGCCGGATGTCACGATCCCGCCCGGCGAATTGATGTACATCGCAATGTCCTTTTTTGGATTTTCCGACTCGAGAAACAGCAGCTGCGAGCAGACCAGCGAGGCGGTGCCGTCATCAATCGGCCCGTTCAGGAAGATGATCCGCTCCTTGAGAAGGCGCGAG
The DNA here is from genome assembly GCA_040839025.1 of Alphaproteobacteria bacterium LSUCC0719. Lineage (NCBI taxonomy): Bacteria > Pseudomonadati > Pseudomonadota > Alphaproteobacteria > Alphaproteobacteria bacterium LSUCC0719. The sequence continues at coordinate 757,849 of JBFPJN010000001.1, forward strand.
AAGATGTCATAGGCGCGTTCACCGCGGCTCGTCTGTTCGACGACCATTGGCACCAGATTGGCTACAGGCTGGTCAAACTCGCTCATCTGTAAATCTCCTCGATTGGGTCCTGGTCTCGACAGGACTAGGATTTTTTCGCCGCCTTCTTGGCGGCCGCCTTTTTTGGTGCCGCTTTCTTGGCAGCGGCCTTTTTGGCAGTGGCTTTCTTGGCCTCCGCCTTTTTCGCAGCTTTCTTCTTTGCCGCCTTCGGCTTTGCCTCGGCAGCGGACTCGTCGGGTGCCGCATAGAGCGTTTCGACGTCGGTTGGCACCTCGGTTACTTTTGCCATCTCGAGGATGAAATCAACCGTCTTGTCTTCAAAGATCGGCCCGGCAAGCTGTTGCATCGCCTGCTGGTTTTTCTGGAAATATTCGAGAACCTGCTGTTCCTGACCGGGATAGCGACGGGCCTCTTCAAAGACCGCCTGACGCGTATCCTCTTCGCTGACCTCGATGTTGTTGACGCGGCCGATTTCAGTCAGCATCAGCCCAAGACGCACACGCCGCTCGGCGATGGCCTTGGCCTCTGCCTTGGCGTCGTCATCCATCCCCTCATCCGCTGCCGGATGGTGGTGGTCATGATCGTGGTCGTGATCATGATCGTGGTCGTGATCATGCGGTTCCGGCGGGTTCGGATTCATCGCCCGCGCCACATTTTCATATTCCGACGCATAGAGTGACGGCGGGACATCGAACTTGTCTCCATCCGCCAGCGAATCGAGAACATTCTTTTTCACCGCCTGCCGAAGCGCCGCTGCGTGCTGACCATTGATCTGGCCGGCAACGGCTTCGCGAAGACCGGCAAGGTCCTCAAAGCCAAGACGTGTCGCCAACTCGTCATTGACGGCGGCCTCGCCCTTTTCGCGAAGTTCATTCACGGTCACCTCGAACACAGCAGCCTTACCGGCAAGATGTGCGGCCTGATAGTCTTCCGGGAACGTCACCTCGACATTGCGGGTCTCGCCGGCCTTGACGCCGACCAGCCCCTCTTCAAAACCGGGGATGAAGCTGTTCGAACCAAGCTCAAGCGAATGCCCTTCGGCGGCACCGCCTTCAAAGGCCTCGCCGTCTATACGGCCAACGAAATCGATCACAACCACGTCGCCATTGGCGGCGGCACGCTTGCCCTTGACCTCGACGGTGGGACGGTTGCCTTCGGCGATATTCGACAGCGCCTCGTCAATTTCGGCGTCGCCAGCTTCAAGGGTCGGCTTTTCGATCTTCAGCGCCGCCAGGTCCGGAATGGTGATTTCCGGCATCACCTCGCATGACAGCGAGGCTTCCATATCCTTGCCGTCCTCATAGCTGGTGATCTCAACGCTCGGCTGGCTGGCAAGCCGCAATTCGTTGTTCTCGATGGCCTGGCGCGCGCCCTCGTCAAGCGCGTTCTTCAGGGCCTCGCCCTGGACCTGCCCGCCAAAGCGCGACTTCACAACCGACATCGGCACCTTGCCCGGGCGGAAACCCGGCATATTCACCGTCGTCGCCAGTTCGGCCAGCTTCGCAGAGACCTGTTCTTCAATCTCGGCAGCGGTGATGGTGATGGAATATTCCCGGATCAGCCCTTCGGCCTTGGTTTCAGCAATCTTCATTAAACCCTTGTATCCTCTGCAAGAACGGTGCCCCATGCCCGGTAGACCAGCTTGCGGCGCAAACCGGGTGCCGGGCATGACTACCGGCGGTGAAAGTCCGCCGGTGACGGCGAAGCCATGGTGCGGGCGGAGGGACTTGAACCCCCACGGTTTTCACCACTGGAACCTAAATCCAGCGCGTCTACCAATTCCGCCACGCCCGCAGCGTGAAGCCCGCGCGGCACGGGCAGACCATAAAGGCTGCCATGCCGGGAGAAAATGGGGCGAGTGACCGGTTTCGAACCGGCGACCTCCAGTGCCACAAACTGGCGCTCTAACCAACTGAGCTACACCCGCCATAAAATGCAAATGACGTCACATATGCCTTCAGCACGGATCAGCCATCGCAAACCGTTGCGGAACATATTCGCACACAAACCTGCATGCAAGCAGGATTTGCGATTTTCGACCTAACTATGCACACCATCGTGACTGTGAACGGATGGCCACAGCTTTATGGCGATCTCGAACAGCCCTGATGCCCGTGCCTCGATACTGGTTTCGTTCCATTCAGATTTACTGGCAATTTGCTGATTCAGCCTCAGAAGCGACTTGCTGAACAGCAGGGCTTTCCTGGTCTCGATTTGAAGCCGGCAGCCTTTCCGGCCCACCGACACACACCGGCATGCGGTGAATGGCTTGAATGCGAACGTCCTGGCTGCTATTTCGGTTGTGAGTGAATATCGACCTTCCGGGCGACATCAGCCACCTGCGCAGCAACCGGACCACAGCACCAACCGGATCACATATGAATTCTTTGTTTTTTCGGCCACGGCCCCTGCACAGCCTGTGGACCGGGGCCGGCAGGTCACTTGCCGGCAGGTCACTTGCCGCCATTGTCGCCGCGATACCGCTGGCTGTCCTGTCATTGCAGGCCGTGGCGACCGAGTCGATTGTCGTGCAATCGACGACCTCGACCCAGAATGCCGGTTTCTACAATCATGTGGTGCCGCATTTTACCGCCGAAACAGCTGTTGATGTTCGCGTTGTCGCCGTCGGCACGGGACAGGCGCTGAAAAACGCGCAGAATTGTGACGGCGACATGCTGATCGTCCACGCCCGCGAGGCCGAGGAGGCGTTTGTCGCTGCCGGCTATGGCGCGGCGCGCTATGACCTGATGTATAATGATTTCATCATCGTCGGACCGCAGGACGACCCGGCCGGGCTGCGCTATGCCGGTGATGTGCGCGAGGCGATGCGGCGGATTGAACGATCGCAGTCGCGCTTCGCCTCCCGCGGTGATGAAAGCGGCACCCACAAAAAGGAACGGGTATTGTGGGCCAGCATCGACAGAATCCCAGAGGCGCTGCCCGGCAGCTGGTATCTGGAAACCGGCAGCGGCATGGGCGCGACCCTGAATTTCGCGGTCCAGTCAAACAGCTATTCGCTGACTGACCGCGCCACCTGGCTTGCCTTTGCCAACAAATACCGGCACCGGATCCTGTTTGAAGGCGACCCCCGCCTGTTCAATCAATACGGCATTGTGCTTCTTGACCGGGCGCATTGCCCGACGGCACGCCATGACGCCGCCGAACGCTTTGCCACATGGCTGCTGTCACCGACCGGCCAGCAACATATCGCCAGCCTGACCCGCAAGGGGGAAAAGCTGTTCATCCCGAATGCCGGCCAGTGAATCTGCCTAAAATTTAGGCGCTGTGCCTTTTTTTACGGCAGGATTGCGAAAAACAACATCCGACACCGGCCCCTGCCGGTCGTGGCCTTGCACCGGATTGTAAAGGTGGGCGAGTGTGCGCGCGAAAGACGGACCACCCGACGGTCGGGCCGGTCCCGACGACACAGGAACGAAGCAATGAAGAAAATCGAAGCCATCATCAAGCCGTTCAAGCTGGATGAGGTGAAGGAAGCGCTTCACGAAGTCGGCATCCAGGGCATCACCGTGCTGGAGGCGAAGGGCTTTGGTCGCCAGAAAGGCCATACCGAGCTTTATCGCGGCGCCGAATATGTGGTTGATTTCCTGCCGAAGGTGAAGATTGAAGTGGTTGTCGAGGAGTCGCTCGCCGAGCGCGTTGTCGACGCCATCCAGCAGGCGGCCCAGACAGGCCGTATCGGCGACGGCAAGATCTTCATCTCGACAATCGACGAAGCCATCCGGATCCGTACCGGGGAACGAGGTGCCGACGCGGTCTGATCCGCCCGGTCCGTTCCCATATATGGTCGGCATGCCGGCCACCCCCAACAAGACCTCAAGACCACCAAGACCTATGGAAGGAATCCCCCATGTCTGACGCAAAAGCCATCATGGATATGATCAAGGAGAACGACATCACCTATGTCGATCTTCGTTTCACCGACCCGCGCGGCAAGATGCAGCACGTCACCCAGCATATCGACACCATCGACGAGGAAACCCTTGCCGAGGGCTTTATGTTCGACGGCTCGTCGATCGCCGGCTGGAAAGCCATCAACGAGTCCGACATGACTCTGATGCCGGACCTGTACCGCGCCTATATCGACCCGTTCTTCGCCCAGCCGACTCTGGCGATCTTCTGTGACGTTCTGGAGCCAAGCACAGGCGAGTCCTATGACCGTGACCCGCGCGGCACCGCCAAGGCGGCGCTTGCCTATATGGAATCCGCCGGCGTCGGCGACACCGCATTCTTTGGCCCGGAAGCCGAATTCTTCATCTTCGAGGATGTAAAGATCGACGTGTCGATGAACCGCGTCATGTATGAGGTCGATTCGACCGAAGGCCCGTACAACAGCGCCCGCGATTACGAAGAAGGCAACCTTGGCCACCGCCCCGGTGTCAAGGGCGGCTATTTCCCGGTCCCGCCGATTGATGGTGGCCAGGACATCCGTTCGGAAATGCTGTCGGTCATGGCCGATATGGGCGTGCCGGTCGAAAAGCACCACCATGAGGTGGCCCCCTCGCAGCACGAGCTTGGCATGAAGTTCGGCACCCTGATCGAGACCGCCGACAACATGCAGCTGTATAAATACACCGTGCATCAGGTGGCGAATGCCTATGGCCTGTCGGCAACCTTCCTGCCAAAGCCGATTTCCGGCGACAACGGGTCGGGCATGCATGTCCACCAGTCGATCTGGAAAGACGGTTCACCGCTGTTCGCCGGCAATGGTTATGCCGACCTGTCGGAAATGGCGCTGTTCTACATTGGCGGCATCATCAAGCACGCCAAGGCGCTGAACGCCTTCACCAACGCCTCGACCAACAGCTACAAGCGCCTGATCCCGGGCTATGAGGCACCTGTGCTTCTGGCCTATTCATCGCGCAACCGCTCGGCCTCCTGCCGGATCCCGCATGTGGAATCCCCGAACGGCAAGCGTGTCGAGGTCCGGTTCCCGGATGCGACAGCGAATCCGTATCTGGCCTTCTCGGCAATGCTGATGGCCGGCCTTGACGGCATCCAGAACAAGATCCATCCGGGCGATGCCATGGACAAGGATCTGTACGATCTGCCGCCCGAAGAACTGTCCCAGATCCCGACCGTCTGCGGCTCGCTTCGCGAGGCACTGGAAAGCCTCAGCGCCGATCGCGGCTTCCTGACCCAGGGCGGCGTGTTCAGCGACGACCAGATCGATGCCTATATCGCGCTGAAGATGGAAGAAGTGATCGCGCTGGAGCATACCCCGCACCCGGTCGAATTCCAGATGTACTACTCGGCCTAGGGCCGACGACATCCGCACCGGCCCCTCACCGGCCCGTGCCCCGAACACACAAAACCCCCGGCCCGCAACGGTCGGGGGTTTTTTTGTTTCTTGATTAAATGCGTGGGGAAATTTTTATGGCGCGCCGAAAGACTGATGCAACGCAATTACCCATATTCACATCAATGTGATTATATATCTGTCTTCGCGGGTGTTAGAAAATCACAGGGTGTGAAGGGCTCAATGCCACGTTGAATGGTCGGTAGATGGATCTTTGAGATCTGCTTTGACTATCACTTTTTTGATGTTCACCTTTTCGAATTGAATGCAGATTGCTTTCATGACGTCCCAAACCGACTACACACTCAGGAATTTAGTTTCATAATTTAATAAATTGAGGAATAGTGGGAAGAAGCGCGAAAGGTAGCGGAAGTGAGGCCCGGTTTGGACCACGGGCCCCAGCGAGCCCTCAACTACCTTTCGCTCATCCGGGTGCTGGACTCCCGAATTGGCGGTAACTTAGCACGGTACGCCGGTAGCCTTGTTCACATCCTCGTGAAATTTACAGTTCTTCCGAAAAATCTCATTCTTCCAGAAGGGGCGCCTTCATCGCCTGATACCTTTCGAAAAGATGCTGCAGGCGGTTATACTCGGACGTGAAGGGTTTACGGCGGTAAAGCCTGTCGACCGCCTGGTCCAGCGCCCGGTGGGCGCGTTTCAGTGGCGGCGGCATCGTCACCGGGTCATACAAATCCGCCAGCGTCGCGCCGGGAAATTCCGCCCGCGCGTCCAGAACAGCCTGCGCCAGCGTTTCGATTTTCCGTGCTTTCGTCGGGGTTGTATCCGGCACCGGAAAGGTGTTGTAAACAAGGCCAATGGAATATCGATAGTCACTTTTCAACCGTCCCCCGACGGCGCGAAGCCACGCCATGTGCATGGCTGATGTCAACAACGCGAAGTCGGTTAGCGTGGCGTCGGTCAGCACCCTTACAAGATTGCTGAGAACGACCGGCGGTGCCATCCAGCCGATGGGTAGATATTCCCGCCGCTCGGAACTCACCTCCGGCACTACCAGAAAGGGATGTTCGGGTATCACCTTTACGTTGAATGCGCCCGGCATTTCAGCAATCGCCAGTGTAGATTGTCTTCGACTCTTGTGGCGGTATTCCCTGACCTTTGCCATACGCTGCCTTATGTCGCTGAATCCGGCCAATTCCTCCGGCGGTATGTCTTCCGGGCAAACGATGTAGCGCCGGACCCTTCCAAGGAATTCTTGCGCACCAACAAACGGCTTAAAATGCGCCGCCTGTTCAGGGTTTTGTATCTGGAGGGCGTCGAATTCAGATTCGGTCAGAATATAATTCCCATCGTCGATCGGTTGTGATCCCGAAATCAACCGCCCCATCCCGTTGATGGGGCGCGCCTCCTCGCGCACAACAAGATGCGGGTCAACCACGCCGCCTGTGTCGAACAGGTAGGGCGAAATGGCGGTGGCATTGACCTGATGCGGTTCTCCCTTGATGTCGTTATATAGATAAAGCCGGGTGCCTCGCGCTGGCCTGTCGGCCCGGTCAAACCCGATAATCACGACATGGACATGCGCCTTGCCCCGCGCATCGGACCCCCAGGCAAAGGTCTGGTGCGCAAAATCGAGGCGAATGTTGAAACGGTTGAACATCTGCGGCCATAGCTGCGCCACCTGCTCACCCTGCGTGATGGAATTGGTGGCGACAAACCCGATGGGTGCCCTGCCCTTGCGGATATAGGCCGCCGCCTTCAGGAACCATGCGGCCACATAATCGAGTGTTCCCCCCGACCCACCAAGCGCCGCGATCCGGCGCACCTGAAGCCGTTGTTCCGGCGTCTGCTCCTTCGCCCCGCTGAAAGGTGGGTTTCCAAACACGAAACTGCATGCAGACGGGTCAAGCACGCGCTCCCAGTCGATTTCCAGAGCGTCGGCATGAACAATCGTCGGCGAGGTCCGCAATGGTATGCGCGCGTAACCCTGCCCGAACCTCAGGCTCAGGATATTGTTCATGATGTGGTCCATCATCCACATCGCGACTTCCGCCACCCGTGACGGGAACTCCTCAACCTCGATTCCAAAGAACTGGCCGACATTGACCAGCGACAGATCGGCGGCATCCAATTCCCTTTGTGCATCAACGGTTCTGTATCGCCGCGACGCCTCGATGATACGCATTTCCAGTCGCCGGACTTCGCGGTAGGTGATGATCAGGAAGTTTCCACACCCACAGGCCGGATCAAAGAATTTCAGCGTTGAAAGTTTACGATGAAAGCGCTGAAGCTCTGTTCTTCGGTGGGTGTCATTTCGGCTGAGGAGCCGATCCGCCTCTGCGGTGAGATCATCGAGAAACAGCGGTTCGATCACCTTCATGATGTTCTGTTCGGTCGTGTAATGCGCGCCGTGATGGCGGCGCTTGTCTTCATCCATCACCGATTGGAAGAGCGCACCGAAAATGGCTGGCGAGATTTCGGACCAGTCAAAGGAACAGCAATCAATGAGTTTTCGCCGCATTTCGGCGTTGAAGGCGGGAATTGTCAACTGGTCCGCGAAAAGGTCGCCATTGATGTAGGGGAATTGTGCCAGGTCTTCGTCAAGATTGACGAGACGTCGGTCCTCCGGCGTGTTCAGCACCTGAAACAATTCAGAAAGCTTGGCACCCAGATCACTGCCGTCTTCCTGCGTTCTACCCTCAAGGTAGGACAGGAAGGTATCGCGAGGCTCGAAAATTCCCGTATCGTCTGCAAACAGGCAAAATACCAGCCTGACCAGAAACAATTCCAGATCATGCCCGGTGTAGCCCGATGTCTCCAGCTGATCATGGAACTGTCCGACCAATTCCGAGGCCTGAATATTGACCGGATCTTGGTCCTTGAAGACTTTTTTCTGGATGCCGAGAATAAAACCGAACTTGTCGATATTCTCCGGCAGATTACAGAGTGGAATTTCAACTTCTTCCTTGGTGTCCAGATCAATCAGCACAAAACTCTGGAAGTCACTCAGCAACAGAAATCGGGGAAGATCGGACTCCCTGATGCCGGGAAAATAGTCAAAGGCCTGTTCCCTTGCGCGGTCCAGATTCCGACCGGCGCTTTTCTGTTCAACCAGCAACACACCTTTCCAGAACAGGTCGATATAGCCTCGCCTGTCACCCAGTCTGCGAACCGGCTCTTCAAAACTGGCAACACGACGCACCGACATATCGAAAATTTGAAAGAATTCCTGATAGAAAAGCTGCGTTTGGCCTTTCTCGTAACCATGCCCCTCCCAGCTATCGGCAAATGCAGCCGCACGCTGCCTGATCTCGTTCCACGTCAAACGCATGGCTAACCAAGCCTCCCTCCAGCGTTATTGACGTGAAGGCTTGCACACCCAGGGTAAATTTCCGGTTAACGGGGCATTTGGGTCACCCTCCACCCCCTGACACCTCTATGATGGCTATATCTCGCGGTTTGGCTTGGATGCCGCCGCAAGATACGGTAGATATACCCAATCCCGCCCTGATCACCGCCCTGATCAACCGGTGGGGCCGCCAGCGCCGCAGCCGCGCCGCGGGCGCAATCGTGATTATGTGCAATCGTAAAAGACTGTGACGGAAGATATCTGACAGATGGCCGATCTTTTTGGGGCCGCGGCATCCGCCGACGGTTATGACGCATCGAATATCGAAGTGCTGGAAGGGCTGGAGCCCGTCCGCCACCGCCCCGGCATGTATATCGGCGGCACCGATGATCGGGCGCTGCATCATCTGGCCGCAGAAATCCTGGACAATTCGATGGACGAGGCGGTGGCCGGCCATGCCAGCTGGATCGATGTGCATCTGGAATCCCGCGACCGGCTGACGATCCGCGACAATGGCCGCGGCATGCCGGTTGGCGAACATCCGAAATTTCCCGGCAAATCCGCGGTCGAGGTGATCCTGACGACGCTTCACGCCGGTGGCAAGTTCTCGGGCAAGGCCTATGCCACCTCGGGCGGGCTGCACGGGGTTGGCGCGTCGGTGGTGAATGCGCTGTCATCCGACCTGCATGTCGAGATCGCGCGCGAGAAGACATTGTATCAACAGAGCTTTTCGCGGGGCGTGCCACGCGGGCCGCTGGCCGAGGTGGGTGCGGCGCCAAACCGGCGCGGCACCGCTGTCAGCTTTACGCCAGATCCGGAAATTTTCGGGGACAGGCCCTGGTTCCGACCCTCCACCCTGTACCGGATGGCCCGGTCCAAGGCCTATCTGTTCGCCGGGGTCGAGATTCGCTGGCGCTGCGATCCGGCATTGCTGGCGAATGACGATCCGGTGCCGGCCGAGGCGGTGCTTCACTATCCGGGCGGGCTTGCCGATTTCCTGACCGATGCCACCACCGATACAGCGCTGCTGATCTCCACCCCCTTTGCGGCACAGGTCGAGCTTGACGGCCAGAAATTCGAATGGGCGATCACCTGGCTTGGCGGCGGCGAGGACGGGTTTTTCCATTCCTATTGCAACACCGTGCCGACACCATCGGGCGGCACCCATGAAGCCGGTTTCCGTCAGGCCATCACCCGGGCGCTGCGAAGCTTTGGCGATCTGGCCGGCAACCGCAAGGCCGCCGACATCACCGCCGATGATGTGTTCGCCGGCACCGCGGTGATGCTGTCGGTCTTTCTTCGCGACCCGCAATTCCAGGGCCAGACCAAGGACAGGCTGGTGTCTGCGGATGCCACCAAACTGACCGAACAGGCGGCGCGCGACAGGTTCGAGCAATGGCTGTCGGCGGACGCGGCACGGGCACAGTTCCTTCTCGACGCCGCCATCGAACGCGCCGAGGATCGCAAGCGACGCAAGAAGGAACGCGAGGTGGCGCGCAAATCGGCGACGCGCCGGCTTCGTCTTCCCGGCAAGCTTGCCGACTGCACGGCCAATGACACCGAGGTGACCGAATTGTTCCTTGTCGAGGGGGATTCGGCTGGCGGGTCGGCAAAACAGGCCCGCAACCGCAAGACCCAGGCGGTGCTGCCGCTTCGCGGCAAGATCCTGAACGTCGCCAGCGCCAGCACCGAAAAGCTTGGCGCCAACCAGGAACTGTCAGACCTTGCGCTGGCACTCGGGGTGCGGCCCGGCAAGGATTTCCGGATTGACGATCTGCGCTATGGCCGGGTCATCATCATGACAGATGCCGATGTCGACGGGGCACATATCGCAGCCCTGCTGATGACCTATTTCTATCGCGAGATGCCGGCGCTGATCGAGGCCGGGCGCCTGTTTCTGGCACAGCCGCCGCTCTATCGGATGACGCAGGGCGGCACCACCCTCTATGCGCTTGACGATGCCCAGCGCGAAGAACTGGCCAAATCCGGTTTCGAGGGGCGTGGCAAGATCGAGATCAGCCGCTTCAAGGGGCTTGGCGAGATGCCGCCGGGACAGCTGAAGGAAACAACGATGAACCCGGCCAGCCGGCGGCTGTTGCGGGTCGACCTGCCGCGCCGCGACAGTTCGGGGGCCGATACCCGCCGCGGCGTCGATCAGCTTGTGTCAACATTGATGGGCAAGAAACCCGAATTGCGCTTCGGCTATATTCGCGACCATGCCGAAGAGGTACTTGCCGATCTCGACGTCTAGGCACGCACCAACTATGCGCTGATACCGGCCAGAAAGCCGTTCAGATGCGCGGTGACGTCATCCGGCGCCTCCATCGTTGACAGGTGCCCGACATCATCGAGGATCACAAGCTCTGCCTGCGGGGCCAGTGCCGCCATGTCGCGTGAAATGTCCGGCGGCGTCAGCGTATCGAGGCTGCCGCACAGCACCAGTGTCGGCACCGCCAGCCGGCGAAGCGTATCCGACTGATCCCGCCGGTTCAGGATGGCCTGTTGCTGGAGGATGAAATTCTCGCGCCCGACAGTTTCCGCCATGGTGATCACCCGCGCCACCAGCGCATCGTCAGCCATCGCCGCCGGTGACAGAAAGCTTTTCAGAAGATGCCGTGTTACCCCGCGGAACCTGTCACTTTTCGCCATCTCGATGGTGGTCAGCCGCTGCGCCCGACGATCGGGGCTGTCGGTGCCATAGGCGGTGTTCAGCAAAGCCAGCCCGGCAAGACGATCCGGAGCCTGGCGTGCCATCTCCAGCGCCACATATCCGCCCATCGACAATCCAATCGGCACCAGCGGGCCCTCGGTCAGAGCCAGCGCGGCAGATGCCATCTCGGCAAGGCTGTCGCGGCCCAGCGTGTCGGCAATCAGCGGCGTCACGGGATGCGCGAGGTCAGCACATTGCGCGGCAAACAGATCAGCCGTGCAGACAAGGCCGGGGATGAAAACAGGTGTTGGAAATGATGACATCAGGAAACCCCCGGCGCACCCTGTCGGGCCACAACCGCAATATGATTGACCTTTACACGCAAAGTCTGTATGACCTCCGGCAAGAATAGCCCAGCGCAAGACCGCCGATCAACAGAACGAGACCGTTCACTGTAAATCGTTAAGGGCTTCTCCCCCGTGCAAAACAAGAAACACGTTGCCAAAGGACGCATCCGTTGAATTTTTCCGATCTAGGCCTATGCCCAGAACTCAGCCAGGCTGTCGCCGATCTCGGCTATACGGCCCCCACTCCGATCCAGGAAAAATCCATTCCCTATGTGTTGATGGGACGAGACATACTTGGCTCGGCGCAGACAGGCACCGGAAAGACGGCATCCTTTACTCTGCCGATGATCGAGATTCTGGCCGCCGGACGCGCCAAGGCGCGGCTGCCACGCTCGCTGATTCTGGCACCGACACGCGAACTTGCCGCACAGGTTGCCGAATCCTTCGAAAAATTCAGCACCTATCACAAATTGTCGATGGCACTGCTTATCGGCGGCGTCAGCTTTGCCGATCAGAATGCGGCCCTCGACAAGGGGGTGGATGTCCTGATCGCCACACCGGGCCGTCTGCTTGATCATTTCGAACGCGGCAAGGTGCTTCTCACAGACGTCAAGATCCTGGTGATTGACGAAGCCGACCGCATGCTTGATATGGGCTTTATCCCCGATGTCGAACGCATTGTCGGGCTGCTGCCGCCGCTTCGCCAGACCCTGTTTTTCTCAGCCACCCTGTCGGATGACATCAAGAAGCTGAGCGACAAATTCGTTTCCAACCCGAAAGTGATCGAAGTGGCCCCGCCTGCATCGACCGCCGATACCGTTGCCCAGCATCTGACCTGGACCAACCCGCGTGGCAAACGCGAGGCGCTGCGCGACCTTCTGCGCAGCGAAGACGTCAAGAATGCAGTGATTTTCTGCAACCGCAAGCGCGATATCAGCACACTTGTCACCTCGCTGAAACGCCACGAATTCGACGCTGTCGCGCTGCATGGTGACATGACCCAGTCGGCACGTCTCGACGCGCTGCAGAAATTCAAGGATGGCAAGGTGCCGTTGATGATCGCCTCTGATGTTGCGGCGCGTGGCCTCGATATCGCCGGCCTCAGCCATGTGTTCAATTTCGATGTTCCGGGCAATGCCGAGGATTATGTCCACCGGATCGGCCGTACCGGTCGCGCCGGAAAATCGGGACGGGCCTTCACCATTGCCGCCGGCGAGGATGACCGCAAATATGTCAGCGCGATCGAAAAACTGATTGGCAAGGCCATTCCGCTGACAGATGGCGGCGACGCTGCCCCTGCCAAGAAAGAGGCCAAGGCGTCCAGCAAGGCATCAGGCAAGGCTGACAAGCCGAAGAAAGCCGCCAAGGCTGCGCCGCCAAAGGCCGACAACAAGGCTGAAATTAGGGCTGAAATTTCCGGCAAGGGCCGTGGCAAGTCACGCCGCGACAGGGACACGCATGCTGGCGAACTGCCGGCACCGCCCGACTGCAAGGGTGACACGCTCCACGACACGGGGCATGTTCCCGCCTTCCTTCTGCGCTAGGCAATCGGGCACGAACCGTCGGCCCGGAAAGGGCGCATCACAGCGCCTTCTCGACGACCTCTTTCAGATCATTTGATTGCGCGCCCTTGCGGATGATGTCGAGGGCGGCACGCATCTGTGCCTGGCGCGGGCCGTCATAATTTGCCATCCGCGTCATTGGTAGCGCCATCCGTGCCGCGATCTGAGGATTGCGCGCATCGATCTCGACAAGTCTGTTCGCCATATAGATATATCCGGACCCGTCAGCAGCGTGGAAATTCGGCGTGTTGCCAGCCATAAAGGCCCCCAGAACGGCACGAATCTTGTTCGGGTTCTTCGGATCAAAGCCCGGATGCTGCATCAGCGCGTCAAGCCGTTCCAGCGTGCCCCCGACCGATGACATGGATTCCATCTGGAACCATTTCTCCATCACCAGAGATTCCGCGGCCCACCGATCATGAAAGACCTGCAGCGCCCGTTCACGAGCCGGATCATCGGTATGGATCAGCGCCTTCAACCCTGCCTGTGACATCGACATGTTTTGATGCTTTGCCATAGTTTCGGCCATGCTCACGGCATGCTGGCTGTCTGCTGCCACACCAAGTTCGACAAGCTGGCCAAGCAACGCCCGCCCGCCGGCACTGTCCGCCATTTTTGCCTGTGAATTGATCGCGGCTGTAATTTCGCCTGCCAGCGCATGGCCCAATGATGCCAGCAACCCACGCCGCGCTGCAAACAGCGCCACCGGGTCGGCATTGGGCCGTGCCGCCTCGAGGACCGCGATGCCGGGAAGACGAAGAGTGCTGGCCTTGAAATCGTCGAGCAGCACGTCATCAGCCAGAATCCGCCGATAGCCCTCGGCAAGCGCATCAATCGTCACCACCTCGCCGGCGGCAAGGGACAGCACGGCGCCAGTCGTCAGCTTCTGCGCGGCATCCCAGCGGTTGAACAGATCCCGATCATGGGCCATCAGGGTCAGACGTTCGGCATCACTCAGATCATCGACAAGACGTACCGGTGCCGAAAAGCCGCGAAGCAGGCTTGGTGTGACGGATGCCGCCGATACACCGGCCTGATCCTGTTCCGGGGCAAGGAAGCGAACCCTTTCCTCGGCACCTTCAAATAACAGCACATGTTCATCGCGGGCTTCGCTCTCGCCCTCGCGGCGCATCTTGACCTGTTGCCCGTCTGCGCCGACAAAGCCGAGCCGGACCGGTATCGGCAATGGATCGCGCGGGGTCTTGGCCGCGGTTTCCGGAGTCACCTGTGTCAGCTGCAGGCTCACCCCTTCATTGTCGCGTTGACGGGTCACGGTCAAAGTCGGCGTTCCCGCCTGGCTGTACCATCCATGAAAGGCAGACATGTCGCGGTCATTGGCATCAGCCAGCGCCGCAACAAAATCGTCACATGTCACAGCAGCGCCGTCATGCCGCTCAAAATACAGATCCATGCCGCGCCGGAACCCGTCGCGTCCCAGATAGCCCGCCATCATGCGAATGACCTCAGCCCCTTTTTCATACACGGTCGGCGTGTAGAAATTATTGATCTCGCGATAGGATTCAGGACGGATCGGATGCGCGGTCGGGCTGGCATCCTCGGGGAACTGCGCTGCCCGCAACAGGCTGACATCACCGGCCCGCTGCACGCCCTCATCATGCATATCCGCCGAGAAACACTGGTCGCGATAGACGGTCAGACCTTCCTTGAGCGTCAGTTGGAACCAGTCGCGGCAGGTCACGCGATTGCCTGTCCAATTATGGAAATATTCATGCGCAACAATCGATTCCACCCTGTCGAGGTCTTCATCGGTTGCGGTTGACGGGTCGGCCAGAATGAACTTGCTGTTGAAAATGTTCAGACCCTTGTTTTCCATTGCCCCCATATTGAAATGGCTGACGGCAACGATCTGGAACAGATCAAGGTCATATTCCAGACCGTAGGTCTGTTCATCCCATGTCATCGACCGTTTCAGTGACTCCATCGCATGACCGGTCAGATGGGTATTGCCCTTCTCGACATAGATATGAAGATCGACAGCGCGTCCCGACGCTGTGGTAAAGCTGTCGGCGGCAAGATCAAGGTCGCCGACAACGCAGGCAAACAGATAGCTTGGTTTCGGATGCGGGTCATGCCACAGCGCGTAATGGCGGCCTCCATCACTATCGCCTGTCTCGACAAGATTGCCGTTCGACAATAGCTGCGGGAACCGCCGGTCGGCCTCGATGCGAACGGTAAAAACCGTCATCACATCTGGCCGGTCCGGGAAAAAGCCGATCCGGCGAAATCCCTCCGGCTCGCATTGTGTGCAATACATGCCACCGGACAGATAGAACCCCTCAAGCGCGGTGTTGCTTTCGGGATGGCACTCTGCACGGGTGCGAACAACGCATCTGGCTGGCAGACCTTCAAGGCTCAGACCGGCCTCGGTGACAGGCCAGTCGGCCTCGTCGAGAATGCGCCCGTCAATGCTGAGTTCATGCAGCGTCAGATCACGCCCATTCAGCAGAAACGGGGCCTCGCTGACGCGTTCAAGTTCCAGCGTCGTGGTCACGAAGGTGCGATCATCGAAAATGGAGATGTCGAGACCGGCCGTGATCACCTTGCAGGCGGCCGGCTGGTAGTCAGCACGATATTTCAGCATCACGGAGAACTCCGGCCCGGCGCATGGACAGCTGCGTGAACCGGGCGCTCTGGATTAACGACTGTCGCGCGAGGTGGTGTAGGCTTCCTCGCAATGTTCCAGACAATAGGGCTTGCCGGGGACAACTCTGGCACCACAGAAGGTAAAGCCGCTCAGCTTTGGATCACCGGTCGGCCAGCAGCATTTGCTTCGCGACCATTGCAGTTTGCGCAATTCAAGACGCAGCGGCAGGTTGACAGGCTCGACGGGGGCCTTTGGCTTTGCCGGTTTTTTCACTTCTGTTGCGGTCTTGGAAATCGGTGATGGCCGCTTTGGCAATCCCATCCGGTGCGCCTTGCCAGCGATTGCGTTGCGCGACACGCCAAGCGCGTCACCAATCTGCGAAATGGACAGCCCGTCATCCCACAGCTTGCGAAGCTGTGCCAGCCGTTCGTCGGTCCACGCGTTCTCTGTCATGCCACCCTCATTCGCTACCACGCCGCAAAGCGCCTCGTCGGCCCTGTCATCACGCCGCGCCACCGCCACTTGCTGGATTGCTCAACATATAGTGCCGGGGGCGCATAAACTCAATCCGCAATTGGTCGCCCCCGCCTTTCGGCCGGGCTCAGAGCGCGCCGATGAAACCGCCAATCAAATCGATCTGACAATCCAGCATGTGACGCCCGTAATGGGTTTGCAGCCCCCGTGCCTCGGCCGCGGCAAGCCAGGCCGTGCGCTCGGGGACCATGATGATCTCGGCAATCAGCGTATTCGGCCCGACAGCATCAAAGGCAAGCGGCAATGCCTCGCCATCATGCAGCCCCAGGCTGGTGGTATTGACAATCATATCGACGCCGCTGCCGTCATGACCGGGGGCGCCCCGCACCTGATCGTAACCGCCAAGGCGCTCCAGATCATGCCCGATGGCAATGGCCTTGTCGGCTGTTCTGTTATGGATCAGCAGACGATCCACACCAGCCTCGCACAAGGCCAGCGCAATGGCGCGCGCAGCCCCGCCCGCCCCAACCATCAGCACGGTGATGCCGGCAGGATCATGGCCATTCCGGCGCAACCCCTCGACAAAGCCCGCCCCATCGAAATTGTCACCATGCATGGTTCCGTCATCATCAAAGCGCACGGCATTGACGGCTCCGGTCAGTTGCGCTGCCGGGCCAAGCGTATCGCACAGCTTCGCAATTTCCATCTTGTGCGGGATGGTGACAGCCATACCGCCAAAATTGCTGATGCCCCGCAGCGCGGCGATCGTTGCCGCCAGCGATTCAGGTGGCACGCTGATGGGAACCATCACATGATCAAGTCCATTTGCGGCAAACAACGGATTGAACACCATCGGCGCACGAACATGGTCGGCTGGATGGGCAATGGTGGCAAAGACACGGGTCGTGCCCGTCACCCACGGCATCTGACCGGTCATTCCATCCTCCCTGCAAGCCCTGTTGAAAATGTGGCAGACACCGCCACAAGAAATCCCAAAATCATCATCACCCTGCCAGCTTTACGCCTTTTTCGGCACAGAAAACAGACCGTGGCGCCGGTGCGCTGGGAACGACCACCCACCGCAGCCAGTGTACCGGCGTCACCACAACCGTTGCAACCTCCACCAACAGGAAGATCAAGATGAAAACTCTCAGCAGAACAATGGTGATCACCGGCGGCCTTGTGCTGTCTGGCATGATTGTCGCCAGCCTCGCCGTCGCGGGAAATTTCGGCCACTATCACAAGCGTGGACAGATGTTCAGCGCTGCCCCGCTCGACGCCGATGGCGACGGCGCGCTGACCCGGGACGAACTCATGACCCATAACAGGGTCCGGTTCGACAGGCTCGACAGCAATGGCGACGGTGCCATTTCACCCGATGAATATGGTGCCAGGCTTGTCGCCATGTTCTCGCGGATGGACGCCAATGGTGATGGCATGCTGGCGGGCGATGAACTGCCACGCCGGATGGGTCGTCATGGTCATGGTCATGACAGCAGGGACGCACACAAATTGCGGGACGCCAGCTGATCACCGCCAGCTGATCACTAAAGGCCGCTTGGCCCCGGGCGCGCCCGGGGACTAGTCCTGTGCGTCCCTGAAGCTGAGTGATGCGGAATTGATGCAATAGCGAAGGCCGGTTGGTGCCGGCCCGTCGGGAAACACATGGCCAAGATGCGCATCGCAGCGCGCGCAATGGACCTCGGTCCGTCGCATGAACAGGCTGGTATCCTCACTCTCGCCGACCGTGTCACCGTCAAGCTTGTCATAGAAGCTTGGCCAGCCACTGCCGGAATTGAACTTTGTTTTGGATGAAAACAAAGCCGCATCACAGCAGATGCAGTGATAGGTGCCGTCATCATAATGCTTGTCAAGGGCACCGGTGAATGCGCGCTCGGTGCCATGTTCCCTGGTTACATAATATTGCTCAGCGGTCAGCTGATCGCGCCACTCGGCTTCGCTCTTGACGATTTTGTCACTCATTCCGCTGCCTCCGATGTGGCCGTGCCGTGAAGCACCTCCCAGATTGCCGCCGGGGTCGCCGGCATGTCGATATGGACAACGCCCAGCGCATCCGTCAGCGCCGAAATCACCGCCTGCGGTGCGCCGATGGCACCGGCCTCGCCCGAACCTTTGACCCCCAGGACATTGTTCTTGCACGGGATATTGCGGAAGCTGATATCAAAACGCGGCAGGTCGTCGGCGCGCGGCAACGCATAATCCATCAGGGATCCCGCCACGAGCTGGCCCTGTTCGTCAAAAGCGGCATGTTCATGAAGCGCCTGACCAATGCCCTGGGCGATACCGCCGTGAACCTGGCCTTCGAGCATCAGTGGATTGATCACAGTGCCGAAATCGTCAACGACTGTGTAGCGCAGGATATCGACCTTGCAGGTGCCGGGATCAAGCTCCAGCTCGACGATATGGCATCCATAGGGATAGGTGGCACCATCGGTTGTATATTGGTGCTTGATATCAAACGGGTGCGGCCCCTCGTCAGGCACCAGCCGCAACACCAGGTCCTCGATGGTGATCGAATGATTGGTGTGTGGGGCTGAAAACACGCCATCGGCCAGGATCAGGTCCTCAGGATCGCATTCCAGCATTTCGGCAGCATGCGGGCGGGCCGTATCCAGTGTGCGGGCCGCCACCTCGGCAACAGCGGAGCCCAGAATGGCGGTCATCCGCGCGCCACCCGTGGTACCCGGCGGGTTGATGGCCGAATCCCCCTGCATGACCTCGATCTTGTCGGCGTCAAAACCCAGCCGGTCGGACAGGATCTGGGTCAGGGTCGTGCGATGGCCCTGGCCGTTTTCCTGCTGCGACGCCAGCACCAGAATGGTGCCATCATCACGGAACCGGACATCGACACCACCATCGGTGCCGCCGCCGCATTGTTCCAGATACATGCCGAGCCCGAACCCGCGAAGTTTCCCGCGCGCTTCGGAATCGGCACGCCGCGCCGCGAACCCGGCATGGTCGGCACGACGAAGCGCCTCTTCCATCAATTCCGGCATCTCGCCGCCATCGATACTGCCACCAAGCACCATTTCAAACGGCATCTGGTCGGCACGGATCAGGTTGCGACGGCGGATTTCCAGCCGGTCGATGCCAAGATGCGCCGCGATATGGTCCATCAGCCGTTCCATCACATAGTTGGCCTCTGGCCGGCCAGCGCCGCGATAGGCATCAACGGCCGGCGTATTGGTCATGATGCCTAGCACACGCAGACTTGCCGTGGGGATGGCATAGGTGGTTGTCAGCGCACGACAACCCGACAATGTCGGGATATAGGTGCTGAAGTTCGACAGCCACGATCCCATATTGGCGTGGATCGTGACCGCAAGTGCGTGAACCTTGCCATCACGATCGATCACCGCGCGGGCCTTGGTACGGTTGTCGCGTCCATGAAGGTCGGACAGGAAGGAATCGGACCGGGCCTGCTGCCAGCGCAGCCTGCGACCGAGCCGGCGCGCCGCCCAGGCGATGATCAGCTGTTCGGGATGAAGAAAAATCTTGAAACCGAAACTGCCGCCGACATCACCGGTGCGGACACGCACCTGCTGCGTTTCCATGCCGAGCGCCTCGGCAAGCTGTTCTGCAATGCCGACCGGGCCCTGCGTGCCACACCAGACATCCAGCGTGCCCTCGTCGGGCCCCGGTGCCGCGATCATCGGTCTGGTCTCCATCGAATTGATGATGACCCTGTTGTTGATCACGTCGATCTCGAATATCTCGCGCCCATCGGCCTGTGCTGAAGCCAGAACGGCATCGGTACCGTCATGGTCGCCAGCCACCCAGTTAAAGGCGATATTTTTGGGATATTCGGCATAAAGCTGGGGGGCCGTGTCCTGCATCGCGGCATAGACATCGGTCACCGCCAGCAGACTGTCATAGCGTGCCTCAATCAATTCCAGCGCATCATGGGCCGTGGTTGCATCCTCGGCCACAACAACGGCGACAATATCCCCGGCGGTGCGGTTCACATCCCGCACCATCGGTGGATGCGAGACCATCGTCATTTTCTGTCCATCCTCATTGGTCAGCCGGTGCTGGCACTGGATATCACCAACCTTGTCAGCGTCGAGATCGGCCTGGGTTGCCACGAGATGCACCCCGTCAAGCGCCGCCGCCGCACTGGTATCGACAGACAGCAACCGCGCATGCGCCAGCGGCGCGCGAAGAAACGCCACCGCGAGGCCGGTACCCGGGTCGATATCATCGGTATAACGCCCCTGGCCGGTGATTAGCCGCGAATCCTCGATACGGGGGATAGCCTGACCAACGCCGAATTTCATCTTCAGTCTCCTGTTGACGTGTCCGCCGGCCCGGAAAGCCGGCGCACCGCATAGCCGATGCGTGTTGCTGTGGTGATCCAGCAAAGACCCCCGAAGATCCATGCCAGAGGATCGAACAGGGAAGGCATGATGATCACTGCCAGTAGGAAAATGATGGTCTCCAGCCCTTCGGTCAAGCCGCCCATGTAGAAGAAGCTTTTTTTCCCCCTGATATCGGTCGAAATATCGCGCTTCTGGGCGATAATGGCAAAGGACAGAAAACTTGTACCGGTGCCGACAAAACTGAAGATCAGAAAGGCCGCCGCCGTGGCATTGGCCGGATCGGCAAAGGCAAATCCAAGAACAAGCGCGCTGTAGATGATGAAATCCAGCGTGATGTCGAGGAAACCACCCAGATCGGTCGGGCCGTGTACACGGGCAATCGCCCCGTCAAGCCCGTCACAGACCCTGTTGGCTAAAAACAGCAACGCTGCCAGTGCCGTGGCACCGGATGCCACTGCCATCGCGGCGGCCAGGCCAAAGCCGAACCCGAAAATGGTGACATGGTTGGCGCTGACACCCAGACCGGCAAGGACACGCCCGGCGGGATTGAGGATCCGGTCCATGAAAGGTCTGAGGGCAGCGTCGAACATCAGCCGCGACGATCAGCGTCTGGCAAGGATCGTCTCTCCGGCGACGACCGTCTTGCCGACTTCGATCTCGCATCTGTAACCAGCCGGTATCACAAGCTCGGCCAGCCCCCCTACCCGTGCCATGCCAAGCGGTGCCCCGGCGGCCAGAAACTTGCCTGGACCATAGCGGCAGACAAGCTGGCGTGCCGTCGCCGTGCCGATCTGCACCAGCAGAAAGCGCACGCCGTCTTCGGTTTCAATGCTGATCTCGCGGCGTTCATTGTCGCGCCGCATCAGCGACAGCTCTTCACCACCACGGAACAGGCCTGGAATCAGGAAATTGTCGATCACACGGCCAGCCACCGGGCTGCGCTGCAGCTGCGCATCGGCCAGGCTGGTCTTGATGGTGACCCGGCAGGCCGCAGGCGCTGCCGCTTCATCGGCAGAAGCGCCGTCCGGCACGGCAGGATCGCCGGCAAGGGCGGCAACTTCAACCACCACCCCGTCAGCCGGTGCCAGCACCAGAGCCGGATCGGCGGGCGATACCCGGCGCGGCACGCGCAGACTGTAGCGGAGCCACACCATCAACCCCAGGGCGAATGTACCGAGCGGCAGGGAAATCAAACTCAGAACAATGGTAACGATGCCGGCCATGCCGAGAACCGCCCACCCGTCCGCAGCGATCCAGCCAGTTTCAAAATCGGTGTTGGTCTGATCTGTATTCATGGTGTGTCGGCCCCGCCCAGGCGTCACTCGGGAGACTTCGGGAGCGCGAAAATCTGGTTCGGGAAAATCAGGTCAGGATCATTGATGGCGGCTGCGTTGCGCCGCACGATATCAACATATCTGATCCCCTCGCCATAGGAGCTGTAGGCAATACGCCACAGCGCGTCACCGCGCTGGACAATGACCATACGACTACCGTCAAGACCCTGAGACAGATCGCGTGTCGCAACCGGCAGTTCATAGGTTGCTATCACCGCATTGTCGGCATTGCGAAGGGTGAAGATCATCGTCCGACGCGACTTTGCCATATCAACCTTGCCGGCAAGCTGCCAGCTGCCATCACTGGCCGTACCGGTGTCACCGAACGAGATGCCGTCGGCCACCGCATCGACACGGACGCCGCCTCGCGAGACGCCGGCGACGACAAGTTCACCATCCGCTTTCCATGACAGCGACCGCGGGGCAATGGCCGGCACCACGGGCATTGCCGTGTCGCTTGCCGTTGCCGACGCGGTGGATGTCGCCGCACCGGCAACCGGCGCCGGGCGTTCAACAGCCGGGGCGGCAATGTCATCCGGTGATTGCAGCAATTTCGGCATGTCGGTTTCGGTCTGTGGCAGCAGCGCGACCAGGGGACGATCCTCGGTTGTTTCGCCGACCTGAATGGCCATCGTGATGTCGGCGACCGACGATCTGCCATCCTCGGACACCACCCCAACCGATACAAGATGCTCGCCGGCACCAAGCGCCGCGTCCGGAATGATCACCCATTCGCCATTCTCGTCCGCCCTGGTACGGCCAAGGATCACATCGCCCTCGAAAACGGTGACTTCAGCATTCGGTGTCGCCTTGCCGGCGAACACCGCATTGCCATCCGGTCTGACCTGGGCAAGATCGATCGACACTGTGGGCGGCACCGGTTCATCAGTCGCCGGCTGTGATGATGACGTCGTGGATGTTGCCGCGCCCGACCCGGCACCGTCGTTTCCGGCACCGTCGCTTCCAGCACCATTGCTGGCCTGTCCGCCGCCGCCAGCGCCGTCGGCAGACTGTTGTGTCTGCAACGTGCCATTGCCCGTCGTCTGCGCCTTGGCTGTCACGGTTTGCGATGCGTCTGATTGCGGTTCAATCTTTGCCTGCTCGCCGGTATCCAGAAGCGTGACGGCAAGCGCGATGACGGCGATGGCCGCACCAACACCGACAAAGATATAGGTCAAGACCCTCACACGGAACACCTTTTCGCTGGCGGAAAACGTTTATCAGCGTAATGCTATCAAGATGTTCTTTCAATCACAGGATACGTCATTGCCATGAAAAAAATCTGCGTTTTTGCCGGCGCGTCGGCTGGCAACAAGCCATCCTATGCCGAGGCCGCCTACGATCTGGGAGCCCTGATCGCAAGCCATGGTCTGGGACTTGTCTATGGCGGAGGACGCAGAGGATTGATGGGACGGGTGGCCGACGGCGCGATTGAAAGTGGCGGCACGGTCATCGGCATCATCCCGAAATTCCTTGATCGCGTGGAGATCGGCCATGCCGGTGTCACCAAGCTTCATGTCATCGATACGATGCATCAGCGCAAGGAAATGATGTATGCGGAAAGTGACGCCTTCATCATTCTTCCCGGCGGTCTCGGCACCCTCGACGAGACAATGGAAATCACCACCTGGCGGCAGCTCGATCTGCACAAAAAGCCGGTCATCATCCTCAACATCGACGGCTATTGGGATTCCCTCCTGGCGATGCTCGACTCTGTGGTTGCCGAGGGTTTCATGCATAACGGCCACCTGCAGCATTTTGACACCGTGGCTTCGGTTGACGGGCTGAAGCCCCATCTGCAGGAACTCATAAACAGCTGAACCGGCCAAACAACGTTGCATTGGCCTTGCGCTCACGCCGCTTGGACAGTACAAACCACGCAACCGACCTTTGGGGGGCGTCGGTGCCAGTCAGTTGATGTTCCCATACGAGCCGGAAATGGCAGGTGCCGTGCGCGGTGTCAGTTCACCCGCACCTGTGCCAGTGTTTGATGCTGTTTGATCGGCCATGCCAGGGCCGACAGACACGATGTAAGAGGTGAAGGAAAGCCATGTCCAAGATCAAAGTAAAAACCCCAGTCGTTGAAATCGACGGCGACGAGATGACCCGCATCATCTGGCAGAAAATCAAAGACAAGCTGATCTTCCCCTATCTTGATATCGACCTCAAATATTACGACCTCGGGATCGAGAAGCGGGATGAGACAAACGACCAGATCACGATCGACAGCGCCAATGCCATCAAGGAATACGGCGTTGGTGTAAAATGCGCGACCATCACCCCCGATGAGGCGCGCGTCGAGGAATTCGGCCTGAAGAAAATGTATCGTTCGCCAAACGGCACCATCAGGAACATCCTTGGCGGCACCGTGTTCCGTCAGCCCATCATCTGCCAGAATGTACCCCGTCTGGTACCCGGTTGGACCCGCCCGATTGTGATCGGTCGTCACGCTTTCGGCGACCAGTACCGGGCTACCGATTTCGTCGTCCAGGGCGCCGGCAAGCTGACCATGACCTTCACCCCCGCCGACGGCAGTGCGCCGGTGACGCGCGAAGTCTTCGACTTCCCGGATGGCGGTGTGGCAATGTCGATGTACAATCTCGACGAGTCGATCCGCGGCTTTGCACGGGCCTGCATGAATTACGGTCTGGACCTCGGATGGCCAGTCTATCTGTCGACCAAGAACACGATCATGAAGGCCTATGACGGGCGCTTCAAGGATCTGTTCGAAGAGGTGTTTGAAGATGAATTCGCTGACAAGTTCCGCGCCGCCGGGATCACCTATGAACATCGTCTGATCGATGACATGGTGGCTTGCGCGATGAAATGGGATGGCGGGTTTGTCTGGGCCTGTAAAAACTATGACGG
Source organism: Alphaproteobacteria bacterium LSUCC0719 (assembly GCA_040839025.1). NCBI lineage: Bacteria > Pseudomonadati > Pseudomonadota > Alphaproteobacteria > Alphaproteobacteria bacterium LSUCC0719. The sequence continues at coordinate 782,692 of JBFPJN010000001.1, forward strand.
CGATGTACAGTCCGACACCGTTGCCCAGGGTTTCGGATCGCTTGGCCTGATGACCTCGGTCCTGATGACACCCGATGGCAAGACAGTCGAGGCCGAAGCCGCACACGGCACGGTCACACGTCACTTCCGCCAGCATCAGCAGGGCAAACCCACCTCGACCAATCCGATTGCGTCGATTTTCGCCTGGACCCGTGGTCTCAGCTATCGCGCCAAATTCGACAATACCCCGGATGTGGCCAATTTCGCCGAGACAGTGGAAAAGGTCTGCATCCAGACTGTTGAACGCGGGCAGATGACCAAGGATCTGGCGCTGCTGATCTCGAATGAGCAGCCGTTCCTGACAACCGACGCCTTCCTCGACGCGCTGGACGACAATCTGAAAGCGGCGATGAACGTCTAGTCGGCCAGCCGATGAAATGTCTGGTCAGAACCTGATCAGACAGATTCTATGAACAGGCACATCGCGCCATGCGATGTGCCTTTTTTTTGCGGTCAGAAAGTTGCGTCAGAGGGCGGCTGAAACGGCTTTGATGGCGGCCGCCGCCGCGTCGGCATTCGGACCACCGGCCTGTGCCATATCCGGCCTGCCGCCGCCACCACCGCCGCCAAGCGCGCCGGACCCGATCTTCACAAGATCGACCGCGTTGCGGCTTGCGGTCAGGTCATCCGTCACCGCAACGACAATCGACGCCTTGCCGCCATCCGTTGCGACAAGACAGATCACGGCATTCGACAGGTTGGTCTTGATCTCGTCCGCCATGGATTTCAGCTCGCGTGCCGGCGTGTCTTCAAGAAGCCGTCCGACAAAATTGACACCATTCACGACGGTGGGCGCCTCGCCGGTGCCGCCGCCAGCCGCCAGCTTGCGACGCAGCGTGACAATGTCGCGCTCCGCCTTGCGGTTGTCCTCGACAAGGCGAGCCACCCGCTCGGCAAGCTGTTCCGGTGCCACCTTCAGCATCTCGGCGGCCTGCAGCAGGGCCTGTTCCCGGCTGTCCAGCCATTCCATCGCGCCTGACTCGGTCACCGCCTCGATCCGGCGTACACCGCCGGCAACAGCCGATTCCGAGACAATGCGAAGCAGGCTGATATCACCGGTGCGCCCGACATGCGTGCCGCCGCACAGTTCGACAGACCAGGCACCTCGTCCCTCGATATCCGTCTCGCCGCCCATTTGGACAACCCGGACTTCCTCACCATATTTTTCGCCAAACAGCGCCAGCGCCCCAAGCTCAATTGCCGCGTCCGGCGTCATGATGCGGGTCGAAACCTCGCTGTTCATCCGGATGCGTTCATTCACGATGGCCTGCACGCGGGCCAACTCCTCGGCCGACACCGCTTGCGGATGCGAGAAATCGAAACGCAGCCGGTCGGGCGCGACAAGCGATCCCTTCTGGGCAACATGGTCACCAAGCACATGACGAAGCGCCTCGTGAAGAAGATGTGTTGCCGAATGGTTGGCGCGAAGACGACGACGGCGATCACCGTCAATCTCCATCCGCAGCGCCTCACCGACGCCAAGCGTCCCTTTACCGATATCCACCCGATGCACAAACATGCCGGCAGGTGTCTTGAAGGTGTCGGTGACGCTGCCATGCCCCCCTTCCCAGGAAATCATCCCCCTGTCGCCCTGCTGGCCGCCTGACTCGGCATAGAACGGGGTCTGGTTGGTGATCACGGACACGCTTCCTGTCGCCGTGTCGGCCTCAGCGCCGTCAACCACAAGCGCGGCAACCTGCCCCTCGGCACTCTCGGAGGTATAGCCAAGGAATTCGGTGGCCCCCAGACGCTCGCCAAGGTCAAGCCAGATGGTCTCGGTGGCGGCATCGCCGGAACCGGTCCAGGCGCGCCGTGCTGCGGCTTTCTGCTCGGCCATCGCGGCATCAAAACCGTCGGTATCCACACTCCAGCCATAGCCGCGCATGAAATCCTGCGTCAGGTCGAGGGGAAAACCGAAAGTGTCATAGAGCTTGAAAGCTGTCTGGCCATCTAGAACACCTCCCGAGGCCTTGCCCTCGATTTCCTCGTTCAACAGCCGCAAACCGCGCCCCAGCGTCTCTTTGAACCGCGTTTCCTCAAGCTTCAAGGTCTCGCCGATCAGAGACTGGGCACGCCCAAGTTCAGGATATTGTCCCCCCATTTCGGCGACAAGCGCCGGCACCAGCCTGTACATGACAGGCTCGGCGCAGCCAAGCTGATGCAGATGGCGCATGGCGCGGCGCATGATTCGACGCAGAACATAGCCGCGGCCTTCGTTCGATGGCAGCACGCCATCGGCAATCAGGAACGAACTGGCCCGCAGATGGTCGGCGACAACACGGTGCGACACATTCTTTTCGCCATCAGGATCGGTGTTCGAGGCATCGGCAGACGCCTCGATCAGCGCCCGCATCATATCGATGTCGTAATTGTCGTGCTTGCCCTGCAGGACGGCGGCGATGCGTTCCAGTCCCATGCCGGTATCAATTGACGGCTTGGGAAGCGAAATACGCTCGTCGGCAAGCTGCTCAAACTGCATGAAGACAAGGTTCCAGATTTCGATGAATCTGTCGCCATCCTCATCCGGCGAACCTGGTGGACCACCGGGGATGTGGTCCCCATGATCATAGAAGATTTCGGAACAGGGACCGCAGGGACCGGTATCCCCCATCGCCCAGAAATTGTCCGAAGTGGCAATACGAATGATACGATCATCGCCAAGGCCGGCAATTTTCTTCCAGAGAGCCGCCGCCTCGTCATCCTCATGATAGACGGTGACAAGCAGCTTGCTGCTATCAAGCCCAAATTCCCGGGTGACAAGGTTCCAGGCAAGCTCGATCGCCTGATCCTTGAAATAGTCGCCAAAGGAAAAATTGCCAAGCATCTCGAAAAAGGTGTGATGGCGTGCCGTATAGCCGACATTTTCCAGATCATTGTGCTTGCCGCCGGCCCGCACACATTTCTGCGACGTGGCCGCCCGGTTGTAGCCGCGTGTCTCGACACCGGTGAACAGGTTCTTGAACTGAACCATACCGGCATTGGTGAACATCAGGGTTGGATCATTCTGTGGCACCAGCGGGCTCGAATCGACAATCTCGTGGCCGTTGCCGGCGAAATAATCGAGGAAGGCCTTCCTGATATCATTAACGCTGCTCATCACTGGTTCCTGCGTTGCGGACGGATCATGGCTGTGGCTGCCGGTGGCGACGCGACAGACGAATCGGTCGCACCGCCGGCGCGGCGTGCCTGTTTTACGCGCCCGCCCGCGCCAATGTCCAGCCAAACATGGCACCCGCAGGAAACAGAAAAACCCCGCCTGTCAATGACCGGGCGGGGTTTGGGTATGATGCCGCCACCCCGGGGGGCACGGCCATGGTCCGGGACCGGCCGGGCCTTACTCAGGCACGGCGCCTGAACCTTCGCCGGGGGCCAGAGGCTCATCCGGTGAGGACGGCACCACAGCTTCGGGCGTTTCCGCAATCGACTGGTCGAGCATCTGGTCGCCGACAAGGCCTGCATTCTGCCGGATCGCCGCCTCGATCTCTTCGGCAAGAGCGGTATTCTCGCGCAGGAAATTCTTGGCATTTTCCCGCCCCTGCCCGATCCGCTGACCATTATAGGAAATCCAGGCCCCCGATTTTTCCACAATGCCGGCGGCGACGCCAAGATCGAGAAGCTCTCCCATCTTGGAGATGCCCTCGCCATACATGATGTCGAATTCGATGGTACGGAATGGCGCGGCGACCTTGTTCTTGACCACCTTGACACGGGTCTGGTTGCCGATCACCTCGTCACGATCCTTGATCGCCCCGATCCGGCGAATATCAAGACGAACCGAAGCATAGAATTTCAGCGCGTTACCACCTGTGGTGGTTTCGGGATTGCCGAACATCACGCCGATCTTCAGTCGGATCTGGTTGATGAAGATCACCAGACAGTTGCTCCGCGCAATCGATGAGGTCAGCTTGCGCAGCGCCTGGCTCATCAGGCGGGCATGGAGTCCGACATGGGTATCCCCCATTTCACCCTCAAGCTCGGCCCGCGGCACCAGCGCCGCCACCGAATCGATGACCAGAACGTCGATCGCACCCGAGCGCACCAGCGTATCGGCAATCTCGAGCGCCTGTTCACCTGCGTCAGGCTGGGAAATCAGCAGATCGTCAATATTCACACCGAGCTTGCGGGCATAGACAGGGTCAAGCGCATGTTCAGCGTCGACAAAGGCGCAATTGCCACCCTCTTTCTGGGCCTCGGCCACCGCATGCAGCGCCAGCGTTGTCTTGCCCGAGGATTCGGGACCATAGATCTCGACGATCCGCCCCTTTGGAAAGCCGCCGATGCCAAGTCCGATATCGAGACCGAGCGACCCGGTCGAGATCGCCTGAACGTCAGCCGCCGCCTCGCGCTGGCCGAGCTTCATTACCGAGCCCTTGCCGAACGCCTTTTCAATCTGGCCAATGGCAGCTTCAAGCGCCTTGGCTTTGTCATCATTCTTCATTTGCAGGTCCACCACGACTCCAGCCATGTCAGTCCTCCTTCTTGCACAGCCGCCGAACCCTGTCCATGCGGAAACTGTCCCTGCGGATAGTCCCTGATGAAAGGCTCCAGCCTAGCGGGCACCGTCCATAACGGCCCCAGATGTTTCATAAGCGTGCCGGTCACTAAACGGCCTCTCCGCGATCCAACGCTGGCCCTAATACAAACCACCGACACCCGGTGGCACCGACACTCGGTGGCAATGTGATGTCTGACAAATCCGTCATATCTGACAAATGCGTGATGTCTGACACCACCATGCCACCAACCTATCTGTAGTGTGTACCTGTTTTGTTCCTTTTTCAAGAAGATTTTCATGCTTTGTTCTTGTTTCAGGATGTCGGGGGGCGGTGATGCGCCCAACACAAGCCGTCTGCCCAGACTGGGCAGCGGTTTTCGGAACCTGGTTTTGGCACCGCGCGCATATTGGCATTGAGCGTGTGTTGGCAGTTCAATCGCAAACGGCCCGACAATTTGCCTGTCGGGCCGTCAAACAAGTCTGCATCTGGAATCATGCCGGTTAGGGATTCCCATGACCAGTCATCACCGACTGGAAGCATATCCCGTGCAGATCAATCGTCGCGGTGAATCCGCTCCATCCGTTCGTGGCGTTCCTGCGCGTGCAGGCTGAGCGAGGCAATCGGGCGGGCCTCCAGCCGGCGCAAATTGATCGGCTCGTCAGTCTCGACACAATAGCCGTAGCTTCCCTCGTCGATGCGGCGCAGCGCCGCCTCGATCTTCTGCAGCAATTTGCGTTCCCGGTCACGGGTTCGAAGGTCGATGGTTGCGTTGCTTTCGATCTGCGCCCGGTCCATCTGGTCTGGCCGATGCAGGTTTTCCTGAGACAGGCCGGTGATCGTTTCCGAGGCTTCGGCAAGCAACTCGGCCCGCCAGCTTTCCAGCTTCTGCCTGAAATAGGCAAGCTGCATCGGATTCATGAATTCCTCGTCCTCGCTTGGACGATATCCTTCCGGTAACAGAATCGGCGTTGCGGTCACGCCACTTGCCGTCTTGGCTGTCGATTTGGCCGGTTTTGTCGCCTTATTCTTGGTTTTTTCGGTCATTTGATCATCCGTTTCAAAGACTGAAGGCCCACAATTACTGTGTGTTGTCGACTGCCGGCGAAGAAACTTTAGAAATGAGACTGGGCACCAGTTTCACGCATCGCCAGCGATCCGTGGGCATGGGATTACACAAAAAACCACAGCCCTTCAAGCGCTGTTTTACGATACAAAAACTTAAAAAAAGACTTTTAACTCATCATTATTGTTACTAAAAAGTGAATCACGCATATGTGAATTGAGGCCCTGTGCCACTTTAATTACGCTTAACTTAACGATCAAATCGGGGGTTTCGACGGCATTACCGCCGGATCCGCGGTCAGGAGAACCAAAACGAATATCGTCCACATTTTTTTAGGAAAAAAAGCCATGCATATTTTAATTGTAGAAGACGATCCAGTTGTAGCCGACGTTCTGGGCATGACACTGGAAGAAGCAGGCCATTTTCAGTCGACAGCACACAACATCGAAACCGCGCTGGCGGAACTCAAGCACAATAACATCGATGCTGTGCTTCTCGACATCAACCTTCCTGACGGTGACGGCACCAGATTGGCGCGCCTGATCCGCAAGAACCACATTCCGGTGCCGATTCTCGTCGTTTCCGGCAATGCCACACCCGATGACAAGATTGCCGCCCTTGGTGCCGGCGCAGACGGCTATCTGACCAAGCCGTTCGACAGGTTTGAATTGCTGGCGAACCTTGACGCCATCATCCGGCGCACACACGGGCACAGCTCGGCCACCGTTGCCGTCGGCAATCTCGAGGTTGACCTGAACCGCCATCTGGCGCTGATCGACGGCGAGCCTCTGTCGCTGACTGGCAAGGAATTCCGGATCGTCGAATTTCTTGCGCTTCGCAAGGGATCCGTTCTCAGCAAGACCGCTTTTCTGGCCCATCTCTATGGGGGCATGGACGAGCCGGAGCCAAAGATCATCGATGTGTTCATCTGCAAGCTCCGGCGCAAGCTGGAACTTGCCGGCGCCCGCGGTGTCAGCATCGATACGGTATGGGGCCAGGGCTATATCCTGCGGGAAACCGAGGCGATGAACCCTGCGTCATCCTCCGACCTTCCCGACAGCATCGGCGATATCGACCCCGAAACGGCGGGGCCGCAGGTGCAGCCACGCCGCCGCAAGGAACCCGACCGACAGATGGCGGCAAACTGACACCGGCGGATGACTCTATTAACGGTTCGGTTGTCCGTGTTAACGATATAGTGACAAAAGGGGGTGGATCACCCCCTTTTTCCATGGCCAAAATGCTTAAGGGCCAGACTGCTTCAGGGCCAGACAACAGGATCCTTCCGCATGCTTTATTTCAGCCTTGGTGATTTCGTGACACATCCCGACCGACCCGACTGGGGCCTTGGTCAGGTGCAGTCGATCACCGGCCATAACGTCACGGTCAATTTCACCCATGCTGGCAAACAGATGATCAACTGTGCCATAATCGAACTTGTCAAAGTCGATCTGCCGGGCCCAGAGGACGCCACATAGCCCCCTGCCCTACAATCGCCCACCGGCATTTCATCCTGTATGCGTCACCGCATGGCGCAATTGGTGAGATGAACGGCAAGGCAAGCAGAGATAGTGGGCCGGATGGCGCAGGTGATCGCGTGCCTGACAGTGGGGGACAGATAAAATGGACGAAGCAGGCGTTCCATCAGACCGACAGCAGGGAAGCAAATCCAGCCGGGGCCGCGGCAGTTACAAGCCCAAGGGACGGCTTGTCGACCCCGCCGCCCTCGCCGACGTCGAGGCATTGCTTGGCAATGAGGCACCGCGCCGCGACCTGTTGATTGAATATCTCCACCGGCTGCAGGACCGGTTCAGCCATCTGTCTGCGCGCCATCTCGCGGCGCTGGCGGCCTGGATGGGCCTGCCAATGGCCGAAGTGTGGGAAGTCGCCAGTTTTTACGACCATTTCGACCTTGTCCGCGAGGGCGAGGACGCGCCGCCTTCCTGCACCGTGCGTGTCTGCACCTCGCTGTCCTGCATGATGGCCGGCGGCGAGACCCTGCTTGAAAAGCTCCAGCCCTATGCCAGTGACAGGGTAAGATTTGTCGCCGCCCCCTGTATCGGTGCCTGTGACAGGGCGCCGGCCGCCGCCATTGGCCACCAGCTGGTCGCCCCGGCGGCTTTTGACGATCTGTCGGCGGTCGACAGCGTGCCACACCCCGCCGCCCCACATGATGCCATTCTGTTCGATGAATATGTGGCTGCCGGTGGCTACGGCCTGGTGCGCGATCTCCTTGCCGGCACCAGATCGCGCGAGGATGTGTTGTCGGTCATGGATCAGGCGGCGCTGCGCGGCCTCGGCGGCGCGGGATTTCCGACCGGACGGAAATGGCGAATCGTCAGCGGGCAGCCGGGCCCGCGGATGATGGCCGTCAATGGCGATGAAGGCGAGCCGGGAACCTTCAAGGACCGCCATTATCTGTCAACCGACCCGCACCGGATGATCGAGGGAATCCTGATCGCTGCGCATGTTGTCGGCATTGACCGCTGTTTCATCTATATGCGGGATGAATATCCCGAAATCATCGCTCTTCTTCGGGCCGAACTCGATCTGGTGCGGGCTGCCGGTCTGGCAGATCATGTCGACATCGAACTGCGGCGCGGAGCCGGCGCCTATATCTGCGGTGAGGAATCGGCGATGATCGAATCCATCGAAGGCAAGCGCGGCCTGCCGAGACATCGGCCGCCCTATGTTGCCGAGGTTGGTGTTTTCGGCTTGCCAACTCTGGTCAACAATATCGAAACGCTGCACTGGGTCCGCGATATCGTCCAGAATGGCGCCGACTGGTTCAACGACATGGGCAAGGACGGGCATCCCGGCCCGCGAAGCTATTCAGTGTCAGGGCGTGTGGCGCGACCCGGTGTTGTCGTTGCGCCGGCTGGATCGACGGTCAATGAACTGATCGAATTGTGCGGCGGCATGGCCAAGGGGCATGCGTTCAAGGGATATCTGCCTGGCGGCGCCTCGGGCGGGATTCTGCCGGCAAGCAAGGCCGATATTCCGCTGGATTTTGGCGGCGCACTTGCCGAGGAAGGCTGTTTTGTGGGCTCGCATGCCGTCGTGGTCTTGTCCGATCATGACAATATGTGGGATGCGGCGCTCAATCTGATGAAATTCTTCGCGCATGAAAGCTGTGGTCAATGCACGCCCTGTCGCAACGGCACCGAAAAGGCCGTCGCCCTGATGGGGGCCGCAATGCCTGACACGGCACTGCTTGGCGAGCTTGCCACGACGATGGCGGATGCCAGCATCTGCGGCCTTGGCCAGGCAGCCTCGAACCCACTGATCAGCGCAATGACGCATTTCCCGGACGATATCAAGGCAGGCGATCATGAGTGACCATGACAAAGGGAATGGTGGTGACAAGACTGCCACTGTGACCTTCACCCTGGACGGGCAGCCGGTAACCGCCCGCCACGGTGAAACAATCTGGCAGGCGGCGGCCCGCCACGGCACCGACATTCCGCATCTGTGCTATCGCGACACGGACGGGTATCGCGCCGATGGCAACTGCCGCGCCTGCATGGTCGAGATCGAGGGCGAGCGTGTCCTCGCGGCAAGCTGCATCCGGACGCCGAGCGACGGTATGGTTGTGCATAGCGACAATCACCGCGCCAGGACGGCCCGCAAAATAGTAATGGAACTTCTGGTTGCCGACCAGCCGCCGCGCGAGGTGGCACATGACCCTGAATCCGAACTCTGGCGCTATGCCGGGTCGCAGCAGGTCGACGCCGCGCGTTTTCCGGCGAAACCCGCCGCCACCCCCGATGACAGCCATCCGGCCATCGCTGTCAATATGGATGCCTGTATCCAGTGCAATCTGTGCGTTCGCGCCTGCCGCGAGGTTCAGGTCAATGACGTGATCGGCCTTGCCGGTCGCGGTGCCGAAGCCAGGATCATATTCGATTTTGACGACGACATGGGTGCCTCGACCTGTGTCGGATGCGGGGAATGTGTGCAGGCCTGCCCGACCGGGGCGCTGATGCCGAAGACATTGCTTGATGCAGACCAGATGCTGGCGGTGACGCCCGACCGGCATGTCGATTCCGTCTGCCCCTATTGCGGTGTCGGCTGTCAGCTGACCTTTTCGGTGAAGGATGAGAGGATTGTCGCTGTCTCGGGCCGTCCGGGACCGGCCAATCAGGGGCGGCTGTGCGTCAAGGGGCGTTACGGCTTTGATTACATCCACAACCCCGAAAGGCTGACCCGGCCACTGATCCGCCGCGATGATATGCCGAAATCCGCCTCCATGCCGTTCGATCCGGCCAATCCGCTGACGCATTTCCGCGAGGCAAGCTGGGACGAAGCGCTGGATCTTGCCGCCACACGGCTTGCCGCGGTTCGCGACCGGCACGGCCCGGCGGCGATGGCCGGTTTCGGGTCGGCAAAAGGCACCAACGAAGAGGCGTATCTGGTCCAGAAGCTGGTGCGTACCGGGTTCCGGACCAACAATGTCGATCACTGCACACGGCTGTGCCATGCCTCTTCGGTTGCCGCCCTGCTTGAAAATATCGGTTCCGGTGCCGTTACAGCGTCCTTTGCCGAATGCCGCAACGCCGAGGCGATCATCGTCATCGGCGCCAATCCGACAGTGAACCACCCCGTTGCCGCAACCTTTATCAAGAACGCGGCGCAGCGCGGTGCCAAACTGTATGTTCTGGACCCGCGTGGCCAGCATCTCGACCGCTATGCCACGGCCTCGCTTCGCTTCTCTCCGGGAAGTGACGTGGCGATGCTGAACGCGATGATCAATGTGATCATCACCGAGGAACTTTATGATGCCGCCTATGTCGAGGCGCATACCGAAGGGTTCGAAGATCTGAAGGCGCGCACCGCCCATACCACGCCCGAGGCAATGGCCCCGATCTGCGGGATTGACGCGGCGACGCTTCGCGACGTGGCACGCGGTTATGCCGGTGCGAACAGTGCGATGATCTTCTGGGGCATGGGAATCTCGCAGCACACGCATGGCACAGACAATTCCCGCTGCCTGATCTCGCTGGCACTGCTGACAGGCAATGTCGGACGGGCTGGCACAGGGTTGCATCCTCTGCGCGGCCAGAACAATGTTCAGGGGGCGTCCGATGCCGGGCTGATCCCGATGTTCTTTCCCGACTATAAATCCGTCGCCGATGCCGAAACCCGCCAGCGCTATGCCGAATTATGGGGTGCCACGCTTGATCCCACGCCTGGCCTGACCGTGGTCGAAATCACCGATGCCGCCCATGATGGCGACATCAAGGCGATGTACATCATGGGCGAGAACCCGGCCATGTCCGACCCCGACCAGACCCATGCCCGCGCCGCGCTGGCGAATCTCGACATCCTGGTGGTGCAGGACATTTTCATGACCGAAACCGCCGCTTTTGCCGATGTCATTCTTCCCGCCTCGGCCTTTCCGGAAAAGGATGGCACGGTGACCAATACCGACCGCCGGGTGCAGATGGGACGCGCCGCTGTCGCGCCGCCGGGCGAGGCCCGCCAGGATTGGTGGATCATTCAGGAACTGGCAAACCGGATGGGGCTGGACTGGACCTATACCCACCCGCGCGACATCTTTGGCGAAATGCGCCTTGTGATGCCGTCGCTGACGGGAATCACCTGGCAACGGCTGCTGGATGAAGGTGCGGTCACCTATCCCTGCGCCGACGAGGCCAGCCCCGGCCGCGAGGTGATTTTCGGTGACGGGTTCCCGACGCCGACCGGCCGCGGGCGCATGACGCCGGCCGATGTGCTGCCACCCGACGAAACACCGGATGAAGAATTTCCGATTGTGCTGACAACGGGCCGCCTGCTGGAGCATTGGCACACAGGCTCGATGACACGCCGATCATCGGTTCTCGACGCCATTGAACCGGAACCGGAAGTGCATATGGCGCCGGAAACACTGCAGAGCCTGAAGATCGAGGCCGGTGCGATGGTGCGCGTTGTAACCCGGCGCGGCGAAATTGAACTGGCGGCACGCATGGATCCGAAATTGCCAAGCGGGTTGATTTTTGTGCCCTTCTGCTTCTATGAAGCACCGGCAAACTATCTGACCAATCCGGCACTCGACCCCTATGGCAAGATTCCGGAACTGAAATTCGCCGCCGCGCGGATCGAGGTGCCAACCGCCGCCGAATAGAAGGGCCGAATAAATGGCCCTAAAAATGGACAGCCGTTGATGGGACAGATGGTCAGGAATGCAGACAGGCCGCCCGATCATGACGCATTTCGTCACACAGGACCGGCGGGCTGTTTTCTTTATCGTTCATCTGGCCTAGGTTCACGAAATCGAACTGGTGCCGAACACACAGAGATGACATGACCTTTGACGGGGATTACACAGCGCGGTTCACCGCGCAGCTGAACCGCCTCAAAAGCGAAAACCGGTATCGGCATTTTGTCGAGCTGGAGCGCATTGCCGGGCGCCACCCTGTTGCGCGCCGTCATCATGACGGGCACACCGAGGAAGTTACCGTCTGGTGTTCCAACGATTATCTTGGCATGGGTCAGCACGCCGACGTGATTGCGGCGATGCAGGAGGCGGCCGGCACCTGGGGTGCCGGTGCCGGCGGCACCCGCAATATTTCCGGCACCAGCCATGCTCTTGTCTCGCTGGAAGACGAACTTGCCGCGCTGCATGGCAAGGAACGCGCGCTGACCTTTACCAGCGGCTATGTCGCCAACGAGGCCAGCCTGGCGGCGCTGGCGGCGCAGCTGCCGGACGTTCTGATCCTGTCCGATGCGATGAACCATGCCTCGATCATTTCCGGCATCCGCATGGCGCGGGTTGAAAAGGCCATATTCCGGCATAACGACGTTGCGCATCTGGAATCGCTTCTAGCCGAACAGCCGCGCGAGCGGCCGAAGATCATTGTGTTCGAATCCGTCTATTCGATGGATGGAGACACCAGCCCGATCGCCGAGATCGCGGCGCTGGCCCGCCATTACAACGCGCTGACCTATCTTGACGAGGTCCATGCTGTCGGCATGTATGGCAATGAGGGCGGCGGCATTGCCCAGATGCGGGGCCTGCAGGATGAAATCGACGTCATTCAGGGAACGCTCGGCAAAGCCTATGGCGCGGCCGGCGGCTATATCGCGGCCAGCGATGTGATCTGCGACACGGTTCGCAGCCACGGGTCGGGCTTTATCTTTACCACCGCCATGCCGCCGGCCACCGCCGCCGCGGCGCATGCCGCCATTCGCCATCTTCGCACCAGCGCAACCGAACGCGCCGCGCAGCAGCGCCAGGCCACCAGGCTGAAAGAGGCCGCCCGCGCCGCCGGAATTCCGATCCTTGAAGGTGATACGCATATCGTACCGGTCATGGTTGGCGATGCCGCCGCGACAACGCGGATCTGCCAGCTGCTCTTGGATGATCACGGGATCTATGTACAGCCGATCAACTATCCGACGGTGCCACGCGGCACTGAACGGCTGCGCCTGACACCGGGGCCCTATCACACCGACGAGATGATCGACAGGCTTGTCGCCGCCTTGCGGACGGTGATCGACCGGGTATTGGCCGAAAATACGGGCACCCAGGCCGCGCAGTAGGCTTGCCGCCGCTGGTCAGCCCGGCGTCTGCGCCGATGACTGCCGCACCATCATCGTCACCAGAAGCACCACCGCCCCCCCCTGCCCCGCGACATGCCGCCGCTGGACGTGGCGGGGCGGGCCACCTATATCCCCATAGTCAGATACGCCAGCCGCCTACGGGATTTGCCATGCCGCTCAACGCCAAGCCGTCCGACCATCCGAATTTTCCGCCGCACGGCCGTACCGGCCTGTTGCTGGTCAATCTCGGCACGCCCGAGGGCACCGACAAGAAGTCGATGCGCAAATATCTGAAACAATTCCTGTCCGACCCGCGGGTAATCGAGGTATCGCGCCCCCTGTGGTGGGTGATTCTGAACGGCATCATCCTGAATGTGCGGCCAAAGCGGTCCGGCGCGCTGTATGACCGGATCTGGCTTCATGACGACCCGGACGGATCGCCATTGCGGAAAATCACCCGCCTTCAGGCCGAACATCTGGCGCAGACCTTCAGGCATGACAATCTGGTGGTCGATTACGCGATGCGCTATGGCGAGCCGTCGATCCCGAACCAGCTGCAGAAACTGACCGATGCCGGCTGCACGCAGATCGTGCTGATGCCGCTATACCCGCAATATGCCGCCTCGACGACGGCAACGGTGAATGACGAGCTGTTCAGCTGGATGCTGGAACGGCGCTGGCAGCCGGCCATTCGTACCGTGCCGCCCTGGCATGACAACCCCACCTATATCGACGCGCTGGCCACAACGGTGCGCGACGCGGTGGCCGAACATGGCCGCCCGGATGCGCTGGTGGTGTCCTTTCACGGCATTCCAAAGCGCTATCACATGTCGGGCGATCCCTATCACTGTCACTGCATGAAAACGGCGCGGCTGCTTCGCGAGGCGCTGGACTGGGACAAGGCCAGCTTTCACGCCACCTTCCAGTCGCGTTTCGGGTCCGAGCCGTGGCTGATGCCCTATACCGATGAATCCGTTGTCGAAATGGCCGAACAGGGCCACCGCCATGTGATGGTGATGGCACCGGGATTTGTTGCCGACTGTCTGGAAACACTGGACGAGCTTGGCAACGAGCTGGAGGAGGAGTTCCATGAGGCCGGCGGCGAAACGCTGACCTATATCCCGTGCCTGAATGACAGCGCCGGCGGCATGAAGGTGATCGAGGAACTGGCAGCCGCCAATCTGGCAGGGTGGGTCGATGTCGGCCCGCGCCCGCGCGCCGCCGCCCCGAAACCGAAGGCGGTGAAGCTGAAAAAGACGGGGTGACGGGGTCTTGCCTTGGTAAGACTTCATTAATACAAATTTTTTCAATGGGTTGACTCTCTTTATTACCCCATGTCACGGTGCTGCCATCAATCACCGTCAGGCCTGAATCCGTGACATCAACCATCCCGCACCCGCATTTGCCTGCCTCGCCCCTTATGGCGACAACAGGTTTTTTGTGGGGTGTCTGGTGGTCCATACGGTCCCGCTGAGCGCATCCACAGGGAAACAGTTTCATGCGGGACCTGCCGAGCGGCCGGGCCGTCCTGCGGCTGTGGCTTGCCTTCGCCATTCTATGTTGCGCCAACCTTGCCGCCTTTTCGATGACGGCAAGTCAGGCGCTGTTGCCCATCATCATGGCACTGGACGGCATTCCGGAAACAACAACCGGCGCGGCGCTGTCAGCCGCGGTGGTGCCGGTTGTTCTGGTGGGATTGCTGTGCGGGCGGATCATCGCGCGCGTCGGCGCGGCATTGGTGCTGTCCTGCGGATACGCGCTGGCGCTGGCGGCAAATCTGTCGCTTGACCTGCTGCCTCCCGGCCCCGCAACGCTGTTCGGCGTGCGGATAATCCACGGGGTCGCGCTTGGCCTGATCACACCGGCGGCCCTGATCCTGGGCCACCATATGGCGTCACGGCTGCGCGGCTTTACCAGCTTTGCGATCTTCACCAGCACCATCCCCGGGGCGCAGATGATCGGCCCGCCACTCGGCGATTTCTGGCTGCAGACATTCGGTCGAACAGGCTACTTCCTTGCCACCTCGTCGCTTGGCGCGCTGGCACTGCTGTTGATGCTTGCCTTTGTCGCCAGTGAAGGCCGTGTGCCCCTTCCCGCGCGCGCGGGCGGCGGGTATATGGCGATCCTGCGCCGACAGATATTCCGGCCGGCATTACTGGCGAACATCGCGCCGGCCCTGTTTTGGGGCTATGTGCTGTCCTTTCTGACCATGACGTTGCAGGCGCGCGGCCTCAGCCTGCCAGCCTTCTATCAGGCCATGACTGTGGCGGTGATCACCAGCCGCATCGTCATCGCAGGCCGGATCGACACAGGCGCGCCGCGCCGCAACCTGATGGCCTGTCTTGTCGGTATCATGCTGGCACTAATGGGACTGAATCTGGCCGAGGGTCTGCCCGGCACCCTCCTCGCCGGCCTGGTGTTTGGAGCCAGCTTTGGCGTCGTGCCGCCGTTGCTGACCTTCTGGATCGCCGGGCTTGCCGATGATACGGAACGCCCCCGCGTGGTGGCGCTTGGCAACACCATCTTCAACGGCTTCACTTTTCTGACGGCGGTGCTTTTCGCACTGGCATTGACAGTTGGCGACATCACCGAGGCGCATCTTGCCTTCACCCTTGTGGTGGGCGGTCTCGGTGTTGCCCTGCTGGCGGCCAGACGGTGATCAGCCCCGTCGCGTCGTGCCCCGCGCCATCAACCAGAATCCGGCCGAGGTGACAACAAGCCCGGCAACCCCGTTCATCGTCAGCCTCTCGCCAAAGACAAGCCAGGCAATCACCATCGTCACCGGCGGCACGAAATATTGCAGCGCCGAGACCCGCGTCGCCAAGCATATGCGGATCAGCCGGAACATCAGCCCATAGGCACCGGTCGACACCACCACCGCCAGCCAGATGACGGCAAACACAAGCTCGGCCCGCCAGTCGGCGGCAAATCCCTCGAACCCCTGCGCGAAGGGCAGCAGCAGAACCGCCGTCAACGCCCCCTGCCAGAACAGCGCTGTGAAAATCGGCATCTCCTGTGCCGGTTTCGGCCCCCGCCCCGCCCCGGCGGTACGCCAGCGTTCCCACAGGGTGATGAAGGTCAGGCTTGCCGTCGCCAGCATCGGCAGCGCATAGACCCATGGCGCCGTACCGGTAAGGCCGCTGTCGGCGCCGATGAAGATCATCACCCCGACAAAGCCGACGCCGATCCCGGCCCATTGCAGGGCGCTGTTCCGCTCGCCAAGGACGATCGGTGCCAGAAGCGCCGTCAGCGCCGGTTGCAACGCCGCGATCAGCGCCGCCGCGCCGGCACCGATGCCATATTCGAAAGCCTTGAAAATCACAACAAGCCAGACGAAATGCGCCCAGAAGCCGGTCAGGAAGGTGCCGGCATCCGGGCGGCGCCATTCGCCGCGCCAGGTGACGATCAGTGCGACAACGGCCAGCACCAGCACATAGCGCCAGAACAGCAGCGTGAACGTACCGGCAAACGGCACGCCAAGCTTCGCCCCGATATAGCCGGAGCTCCACAGCAGCAGGAACAGCGCCTCATCTCGACGAAGGAAATTCATGGCGGGACAGTAGGACGGTTAACCAAATCCGTCCTGCCATGACAAAGGGCCGCCCGGCGTGCCGGACGGCCCTGGCATGATGGCGCTGCAGAGTCTGGCTCTAAACGGGAATCCAGACAAAGAGGGCAAGTAACATCACAGGTAACACATATTTCACATCATGCATTGGACTGGCTCCTTCTGGTTGCTGAGGCCGGTTTCTCAAATTGGCTGCTCAGGCTGATTGCTCATGTTCATAACTTTTATCTCAATTAATTTTTTCTAATCTTAGTGACAAGCCCGCCTCACGGGATTGTGAAGATTGCGTGATATAAGGTGGAAAAATCTGTTGTCCGTCAGAGCCAGGCAACAGAACCGCAATGGTCCCGGCAAGCGAACTCCACCCACCCTTTCCGGGGTGGGACAGGAATGGGGTCGGGCCCGGCAAAACAAAGGGGCCGCCCGGCTTACCGGACGGCCCGTGTTTACGCTACGGGTATCAGGCTCAGACGTTCTTGAACTTCCTGATCTCGCCGCTCTCGAGCCGCCGCATATAATCCTCCATCTCGGCCTTGACGATCGGGGCGAGGAAATACAGCCCCAGAATGTTGGGCACGCAGATCAGGAAGACAAACGCATCCGAGATGTCGAGAAGCGGTCCAAGCTGGACCATACATCCCAGCGCGACAAAGGCGCAGAAAATCACCTTGTAGGTGGTCTGCATCCGTGGGCTTTCGCCGAACAGATAGCTCCACCCCTTCAGCCCGTAATAGGACCAGGCGATCATCGTCGAGAAGGCGAACAGCACCGCCGCCAGCGCCAACGGATACGGGAACCATGAGAATTGCCGCTCGAACGCCATCGAGGTCATGGCAACGCCCGTCGCATCGCCGGCAAAGCCCGGCTGCGCGACCTGCGAGGTGCCGATCACCAGCGCGGTGATGGTACAGATCACGATGGTGTCGATGAACGGCTCCAGCAGCGAGACATAGCCCTCGGTGACGGGCTCATCCGTCCGTACGGCCGAATGCGCGATCGAGGCCGAACCAATGCCGGCCTCGTTCGAGAAGACCGCACGCTGGAAGCCGATGATCATCGCGCCGAGCGCGCCGCCCGCCACACCCTCGCCGGTGAAGGCACCGGTGAAGATATTGCCGACCGCAGCCGGGATCGAAGCGTAGTTCAGCAGGATCACGATAATGGCGAAGACGCAGTAGAACACCGCCATGAAGGGCACCACCTTTTCGGTGACCTTGGCAATCGACTTGATGCCGCCGACAATCACCGAGAACACAACCCCGGCAAGGATCAGCCCGACCAGCCAGCCAAGCCCGTCAAGCGCGCCGCCGGCAACATGGTTCAGCTGCACATAGGCCTGGTTCGACTGGAACATGTTGCCGATCCCCAGCGCGCCGATAAAGATACCGATGGCGTAGAAGCCGCCGATATATTTGCCGAACTGCGTCATGCCGCGATCATCAAACCCCTTGCGAAGGTAATACATCGGCCCGCCCGACACCGACCCGTCCGGGTTCTCGTTGCGGTATTTCACGCCGAGCGTACATTCGACAAACTTTGTCGACATGCCCAGAAATCCGGCCAGAATCAGCCAGAAGGTGGCACCGGGGCCACCAATCGTCACGGCGACGGCGACGCCGCCGATATTGCCGATGCCAACGGTTCCCGACACGGCGGTTGCCAGCGCCTGGAAGTGCGACACCTCGCCGGCGCTTTTCGGGTCGGCATAATCACCCCGCGCCAGTTCAATGGCATGCCGGAAGCCACGCAGATTGACGAACTTCATATACCAGGTGAAATACACCGCACCGGCGATCAGCCACAACACGACAAGCGGCAGGTTGGCACCAAAGATCGGGATCTTGAAGAACACCACCTTGCCAAACCACTCTGCCACCGGGGCCGTTTTACTGTTGATGGTCGCATCGATCCCGGCCGCCTGGACCGGCAGCACCAGAAGGGCAGAAAATGCCGCGGCCAGCGCGGCGGTGATGGCATGACGGGCGCGGATCGCGCGGCGCAGTACCACATGATTTTTTACCACATGATTTGTTGGTTTCATCAGGGTCCTCCTCTCAGGGCACCACGGTGACCGGGATATCGGATGTCTGCATCAGCGATCCGGCGACGCTGCCGAACAAAAGCGACTTGATCCCCGACTGGCCACGACGGCCAATGGTGATCTCGGCAACCTTGTGTTCATGCGCCAGGTTGATCAGCGTTTCGGCAGGCGGACCATGCCGCACTTCCGCGCTGACGGTGAACCCCCTGGCCTCGAGTTCGGCCTTGGCAGGCGCCACAACGCCGGCCTTGGCACGCGAGATCTCGCTTTCACGGCGCTTGTGCCGCTCGGCGTTCTCCTCGGGCGTGTTGAAGGTGTAAGGCGACCATTCAATGACATAGGCAAGAACGATCTTGACCGTTTCGGCATCGATGGTGTCCAGAACGTGCCGCAAAGCCTTGCCGCCGCCCGAACTGCCATCAACCGCCAGAAGGATGGATTTCTTCATTCATTTATCTCCCTAAATCTTATCCAAGACAAAGTCCTGATCCAGGACACAGTCCCGAAGCCACACAGGTTTCCAGCCACACGGCCCCACACCGCATCACGGCCTTGGGGACCGGCGACGGACGTTCGGTGGCGCACCAGGACAAGCTGTGAAAGAGAAACGCAAACAGACCGCGGCAGGAGGCCACCGCGACGACATCAACCGGGCTGCCGGCCAGCGCCGTCTGGCAACGCGGAACAGTCACCGGAAAGATCACCAAACAGGTTACCGGCCAGATCAGAAATCAAGCCAGATCAGAAATCAGGCCAGATCACGAATTCGGCCAGATCACGAATTCGGCCACCGGGACATACCCGCCATCATGGCGTCACAGCCGTCCCGAACCGCGCCAGGACAGAACCCGCCATTACCAAGCATCTAACGAGGTCAGACGCAGAACAGCAATTCACAAACCTGCGAGGACGCGAGGATGCAGGCAGTAGCGGGGCATCATCTGCCAAGATTGATCATGGGTCAGACATCTCACACCAGAAATTGCTGGACCGATCAGGCGGACAGTGGCAAAAGATAGGCCATCAACGCGGCTGTGGTGTAGTGGTAGCACAAGAGCCTTCCAAGCTCTTAGGGCCAGTTCGAGTCTGGTCAGCCGCTCCAATTCCCCGACATTTCCCGACATACCGGCATCCTGCGCCTGCCCGTCCTGCGCCCGCCTGACCTGCGTCTGGCCATCCTGTGCGCCTGCCCGTCCTGTGCGGCATAGGCGCCAGAATATCTGCCATCCCGTAAGCTGACCGACCCCTATTTCGCCTATTTTTTAGGCATTACGCACTGATTTAAGGCATTCAATGGATTAGATGCCTTTAATTGAGGCATATGGCTTGCCAGCACATCGCGCCAGTGGCACTCACGCCCGAATATCAGTCGGGTCCGGTGGCGGTATCTGTGGGGACAGCCCTGCCCCGCCGGTTACGCCCGTCGGTTACGGAGGAGTACAAACATGGTTATCCGCAGTGCGTCGCGCCTTCTTGCCGCGGCAGCTCTTGTTGTGTCGGGCGCGTATCCCGCGCTGGCGGCGGATGGTCTGGATACCGGCGACACGGCCTGGATCCTGACCGCCACCGCGCTGGTTCTGTTCATGACCCTGCCCGGTCTGGCGCTGTTCTATGCCGGCCTTGTACAGGCAAAGAATGTCGTCTCGGTGCTGATGCATCACTTCGCCATCGCCTGTCTGATGTCGGTGCTGTGGGTCATTGCCGGCTATTCGCTTGCCTTTTCCGGCGACGGCGCCTGGTTTGGCAATCTGGACAATCTGTTCCTTGGCGGCATCGGCATCGACAGCATGTCGGGACCCATTCCGGAATCCCTGTTTGCCGCGTTCCAGATGACCTTTGCCATCATTACCCCGGCGCTGGTCATCGGTGCCTATGTTGAACGGATGAAATTTTCCGCCGTGCTGATCTTCTCGGCGCTGTGGCTTCTGGTCGTCTATGCCCCTGTCACGCACTGGGTGTGGGGTGGCGGCATCATGGCCGGATGGGGTGTCATGGATTTCGCCGGCGGCATCGTTGTCCACGCAACGGCCGGTACAGCGGCGCTTGTCTGCGCGGTGATGGTCGGTCGGCGGCGCACCTTTCCGCAGAGCGTAAACCCACCGCACAGCCCCGGCCTGACCATGATCGGCGCGGCGATGCTGTGGGTTGGCTGGTTCGGCTTCAATGGCGGCTCGGCACTTGGTGCCAATGGCGGTGCCGGCATGGCGCTGCTGGTGACCCATATCGCGGCCGCGACCGCCTCGCTTGTCTGGATGGGCATTGAATGGGTCCGCTTCGGGCGGCCATCGCTTGTCGGCATCGTGACCGGCATGGTGGCGGGCCTGGCGACAGTAACCCCGGCCTCAGGCTTTATCGGTGTGCCCGGCGGCCTGATCCTGGGTCTTGCCGGCGGCTTTGTCTGTTATGGCGCGGTTGATCTGATCCGCGGCAAGCTGCAGATAGATGACTCGCTCGACGTTTTTGCCGTGCATGGTGTCGGCGGCATCATCGGCAGCCTGCTGGTGGCCTTCCTTGCCCTGCCCGGCTTTGGCGGCCTCGGCCTTGCCGACGGCGTCACGGCGGGTGCCCAGTTCATGGTGCAGGTCAAGTCGGTGGCGATCACCGTGCTGTGGACGGCCGTGGTCAGCACCGTCATCCTGATGCTGGTCCGCACCCTGGTCGGCCTTCGTGTCGACGAAGAGGTTGAGGTCGAAGGCCTCGATCTGGCCGAACATGGCGAACGCGGTTACCCGGGAAGCTGATCCGGGTCACACCGTCACCACGCATCCAAACGGCGCCTCGGGGCGCCGTTTTTTTACAGCCTTACCCCCCGTGGATAATGGCAAGTGTCATCCGCCGCACATGTCCCGGCAGATGCTCATACCCGTTCCAGTCCGAATAGGCATCAAGGGTCACCGTCTTTGGAAGGCTCTCCACAAGATCAAACATGGCAAAAGGGTTGTCCGAGTTCCTCGCCGCCTCAATCGACGGGATAACGGCATCGTACAGATCGTTGAAATAACGTATATTTGCTCTCAGGATGGCAGGATCGGCACCTGTCGAATGCGCCGTCACCGCATGCGTCAGCGGCCATCCCCCCATTTCATTGAGGATCCGTCTGACCCCGAGCATGTTGGTGTCATCAAGCGATGACGCTGACGTGAGCTGCGCCTCTTCATAGAGATCGGCGGTGAAGGCAACGCCATCCCCCGGCAGATACACAACGGTGGCGGCGACCCCGTCAGCCGCGCCGAAATATCGAAGCTCGACCCGTGTCGTTCCCATGTCGATGACATGGCGTTCATCAAAGGTGACATCGATGTCGTCCGGCGCAAGGTCGAGCGGGTCCAGCGCCAGCACCGCCCGAATATTGTCCTGCGCGACAAGCATGGCACCGGGAAAGGCACCGGTGCCGCCGACATGGTCGAAATGCTCATGCGTCAGCACGATGTGCGTGACCGGAAGGTCGGTCAGCTTTTCGATTTCAGCCTTCAGCACGGCGGCGCGGCTGTCATTCGACGGGTCGGTGACAAGCACGCCGTCGCGCCCGATCACCACCAGGCCGTTATAGTAACCCCAATAGACAGAATAGACATGATTGCCGAGCTTTGTTACCTGCGCTGCGTCCTGCGCCACCGCCAGCGGTGACAGGACCAGAAAGGCCGCGAGCGCAAAGGCCCGCGCCATGATTCCCGAAATGGTCATTTCGATCTCCCTGCATGATGCGCGGCGCGATGGTTTCGCTGTTTGCGCATGTTACACCCGGCATCATCTGCCGAGATCCGCCGCAGGAAAGATCATGAAAACGCGTCCGGTCCACGGCCTCGCGGGTCTCATGCCGAGCATGAGTAGGATATCACGCGTTAACCGATGCCGGGAACGGTCCTGGCTAGCTTGCTTTTCAACGGTGCCTCCGGGTGCCGTTTTTTTGTGTTAACCAAAAGCTAACCCCTGCCTTGCTATACTGACTACTTAGCTGACAGACGGGAGGCGGATGAGCATGTTGAAGACCCTTAACCTGAACCGGTTTTTAGGTTTACTGAATCCAGATTTCGTAGATCAATTTCGTGACGAATTCCCGCATCTTTATTTACCCCAAAACGCAGGCATAGGACTGCGACATTCAGGCCTAAGCAGTGTATTCGAGGAATTTGCAATCAAATTGATTATTCAGCATTGGTTTACGGCCAATGATCTCGACAGCATCAACACGCTAAAGGATGAGCTTCGCAGAAAGGAGGACGGCCTGTATGACGCCCGGCTTCAGGGATATGGAATGATGCATGCGGATGAATCCCAACCCGATCAGGTGGACCCCGCCTTTGACAGATTAATGGATGAAATCGAAAGCAAAGCTCGTGAAGAAGCTGAGTCATACGAGGACTTTGACCCTGATAGCGATGGAGAAATGGGCATTGCGCATCATGAAATTATGGGGCTCGCAGAGTCCGCAGTCGACGGCAGAGAACAGGAAATCATGATGCGATCCTTTGTCAGCCTCAGGCGGGTTTTGAACGAAGGACTGAAAGATATTAGCGACAGATGGCGTGAGCTAAAAGAGCCTGACTGGCAAGATGTGGAGAAGCTTGAAGGAGAAGCGAAATATGTTCACCTACTCCGTCAGTTGGAAACGAATTTTCCGGGCCGTGGTATTTCAGCTTTCACCAAAAAAAGTGGAACCCTCTTCGAATTGAACAGCCTGAGAAACGATGTGGAACACAAGAAGCGCAAGAACGATGACGATCATCATAACACGCAAAATTTGATCGAATGTTTTAAGGAGATCAAAGCGCTAATGGAGTGTATGGAACAGATTGATAGAGAAATGGTGATTTGGTTTTGACCTGATAATTCTACCTGGAACGAGTTTGTGTCAACGCACCGACACTGAGAAAACAACCCTGTTCAGCCGCCAGCCCTCCATTCAGCGCTCACCTCCACGTCAGTCTCGGAGGCTGCGTGCGTCGCCCGCATGGCCGCAAACCCCGTTTCGTCCAGCAGCCGTGACAGCGCCCAGACGGCCATGCCGCGCACCAGCGGGCTGTCATGCCGAAGATGCGCCTCGACCGCCGCCGCCAGTCCTTGATCGCCGCTGTTCCCCGCCGCGACCAGCACATTGCGCAGGAACCGCGCATGCCCGGCCCGGCGCACCGGCCCACCGGCGAACATCTTGCGGAACGCCGCATCATCCAGCGCCAGCAGCTCGGCCAGACGCGGCATCTGGTCCGGTCCGTGAAATTTCACCTCGGCGGCGCGGGCGGCATATTTGTTCCAGGGGCAGACGGCAAGACAATCGTCACAGCCAAAGATCCGGTTGCCGATAGCGGCGCGGAATTCAGGCGGAATCTGGCCCTTATGCTCTATCGTCAGATAGGAGATACAGCGCCGCGCATCCAGCTGCCAGGGCGCGGGAAAGGCGTCAGTCGGACAGATATCAAGGCACTTGGTGCAGCTGCCGCAATGGTCGGTCTCGGCCTCGTCGGGCGGCAGCTCGGCATCGGTCAGGATGCTACCCAGAAACAGCCACGACCCGCTGGCGCGCGAGACAAGATTGGTGTGCTTGCCCTGCCAGCCGGCCCCGGCCTGTGCCGCCAGCGGCTTTTCCATCAGTGGCGCGGTGTCGACAAACACCTTTACCTCGGCCCCGCTGCGCGCCGCAAACTGTCCGGCAAGCTGTTTCAGCCGCCCCTTGATCACATCATGATAGTCACGCCCGCGTGCATAGACCGAAATATTGCCATGTCC
This sequence comes from Alphaproteobacteria bacterium LSUCC0719, assembly GCA_040839025.1. NCBI lineage: Bacteria > Pseudomonadati > Pseudomonadota > Alphaproteobacteria > Alphaproteobacteria bacterium LSUCC0719. The sequence goes on from JBFPJN010000001.1 coordinate 807,165, forward strand.
GGTGGCGGCAAGATTGTCCATCGGGTCATGATCGGGCCCGTAATTCATCGTCAGAATGATGGCACTGCGGGCCTGTGGCCACATGGCATCTGGCGAGGCGCGGCGCGGTGCCGTCTCGGCAAGCCAGCCCATATCGCCGGCACGCCCCCTGGCGACGAAGTCCGACAGTCTGGCACCGACCTCGGCAGGAAGGCTGGCGGTGGTGACATGAACCGAGGCGAACCCGGCCTTGATGGCGGCCCGGTCAAGCCAGGCGCGCAGCCTGTCATGCCGTACCGCCGACACCGTCAGCCACCCGCCACGGGGTCGATATCGCCACGCGCCTGTCCGGCGTGGAAATCAGCCTCGAACGCAGCAAAGCCGCCATCTTCGATGGCGGCACGCATGCCAGCCATAAGATCCTGATAATACTGGATGTTGTGCCAGCTGAGCAGCATCAGCCCCAGCACCTCGTCAGCCTTGAACAGATGGTGCAGATAGGCCCGTGAATAGCGTAAACAGGCAGGACAGCCACATTCCGCGTCAAGCGGGCGCTGATCCTCGGCGTGGCGGGCGTTCTTGATGTTCACCGGGCCACGGCGGGTGAACCCCTGCCCGGTGCGCCCCGAACGGGTCGGCAGCACGCAGTCGAACATGTCGACGCCCCGCGCCACCCCGCCCACCAGATCGGCGGGCTTGCCAACCCCCATCAGATAGCGCGGCCGGTCGGCACGCATCAGCGGTGTGGTGACATCCAGCGTGTCGAACATCGCCTGCTGCCCCTCGCCAACGGCCAGCCCGCCGATGGCGTAGCCTTCGAAATCGATCTGCTCGAGCGCGGCAACGGATTCGGCACGCAAGTCGGGAAAGACCGACCCCTGGACGATGCCGAACTGGCCGTAACCTTCACGCGCCACAAAGGCATCACGCGAACGCCGCGCCCAGCGCATCGACAGGCGCATGGAATCCGCGGCCTGCGCCTCGGTTGCAGGAAACGGGGTGCATTCGTCAAACGCCATGGTGATGGTGGCGTCCAGAAGATGCTGGATCTCGGTCGACCGTTCGGGGGTCAGGCGATGCTGCGAGCCGTCCAGATGCGATTTGAAGGTCACGCCATCCTCGTCCAGTTTGCGAAGCGGGCCAAGCGACATCACCTGAAACCCGCCGGAATCCGTCAGCAACGGCCCGTCCCATCCCATCATGTGCCTGACGCCGCCAAGACGGGCCACGCGCTCGGCTCCCGGCCGCAGCATCAGATGATAGGTGTTGGCAAGAATGATGCTGGCCCCGGTGGCGCGGACGGAGTCGGTCATCATGCCCTTGACCGTTGCCGCCGTTCCAACCGGCATGAAGACCGGCGTCTCGACATCGCCCCAGGCTGTCTGAAGTCTGCCCCGGCGGGCCATCCCGTCGGTCGTCTTCAAGGTGAATTGAAAAGCTGGCATCGGTGTCTCCCGGGTCACCCCGTGGTGTTGCGAAGCAGGCAGGCATCGCCATAGGAAAAGAAACGATAACCGTTCTCAAGCGCATGTGCATAGGCGTGGCGGATCGGATCCATTCCGGCAAAGGCGCTGACAAGCATCATCAGGGTCGATTTCGGGAGATGGAAATTGGTCAGCAACATGTCGACCGCGCCAAACCTGTACCCCGGAGTGATGAAGATATCGGTTTCATCGGCAAAGGCCTGAACCCGTCCCGTTGCGGCATGACAGGCCTCGAGGATGCGAAGACTTGTCGTGCCGACGGCCACGATGCGGCCGCCCTGCTGTCGCACATTGTTGATCTGCGCCGCCGTATCCGCCGTGATCTGCCCCCATTCGGCATGCATCCGGTGGTCGGCGATATTTTCCACCGTTACCGGCAGGAAGGTGCCGGCACCGACATGAAGTGTAACCTTGGCAAGCCCGACACCTGCGCGTTCAAGGGCGGCCATCAGACGCGGTGTGAAATGCAGACCGGCTGTCGGCGCGGCGACGGCCCCCGCCTCGGCGGCGAACATTGTCTGGTAATCCTCGGCGTCGGCGTCGGTGCTGCCATCGGGACGGCGGATATAGGGCGGCAGCGGCATGCTGCCATGCGCGGCAAGCCCCGCCTGTATGGCGGCATCATCCAGCAGACTTCCGGTAGTCGGGGCGATGAAGTCGATCACCACCTCGCCGCCATCACCGCGGCCCACAACCCTGGCGGCGAAATCGGGTCCGAAATGAATCACATCATTGGGCCGGCATTTGCGCGCCGGTTTTGCGAACACACACCAGCGCGCGCCCTGTTCATGCTTGTGAAGCGTGATGCCGATACCGGCATCCCCCCGCTTTCCCGACAGGCGCGCCGGAATCACCCTGGTGTCATTCACCACCAGAAGGTCTCCTGACGTCAGCAGCTCCGGCAGGTCGCTGATGACACGGTCGACCATCGCGGTACCTGTCAGGTCCAGAAGGCGGGCCGCGTCACGCGGGCGCGCCGGCTCGCTCGCAATTGCCTCCGGCGGCAGCTCGTAATCGAAATCGGACAGTTTCATGAATGTTGGTTCATGGATGTTGGTTCATGGATGACGGGTCATGGATGACAGGGTTCCGGGATCACTCAAAAATCTGCACAACCCCGACAACGCTGCCGGACTCTTCGGTCACGACAAGACATTGGACGCGCGATTCCTGCATCCGCGCCTCGGCATCAGCCATCAGCTGATCGGCGGCGATGGTCAGCGGGCTGGCGCTTGCCACCTCGCCGACCGGCGTGTTTGCCAGATCCACCCCACAAACCAGAAGACGACGCAGATCGCCATCCGTCAGCACGCCTTGAAGATTGTCCCTGCTGCCGACAAGCGCCATGCCGAGGCGGCCTTCCGTCATCACCAGAATGGCATCCTGCACCGGTGCCTGAGGGTCGACAAAGGGCAGCGCGTCCTGCCGCATCTGGTCGCGCACCCGCGTCAGCAGACGACGCCCGAGCGCCCCGCCGGGATGCGTCATCGCGAAATCGGCGGCTTCGAACCCGCGCGCTTCCATCAGCGCAACAGCAATGGCATCACCAAGAACAAGCGTGTTCAGGGCCGAGGTTGTCGGTGCCAGATTCAGTGGACAGGCCTCACGATCAACCGAAATATCAAGGACGATCTGTGCGGCGCGCGCCATGCTGCTTGTCTGTCCGGCAGTCAGCGCGATGATCCGCGCATCAAGCCGTTGCAGCGCCGGCAACAGCCGGACGATTTCCTCGGTCTCGCCGGAATTGGAAATCAGGATCATCACATCACCGGGACGAACCATGCCAAGGTCCCCATGGATTGCCTCGGCAGGATGCAGAAACAGCGAAGGTGTGCCCGTGGACGCCAGAGTCGCGGCAATCTTACGGCCAATCAGCCCGGATTTGCCCATGCCGCAGACAACAACATGCCCGGACGTACCAAGGATCATCTCGACAGCAGCCTCAAAGGGACCACCAAGCGCCTCGTCAAGGCGCGAGATGGCATCGCCATAGGCGGCAAACAGCCGCCGCGCCGCCGGAACCGGGGCCAGCCCTTGCGCCACCACACCGGCAGCCTCGTCCGCCGCCGACCGGTTGTCGGGTTCCATAGCCTTGTCAGACATTGTTCACAGGCATCATTTCCAGCCTTCCTTCAGGGGATCGCTCAGCGCCGCGGATACAGCCGCATCGCCATGCCGGACCGATATTCCGGTTTTCTAGCGCCTTTTGGGCGCGAATGCCACTCCCACAATGCCCTCAGCCGAGCCGCTGGCGCGCCATCTCGATGTCTTCGGGAGTATTCAGATTGGTAAAGGGGTCGAGTCCGGCATCATCATCATCGAAATCCACAATCGCGCAATCCATGCGCGCCGTAAAATCATCAATCTTGCGAAGCCCCTCATCAACCAGCGCCGTACGCAGCGCCGCCGCGATGCCAACCGGCCAGATCGCAAAGACGGGATGCCGGCGCCCGTTCGAGCGCGCCTGCGCCATGTCGGCACCATCCAGCACGGCCTGTGTCAGGCGCGCACCGAGATCCCGCGGCAGAAACGGCGCGTCGGTCGCCAGGCTGATCACATGCGTAACCTCGGCATGCCCGGTGATGGCATGCTCCAACCCGGTCAGAACGCCGGCCAGCGGCCCCGCAAACCCGTCGACAACATCGGCAATCACCGGCAGACCGAAGCCGGCGAACCGATCCGGGTCGCCATTGGCATTGATGGCCGTCCTCATGCCGTCGGGCACCGCGCGGTCGATGACGTGCGAAAGCAGGGGCTGGTCACCAAGCATGATCAGATTCTTGTCACCGCCCCCCATACGACGGGATTTCCCCCCGGCAAGAAGGAGATACAGCGGAACGATATCGGTCATATTGGATCTGGACATGTCATCGTGCGCCATGCTGACCGCCCTGCGCGCGCTGCGGCGACGGGATATCGGCGACGTCCTCTGTCTCGGCGTCGGCCTGGTCAAACACGATCCGGTCCTCGCCGCTCAGCGCGATGAAGCGCTTGCCCTTGGCGCGCCCGATCAGCGTCAGTCCGGCCTGTCTTGCCAGTGCCACCGCCTCGTTGGTGAAGCCCGAGCGCGAGACCAGTACAGGTATCCGCATCTGCACCGTCTTGATCACCATTTCGGTGGTCAGTCTGCCGGTGGTATAGAAAATCTTGTCGTCCGGCGTGACATCATTCAGGAACATCCAGCCGGCAATCTTGTCGACAGCATTGTGCCGGCCGATATCCTCCATATAGACCAGCGGATGATCGGCGCTGCAAAGCACACAGCCATGAATGGCCCCGGCACTCAGATACAGGCTTGGCGTGGTGTTGATGGCCTTGCTCAGCGGCACCAGCATCGACGCATGCAGACGCATGTCCGGATTGAGCCTGATCGAGTCAAACCGTTCCATCATGTCGCCATAGGCCGTGCCCTCGGCACAGCCGCTGGTGCGAATCTTGCGCTTCATCTTGGCTTCGAAATCGGTTTCGCGCTCGGTCCGCACGATCACCACCCCCAGATCATCATCATGGTCGATGCCGGTGATGACATCATCATGACGCAGCATGTTCTGGTTCAGGAAATAGCCGACCGCAAGTTCGGCGGGCCAGTCACCGATTGTCATCGACGTGACAATCTCCTGTCTGTTCAGAAACAGCGTCAGCGGCTTTTCGGTAACGACGGGAAGCGTTACCGGCGCGCCGGTTTCATCGACCCCGGTCACGGGCTGGGACAGGCCTGGCGCGTCGGGGTCCGGGGCGATGATCATGGCCGGCACCATGCTATCTGCCGGCGGGTTTCTGTCGGAATCGGTCATGACGCTAAAATGGCTGAAATGTCGGATGGCAACAAGGCGAGAATTGCCGCGCCCCGGTGACAGCCCCCGTCATCAGGGTATTTTGCTTTTCATCGGCGAAGCCGTTATTCTGCGCACGCCGGGCCTTTCCGGCGCCGACGCCGCCGCCCCGCCGGACAGGGGGTGGGAACGGGGGCGGAAACGGGGGCAGGAACAGGGTATGAAGATCCATTTCTCAGCTTCAACACATGATGTGGCGCAACAACGGCTTGCCAGGCTTGTCGAGCGTTATGGCCAGACAGACCTCGAATCCGCCGACTGCATAGTCGCGCTTGGCGGTGACGGACACATGCTTCATGTCCTGCACGAAACACTGGCACATGAAAGGCCGGTTTTCGGGCTGAATTGCGGGCGGCTTGGTTTTCTGATGAACCATTACGCCTCGGACGAGCTGGTCGAGCGGATCGAGGCCGCCGAGACCGCACCGGTCCACCCCTTGCGGATGACTGTCACCGAAAGCGACGGTGCCACGCATACCGCGCTGGCGATCAATGAGGTATCGTTGCTTCGTCAGACGCATAACGCGGCGCATATCCGCGTCGAGGTTGATGGCAAGCATCAGGTGGAGGAACTTGTCTGTGACGGCATTCTGCTGGCAACGCCTGTCGGATCGACTGCCTATAATCTGTCGGCGCATGGTCCGGTCATCCCGCTTGGTGCCGGGCTTCTGGCGCTGACGCCCATATCGCCCTTCCGGCCCCGCCGATGGCGCGGTGCCCTGCTTGGCGCGGAGTCGACTGTCCGGCTGACGGTCCTCGAAAATGGTTTCCGACCGGTCAGCGCCAGCGCCGACAGCACCGAATACCGCCAGGTGGCCGAGGTCGAGATCGCGCAGGCACACGACATTGCGCTGCACCTTCTCTATGACCCCGGCTATTCACTGAGCGAGCGCGCCATAGCCGAACAATTTCGCACCTGAAATCGCACGGCATCTGGTGGCTGGCGCAAATGTGATGTCCAGCCGTGCCCTTGCTGGCACCTTCATCGCTGTCCCGTCACTTAGAAACGCATGCCGTAGGCTTCAAGGTTGGCCGCCAGCGCGTCGCGCCGATCATCATTCATCGCCCGGAAGGGAGGACGCAGATTGTTCCACCGCGCGTCGCCGGTCCGACGTGCCAGCAGCGCCTTCTGGGCTGGAATCGGGGCATAATCCTGGAACAGCAACCGCACTTCCTTGACCGCCTTGTGCGCCGCCTCGGCCTCGTCCCATTTGCCGGCATGGCACAGATCGATCACATGCGCGATATCACCGCCATTCAGATTGGCGGTTGCCGAAATGCAGCCCGGCCCACCAAGGCGGATCGCGTCGATCACCGGCAATTCGGCACCCGGATAGACAATCAGCCCGTCAATGGCCAGCAGCCGGCGCGTATTGTCCCAATCGCCCGAACTGTCCTTGATGCCGACGATCACATCGGGATAGGCAGCACGAAGCCGCGTCACCAGATCGATCGACAGCCCGACACCGGATACCTGGGGGATATGGTAGAGATAGATCTTCAGATCAGGATGGTCGACGCCGTCGATCAGCTTTTCGAAATAGTCGAAATAGCCATCATCACCCATGCCCTTGAAATAGAAAGGGGGCAGAGTCATCACACCCGCGCAGCCAAGCTCGACGGCATGACGCGACAGGGCAATGCTTTCCGGCAGATTGCACAAGCCGGTTCCCGGAATGACGCATTTCGGGTCAACGCCCGATGCAATCAGCCCTTCAAGAGCGGCCATTCTTTCGGCACTGCTGACAGACAGTGCCTCGCCCGTGGTGCCAAAGGGGGCAAGCCCCGAACATCCGGTCGACAACAACTCGGCGGCAAGCGCGTTATACAGCTCCTGGTTGAATGACAGATCATCGTTGAATGGCGACAGAATCGGCGCAATCAGGCCCTTGATCATGAGGTGTCCCTTTCCGGAAAATCCTTGGCACATATAGGTAAAATCGAAATATCACCGATCGGTGGGAAGGGCCAGAAGCAATTCGTCTCACCACCGCTCAGCCAGACAGCTCGGCAAGAAAGGACTGGACCTGCCGCCACAGCGCCGCCTGCACTTCGTCCGTTTCAAACAGCAATTCATGCCGGGCGCCTGCAAAGTCGACATGCTGGCAATATGGAAGACAGGACAGCATCCGGTCGGTCGAGGGTTTGTGAACGATCCATTCATCTCCGGCTGTCAGCGCCAGCACCGGCAGCTCGAGCCGCTTCATCCAGCCTTTGTTCAGCGTTGTCGCGACACAGCTGGCATAGGCCGCGCGCACCCATCCAGCTGTTGGACCACTGCGGCGCAGCTCCGGCGCATCGTCAAACCACAGAAACTGATCCTCATAATGAGGCTGCACGCGCGTCAGGCCGTTATTCATCCGAAACACCCGCTCTTCGGCAAGATGACGCGGCGCACGCCCAAGCGCCGGTTTGCGGCTAAATCCGGCCCCGACGATAACCGCCGCCAGAAGCCTGACCGCCCAGACAGGCATAACCGGCGGCGCGATCATCGGCGACAGGATCACAGCACCTTTGGCATGCCCCCGGTGCCGCGCCGCAAGCCGCAGCGCCAGATGCCCACCCATTGAATGGCCAAGAAAAACAACCGGCTGCGCGGCAAACCCAACCGCCGTCATCAGCCTGTCTGCCGCGTCAAGATGATCCTCGAAATCATCGATATGGACGGACAGCTTCATCACGCCAAGATGGCCTGAGCGCCCCTGCCCTGGCCAGTCGATGATCAGCAGGTCATGCCCGGAAGCTGTCAGCCGTTTTGCGGCATCGGCGTATTTTTCACAGAATTCTGTAAAGCCGGGACAGATGACAATCGGTGGCCGGCCCGGCGATCCGGGATTCGGCGCCGGCCAATGATGACCTCGAACACGGCCAAGGGAGGTCTCTATGAAAACATCGGTGCCGCCGAGCATGGCAAGCCCGGCTTTTGCGGCGATTGGAAAATCCTGTGAAAGCGCCGCCATGATCGGAATGTCTACTCTGCCGGCCGCGTCGCGGGAAGCGGCACGACATCTGCTCCGCTGTGCGGATCACCTTCGGCAAACCCCTTTGACTGGCGGTCCCACATCTGCTTGTAGAGACCGTTCAGCACCAGCAATTCACCATGCGTGCCACGTTCAACGACACGCCCCTCGGACAGCACGATAATTTCGTCGGCATCAATGATGGTTGACAGCCGGTGTGCGATGACAAGCGTTGTCCGGGCCTTTGACACCTCATTCAATGAGGCCTGAATTTCCTTTTCAGTGCGGCTGTCGAGTGCCGATGTCGCCTCGTCAAACAGAAAGATCGAAGGCCGCTTCAGGATCGCCCTGGCGATGGCCACACGCTGTTTTTCACCACCTGACAGCTTCAGGCCACGCTCGCCGACCATGGTGTCATAATGGTCTGGCAGATTGGCGATAAAGCCGTCAATCGCCGCCATTTTCGATGCGGCCTCAATCTCTTCCTGGCTGGCCCCGTGACGGCCATAACCGATATTGTAGCCGATGGTGGCGTTGAACATCACCGTGTCCTGGGGCACCATGCCGATTGCTGCGCGGACACTGCCCTGCTTCACCTCGGTCAGGTTCTGGCCATCAATTCGCACCGTCCCCTTCTGTGGATCATAGAAACGGAACAGAAGCCGAGAAATGGTGGTCTTGCCGGACCCGCTTGGCCCGACAATGGCAACCCGTTTGCCCTTTGGCACGGTAAAGCTGACACCCTGCAAGATCGGCCTGTCACCATAGGCAAAATGCACATCCTCAAAGGTGACGGCCCCGCCATCAATCGCAATGTCGGGCGCGCCGGGACGGTCCCGGACATCGACATCCTCATCCAGAAGGCCGAACATCCTTTCCATATCGACAAGCGCCTGGCGAAGCTCGCGATACACCCAGCCAAGGAAATTGAGCGGCATGTAAAGCTGTAGCAGATAGGTGTTCACCGCCACGAAATCACCAACCGTCAGGTTCCCGTTCTGGATATCGAGACCCGCCATACCCATCATCAGAACCAGCCCGATGGCGATAATGCTGCCCTGCCCGATATTGACCACCGAAAGTGACGTGCGGGACCGAACGGCCATGATCTCATAGCGCTTCATCGCCTCGTCATAGCGGTCGGTTTCCACCGCCTCGGCGTTGAAATATTTCACCGTCTCGTAATTCAGCAGGGAATCAACCGCCCGTGTGGCGGCTTTTTCATCGGCGTTGTTCATCTCGCGCCGGAACTTGATCCGCCATTCGGTCACCCTGACGGTAAAATAGCAGTAGGCCATCACGGTGGTGAAGGTCACAGCGGCATAGAAACCGCCAAACATCACCCACATGATAATGCTGACAAGCACCACCTCGACAAACAGCGGCAGTACTTCGAAGAAAACAATCGTCAGCAGGAACTCGATTCCCTTGGCCCCGCGGTCAATCGCCCGGGTCAGCCCCCCTGTCTGGCGATCGAGGTGAAACTGCAGTGACAGCTGGTGAAGATATTCGAAACAGCGGATCGCCGCGCCGCGCACGGCCCGCTGTGCCACCGCCGCGAACAGATACTGCTTTGCCTCGGAAAATACCTGCTGGCCAAGACGCGACAATGCGTAACCGGCGATGACCAGCAGCAGCATCTTCATCGAGAACCCGGCTTCCCGGTTCACGATATCCACGGCAGCGCCATACATCAGCGGCGTGATGATGTTCGACCCGCGCGACATGACCAGCGCGCCAAACGCCGCGGAAATACGGCCACGCACACGCCAGTCGCCGCGCGGCGCTGTATAGCGCCACAGCTCACCAAACAGCGCAAACGTCTTCTTCATTGTGGATGTCGCCATCAGAAACGCCTACCCGTCACAGCCACAGAACCGCCAGCCCTGAAACCACCAGCCCTGAAACTACCAGCGCTGAAACCATCCGGCTGTTGTTCAGTCCTGCGCGGCGACGGTAAAGCTTTCACCGCAGCCACAGCGCGCGGCCTCGTTCGGATTGTTGAATACAAAGCGGGAGGCGAATTTGGTTTCTTCCCAGTCCATTTCCGCGCCAACAAGGAACATCACCGCTGTCGGGTCGATAAACAGGGTGACACCCTTTTCCTCGATCCGGTCCTCGAACGGCTTTGCCTCGGTGGCGTACTGAACATCATATTGCAACCCGGAACAACCGGCCGTCTTGATGCCGATACGAAGGCCAAGAATGTCCGTGTCAGCCGTTTCAATCAACTGACGCACCTGGGCGGCAGCGGCGTCTGACAGGGTGATTATCGGTTTCGACGGGTCAAACATCATTTCCATTCCATGGACTGGCGGCCACAGGGCACGAACCATGATTGTTCATAGATATCAAAAACCAAGATCCAACGCCAGCTTTGCATCCTCGCTCATCCTTTCGGGGCTCCATGCCGGTTCCCAGACAAGCTCTACAGTCACGGCCCCAACACCCTCCGCCGCCGCAACGGCCTCGGCCACCTGGCCCGGCATCTCGCCGGCAACGGGGCAACCGGGTGCGGTCAGCGACATGGTGATATAGACGTCGCCATCCTGTCGCCGATCAACATCATAGATCAGACCGAGATCGAAGATATTCACCGGAATTTCTGGATCATGGACAGTTTTCAGCGCTGCCTCGACCGCGTCCTGATCAGCCGGACCTGTCGCGCCCGCCAGGGGACTCCCCGCCATCGCCCTGAACCCCGAAGAGGTGTCGGGAAGGAAATCGGCAAGCCCCGGACCATCGGCAAGACGGCTTCCCGGCCCTTCAGGAAGATAGGGGTTGTAATCCTGATCCTTCATTGCACCCTACCCGAAAATCCGCCGGACCTTCTCGAGCGACTCGGCAAGCGTGTCAAAATCCTCGGTCCGGGAATAGACACCGACCGAGGCCCGCGCCGTCGATGGCAGGTCGAGATGATCCATCAATGGCTGGGCACAATGATGTCCAGCCCGGATCGCCACGCCATCATGATCGATGATGGTCGAGATATCATGCGGGTGAGCGCAGTCCATAGTGAATGACACAACCCCCGACTTGCCGGCTGCGGTGCCGATGAGGTTCAGCCCCTCGACAGCTGAAAGACGCTGGTGCGCGTAACTCAGAATCTGCTGTTCATGCGCCCTGATCGCCTCCATGCCGATGGACTGGACATAATCCACAGCAGCCCCAAGGGCGATGGTTTCGGCGATAGCTGGTGTGCCTGCCTCGAAACGAACCGGTGGCGGCGCATAGGTCGTCTTGTCGATGGTCACGCGGTCGATCATGTCACCACCACCAAGAAAGGGCGGCATTTCGGCCAGGATCTCGGCCCGCCCCCACAGCACACCGACACCGTTTGGACCATAAAGCTTATGCGCTGAAAACACATAGAAATCAGCCCCAAGCGCCATGACATCAACCGGCATGTGAACAACGCCCTGACAGCCATCAACAACCATCAGCGCCCCGATATCACGGGCCACGCCGGATATGTCGGCGATCGGAAACACTGTGCCAAGAACGTTCGAGACATGCGGCACGGCAATGATCCGCGTTTTGTCGCTGATCTCGGCACGAAGACGGTCCATCGAAAAGGCACCATCATCCTCAAGCGTGAAGGCACGCACCTTTGCGCCAGTCTTTTCGGCCACCATCTGCCAGGGCACGATATTGGCGTGATGCTCGGCGATGCTGATCAGGATTTCATCTCCGGGCTGCAACCGTGGCTCGGCCCAGCACCGCGCGATCAGGTTCAGCGACATAGTCGCCCCGGCTGTCAGCACGATCTCGTCACCGGACGCAGCGCCGATGAAGCCGGCCACCTTGCCGCGAACCGACTCATACAGATCGGTCGAGGCTTCGGACAGGAAATGCAGTCCACGATGAACATTGGAATAGGTGTCCTGATAGGCCGACAGCAGCGCGTCAAGCACCTGCTGCGGCTTTTGCGCCGACGCCGCGCTGTCGAGATAGACTAACGGCTTGCCATGAACGGTCCGCGCCAGAATCGGAAAATCCGACCGGATCGCCTCAAGATCGAATTCCCGGCGCGCCCCATCCATCACGCAGTCTCCCCCCCGGCAAGCCACGCTTCGGCGACCGGCCGCAGAAGGCTGGCCAGAACATCGTTTTCAATCGTCTCGATGGTGTCGATGAGGAAGGCCTCGATCAACATTGCCCGAGCCGTTTCATAAGGAATACCGCGGCTTGTGAGATAGAACAGCTGTGTTGCATCAAGTTCGCCAACCGTCGCGCCATGCGCACAGATAACGTCATCGGCATAGATTTCCAGCTCTGGCTTGGCATCGACCTCGGCCTTGCGCGACAGCAGCAGCGCCCGCGCCATCTGCTGACCATCGGTCTTCTGCGCGTCCGGAGCCACATGAACACGCCCCTGATAGACCCCGCGCGAGCTGTCATCCAGCACCCCGCGAATGATCTGGTTCGAGGTACATTCGGCAACAGCATGATCCATGTATGTGGTGATGTCCTGATGCTGTTTGCCACGGCCCATATAGATCGCCGACAATTGGCAATCGGCACCTGAACCGGCAAATACGACATGCGTTTCAAGCCGCGCCAGCACCCCACCGGTGCTGAGGCTGAAGCCGGCAATGGACGCGCCTTCGCCAAGCGCAACACCGGTGGCCGCAAGATGCGTTGTCGATGCACCCTCGGCCTGAACCTTGACCTGTTCAAGCCGCGCACCGGCAGCGATATCGACGCCAATCAGCGGCGCGGCCAGCCCGACATCGGACTGGTGCCATTCGGCAAGCTGAAGATGCGCCTCCGGCGCAAGCCTGAGCAGAATGGCGGGATGTGTCGATGACGCCTCGTCCCGGCCCTCGAACAACAGCATCAGCGGCGGTGTGACCACCCCGTCAACATCAATCACGATGCCACCGGTCATCGTCGCAAGGGACAGTGTGCTGACCGGATGGCCTTTCGGTGCCAGTTGCTGCAGGCGGGCAAGCGCCTGTTCATCACCCGCAAGGTCGCTGACCGTCAGACCATCCGGCAGCCCGGCAAGACCCGACGGGTCAAGAACCCCGTTCTCGAACCTGATGACATGCGCCGAAATACCAGCGGCGGCGACGGCACCCGGACCGCTGGCGGCACCGGCAAGGGCGGACGCCGGCACAAACCCGCGTTCGGCAAGCGAATCAATGCGGGTATAGCGCCAGGCCTCGACCCGCGGACCCGGCCAGCCATCCTGCTGCCAGCGGGCAAGCGCATCGGCGCGAACCCCCTGCAATAGGGAATCAGACCCTGTTTCAGGCTGCATCATCGATCCCGGCATATCCGGATTCCTCCACCTCTAGAGCCAGTTCCTTGCCACCCGATCTGCGGATCCTGCCATCGGCAAGAATATGCACATGATCAGGCACAATATGGTTCAACAGCCGCTGGTAATGGGTGATGACCAGCATCGCACGGCCCGGATCACGAAGCAGATTGACACCTTCGGACACAATCCGCAGCGCATCGACATCAAGGCCGGAATCAGTTTCATCAAGAACCGCCATTGTCGGCTCGAGAAGCGCCATCTGCAGGATCTCGTAGCGTTTCTTCTCGCCGCCGGAGAACCCGACATTCACGGCACGTTTCAGCATGTCGTCGCTGACCCCGAGAATGCGTGCCTTTTCGCGGACGATCTTCACGAAGCCAAGCTGGTCGATCTCGTCCTCGCCGGCCTCGACGCGGCGCGCATTGACTGCCGCCCGCAGGAAACTCATACCGCCGACACCGGGCAATTCGACAGGATACTGAAACGCCAGGAAAATGCCGGCGCGGGCGCGCTCGTCGGGTTCCATCTCCAGCATCGACACCCCATTCATCAGGATGTCGCCACCTGTGACCTCATACCCGTCACGCCCGGCAAGGACGTAGGACATGGTACTCTTGCCGGAACCGTTCGGCCCCATGATGGCATGAACCTCACCGGCATTGATGGTCAGATTGATCCCTTTCAGAATCGGCTTGTCGCCGATACTGGCATGGAGATCACGAATTTCTAGCAAAGCTGTCATTGTCTTTCCGTTCTTTCAAAAACCAAACCTCGAGGCGGGGCGGCGGTCAGCCGACCGACCCTTCAAGGCTGATACCGATGAGTTTCTGCGCTTCGACGGCGAACTCCATCGGCAATTCCTTCATCACTTCCTTGCAGAAGCCGTTCACGATCAGCGACACCGCGTCCTCTTCGCCGATGCCGCGCTGCAGGCAATAGAAAAGCTGATCTTCCGAGATCCGCGATGTTGTTGCCTCATGCTCGATCTTCGCGCTGGGATTGCGCGAGACAATGTACGGCACTGTGTGGGCACCGCATTTGTCGCCGATCAGCAGCGAGTCACATTGTGTGAAATTGCGGGCGTTCTCGGCGGTCGGCTGCATGTGAACCAATCCGCGATAGCAGTTCTGCGATCTGCCGGCCGAAATACCCTTGGAGATGATCGTTGACCGGCTTCCCTCGCCAATATGGATCATTTTCGTGCCGGTATCGGCCTGCTGCATGTTGTTGGTCAGCGCAACCGAATAGAATTCACCGACACTGTCCTTGCCGCGCAGCACGCAGGAAGGATATTTCCAGGTGATCGCGGACCCGGTTTCAACCTGTGTCCAGGAAATCTTCGACCTGTCACCGCGGCAGATGCCACGCTTGGTGACGAAATTATAGATCCCGCCCTTGCCGTTTTCATCGCCCGGATACCAGTTCTGGACAGTCGAATATTTGATTTCCGCATCGGTCAGCGCAACCAGTTCGACAACAGCCGCGTGCAGCTGGTTTTCATCACGCTGCGGCGCGGTACAGCCCTCGAGATAGCTGACATAGGACTCATCCTCGGCGATGATCAGGGTGCGTTCGAACTGGCCGGTATTCTGCTCATTGATCCGGAAATAGGTCGACAGTTCCATCGGGCAGCGGACGCCCTTTGGAATGTAGACGAAAGACCCGTCGGTAAAGACAGCCGAATTCAGCGCGGCGAAATAATTGTCACCAACCGGCACCACCGAACCAAGATAGCGTTGCACCAGTTCGGGATAATCGCGGATCGCCTCGGAAATGGGGCAGAAGATGACCCCGGCCTTTGACAGTTCCTCGCGGAATGTCGTGGCGACGGATACCGAGTCGAACACCGCATCAACCGCCACATTGGCCAGCATTTTCTGTTCATTCAGCGGAATGCCGAGCTTTTCATAGGTGGCCAGCAGTTCCGGATCCACCTCATCAAGCGATTTCAGCTTCTCGGCGGCCTTCGGCGCGGCGTAATAATGGATATCCTGATAGTCGATTGGCGGAATATCGAGCTTCGCCCAGTCGGGACTGTCCATGGTCAACCAACGCCGATAAGCCTTCAGACGCCAGTCCAGCATCCATTCAGGCTCGTCCTTCTTCGCCGAGATGAAACGGATGATATCTTCATTCAGGCCTTTTGGTGCCTTGTCCGTTTCGATGTCGGTGACGAAACCATATTTGTATTTCCCGGTCGCCTGTTCGACCTGTGCAATGGTTTCCGTAGTTGCGGCCATATCCAGTTTCCTCGTTATGGTCTGGGACCGTCGCCAGCGGCGTCGGGCCTGTGGGGGGATGGGGTTGTATCTGCTATCTCAGGCGACGCTGTGAACAGCTGTGACGGGTCGATCAGATCGGCAAGGCTGATGCCTTCAAGCGTCGAGCGAATGGCGCTGTTGACCTTGTTCCACTGATTGCTCATGAAACAGCAATTGGCGACCGAACAGGGATCATGCGCGCCGTCAACACATCCATTGACGGCAATCGGCCCCTCAACGACCTCGACGATGGTGACCAGAGAAATATCCTCCGGCCGGCCCTGGAGGACATAGCCACCGCTGGCACCGCGACGGGTTGTCAAAAGGTTTCCGGCCTGAAGATGCTTGGCAACCTTGGCGACCGTCGGCTGCGCCAGTCCCGTCAGCGCGGCAAGCTGCGCCGTCGCCAGCACTTCGCCGCGCCGGTGCGCCAGCGCACCAAGCACAACGATCGCATAGTCGGTCATGCGGTTCAGCCGAAGCAAGCCACTATCTCCTTAAGCCCGTGTCTTTTTTGACCTGAGTCTTCTTAAGCCTGTGTCATCTTCAAACGCGCCGCCGTTACCCCCCTGCCACCGCTTGTTTGCTGCGGGGCGGGGCCAGCGTTGCGAATGATTATCATAATCAAGACCAATTTGGTCCTGATTAGAAGGATGTAGGCCTTACTTAGAATGAATGCAAGGAAGGAAAGCATGAAACAGGGCGTTGGGCGGCTTTGTCGCACCGCCGGGTCAGCCGCATCAAAGGCCCCCGTTTGAAGGCCCGTTTGGAGGCCTCAGTTACAGGCCTCGCGGCGCAGGGTGTAGCGCCCCTCGTCAAGGCCGTCGAACATCTCGTCGATATCCGGATGGCCGACCGGGCCGTTCTCGCTGTCACCCACCAGATTCTGCTGGCTGACATAAGCGGTGTAATAGCTGTCGGCATTTTCCGCCAGCAGATGATAGAAGGGCTGATCCTTGTGCGGGCGCACCTCGGGCGGGATCGACTCATACCATTCTTCGGTATTGTCGAATTCAGGGTCGACATCAATGATCACGCCCCGGAACGGATAGTGCCGGTGACGAACGATCGCGCCGATGCTGAATTTGGCGTTTCTATGCTCCATACGGATCAGGTGGCACAAACCGTTCAAACAGTCGCGCCGACCTCCAGCCTGAGGCTAGAAGCGTTCCTTGACCTTCATGACCTGACGGCCACGATACATGCCGGTCTTCAGATCGATATGGTGCGGACGATGAAGTTCGCCTGTTGTCTTGTCTTCGACATAGGCGTCACCCTTCAGGGCGTCATGAGCGCGGCGCATGTTGCGCTTCGAGCGCGTAATTTTGGACTTTGGAACGGCCATCGTTCTGTTCTCTCATCTAGACTGGAATTTCCGGAACCAGCAGGCTGCGGCCACCCGACGGGCAGGCTGCAGACCAGAACGGGTTATCTAGGCGAAAGCCCGGCCACTGTCAACCAGCAGTGTCACCCGGCGGTGTCACCCGGCGCTGGCACCATGCACTGTCTCCAAGGCGCACAACAGGGATGACAGACCGGCCACAGCACCGCTCTTTGGGCCTCCTGCTTTCACGATTCCGTGAGGCAGCATGAATTAATAAAGAGATTAACGTTTTTTTTACCTCGCCTTTCTAGCCTGACGACATGGCCCAACGCCGCACGGACACGTTTATCAGGAGATTACCCATGACCCGTTTCATTGCGACCACGACCGTCACCAACGGTGCCAGATCTTTCCATCCCCCCCTCTCCGCGTTCCTCGACATGCGCGGGTGGATGGCAGTGCTTTTTGTCGCTGCGTCCCTGCTTGGTGCCGGCACCACAAGGACGTTCGCCGATGCCGAACCTGCCGGGGAACCTCGGAATATCGCCACCGCATCCCTTGAAACCGGAATCATCGCGGCCAGGGCGGGACGGCTGCGCGATGCCATCACAATCCTGAACCCACATGCCGACCGGGGCAATCCAACGGCCAATTACGTTCTTGGGCTGATCTATCGTCAGGACCGGGGTGCCCTTGCATCTCGCCCCACCCTGTCGCACAGGCATTTCGCCCGTGCCGCTGCGGCAGGTCATGTGGCATCCATCTTCGAGGCGGCATCGCAGTTCGAAAGGGGGATTGGCACCACCAGAGACGTCACCAAGGCCATCCAGCTGTACAGATTTGCCGCCAGAGCCAATCATACGACCGCACAGTTCAATCTGGCCGTCCTGCTGTCGCATGACAAGGCAAAGCAGGCTGACCTGCGTCAGGCCTATTTCTGGGCGATCATGGCCCGGAACAACGCTGTCCGCAGGCATAGTGACGCGCTGCCGGGCTCGCGTATCATCGAGATCGCAAAGTCCATCCGGTCGCGGATTCCGCATCAACTTGCCACCCAGGCGTCAGCCGCTGCCGCCAGACTGACCGGTCAACCTGTCTGACCACCGGGCGCGGGGCACCTTGGCTGCCCCACACCGTCGGCTTGCCATGATCCCCTCTCGGCGTTCAGAATAGGCATTCCGGATCACATTCGACCCGGGCCAGGGCGCGATACGGATCAATGAGCAGATGGTGACCAATATGGACAACCACGGCAGGCAGGCACCTTGGCAACGCTTGGGCCATCGATTCACGCTTGGTCTGCGGTCTCGAAGCGAGGCCGAATGGCTGCCAGCTGAAGACGCCTTTGGCGATCCGGACAGACGATCACGACAGATGGCCGAGAGGGCAAGACTGTTCGCCCAGCATCATGACGAGGTGTTTGCCGCCACCCCTGACTCGCTGGCCGCGGGTCATGAGGTGTTGGCGATGATCACAAACCACCTTGTGACCTATCATGGGGTGACACCCTGCGATCCCGCCGTGGACACACATCCACTGGAAGCTGCAGCGCGGCTTGTTCCCGAGGATCTGCTGCTGCTGGCGCCATCTGTGCGTGCCGATGGCACCGGCATGCTGGACTGGCGCCTTGTCGCAGCGGCGCTGGCCTTTCCTGCACATTGGGTTCTGGCTGACAAGATGGGGCGACCACTTGCCGGAATCCACGAACCTGTACCGCATTATGCCGAACAGCTAGAGACCCCGATGGACCGTTTTTTCACGCACATGCAGGTCGGGCCGATCAGCCATCGCTGGAACTGGTCCATCGTGACCAGCGAACAGCTGTTCACACCACGCCGGGCACATCGCAGACCATTGTCGTCCGGTGCCGGAATCAACGAGATCTTCGTGCGTATGGAAAGCCAGACATTGCGAAAACTGGCCAACAGCGGCCAGATCCTGTTCACCATCCGCACCTATGTCGAACCGGTTGCACGCTGGGCCGGGGTGCCGGGCGCGTTGGCATCGCTTGCCGAGATGCTGGATCTGATGTCACCCCAGATGCGGGACTACAAGGGCGTTGGCCTGTTTGAAGACGCGCTGAAGGCCCATCTTGGCAAGCATGCCTGACCACAAGCCTGGAGTGTCTGCCAGCCGGCAGATCAGCTGGCTGGCGGGGTGACAGACAGGCAGGCACGCCCGTCGTCAGACCGGACAAACCCCGGATTGCAGACCCACCCATGGCCGCGCACCGTCCTGTTCAGCGGCGCGACGATCCGTCGGCATCCCCCCTTGCCGTCCGACTGGAATCCGGCATTGCAGCTCCAGCTGTTGCCGCGGATGGTGGCGTTGGCAGGCACCAGCAGCTTGGTGCAACGGTCATCGGCGCGAAGATAGCCCGGATTGCAGACCCAGCTGTTGCCGTCGATGCGTGCATTGGCAGGTGCCTTGATCTGTCGGCATATCTCACCATCCTCGGCAAAACCCGGCATGCAGGCCCAGCTGCCACCACGCACGATTGCATGGGCGGGTGCCCTTACAGCTACGCAGCCGGTCTCGGTGATCTGATAGCCTGTGTGGCATACCCACCTGTTGCCGCGAATATAGCTGTTTGCCGGTGCCGTGATGATGCTGCATTGATCGCCCTTGCGCACATAGCCTGCCAGACATCGCCAGCCATTGCCGACGATGATGGCGTTTTGCGGTGCCACCACGACCTCGCATGTGGTCTTTTCGCTGAGCCTGTATCCAGCGCGGCATTTGATAATGTTGGATTGAACATAGCCGTGGGCCGGCGCCACAAGGCGCTTGCATGCACCAGCCTGTCTGACAAAACCGGGCATGCATCGCCACACATTGCCAACGACAATGGCGTTGGAGGGCGCACGGACGGCTTCGCAGCGCCCGGACAACCCAAGCGCAAATCCATCCTGGCACCGCCAGCCCCCATAGGTGGTGATGGCATTGTCCGGACGCGGCCATAAATGTTTTGTGATGGTGGCGGTGGAGGCCCCATTCCCGGCGGACAGAGCTGTCTCGGCGGCAGGCTGCGGCCCGGCTTCACCGGCATGGGCGGCACCGGCGATGATCCAGAGGCCGATCAGCGGCAACAGCACCACCAGTCCCTGACGAAGGATCAGGCTGAATGACCCTGTGCGCCCGGATCGCGCCACCCCGGATCGCGCAAGCATGTGACACAGCATGTGACAGTGGATGTGAATGACCCTGTTATCCCAACAATCGAAACCCATATGTCGGCGGGCAGGCACTGCCGTCACATGTCACAGAATCGCATCGGCAATATTTGGGGTCAATATTCGGGGTCAAGATTGGATTTGGGGTCAAGATTGGCGGCGGCGGCGACTGAGCGGACGCATGCCACCGTCACCACGGCGTTGACCGGGCCGCGCGCCACGGGGCTTTGCTTTGCCACCATGCGGCTTTACCGCCTTGCCACCACCGGGCAGCGTCAGGACACCTGTTCCCCGATCCTTGGTGGGTGCTGTCTTGCCGGATGTGGGCTTGCCGGATGTGGGCTTGCCGGATGTGGGCTTGCCGGATGCGGGCTTGCCGGATGCGGGCTTGCCACCCTGTCTTGTGTCAGGCTTGCCCTTGGAATGGGCGGGCGCGTCTGGCCTGGACTGGTGATGCTTAGACGACTGACCATCGCCGGATTTGCCGGATGGCTTGCCGAATGGTTTCGATTTTGGTTTTCCCGAAGCCGGCTTGCTGGCGGGCCATTTGCCATTGGATTTGCCAAACGGCTTGCCTGCGGGCTTTCCACCCGGTTTTGCACCACCCCTGTCACCGGACTTACCCCTGTCACCGGACTTGGCAATGGGCTTGCCCGCCGGTTTTCCGGTAGGCTTTCCGGTAGGCTTTCCGGTCGGTTTACCGGTCGGCTTGCCACCCTGTTTGGCATCTGGCTTGCCTTTATAGGTGCCGGACGGTTTGCCCTGAAACCCACCCTGGCGTCGGCCACTATCACGCGAGTGACGTGGCGGGCGGCCACGCCCCCGTCCCTTTTTCGGGGCGCGTTCGGGCGTGAATTCGGTAACCGCGTTTCCGTTCGAATCATAAATTTCCAGCCGCTGCCCGACATGGGCAAGGACAGCCGCCAGCTTTTCCTGGTCCGCGACACTGCAGATCGACAGCGCCGTGCCTGTCTGTCCCGCGCGGCCTGTCCGGCCAATCCTGTGGACATAGGATTCGGCCATTTCGGGAAGGTCGAAATTGACCACCATGCCAAGGCCCGACACATCGATGCCACGTGCCGCGACATCGGTGGCGACAAGCACGCGCAATTCCCCCTTCTTGAACCGGCGCAGCACTTTCTGGCGGATGAACTGCCGCATGTCGCCATGCAGCGCATCAGCATCGATGCCCTTGTCGGTCAGCCATTGCGCGAGATCATCTGCCCGCAGACGCGTGCGGACAAACACCAGCGCCTGTTCACCGCCCATCAGCCCAAGCTGATCGAACAGGATGTCCCGTTTATCGGCATTGGTCACCAGTATGGCGCGCTGGCTGATGGCATCGACCGTCTTGCCGGCATGTGCCGCCCGTATGGTTACCGGATTGGTCAGAAAGGTTTCGGCCAGCGTCTTCATCTCTTCCGGCATGGTTGCCGAGAAAAACACGGTCTGCGACGATGACGGCAATGCTTCGAATATACGCTTGATAGGCGGCAGGAACCCCAGATCAATCATCTGGTCGCCCTCATCGAGAACGAAATGCTCAATCTGGCCCAGATCAATCTTTCCCTTGGCCTGCAGATCCTCGAACCGGCCTGGCGTGGCGACGATGATGTCCACACCCTTGTTCAGGGCGCGGATCTGGAAATCATAGCGCTCGCCGCCGCAAATGGTGAGATACCGCACCTTCAGGCTGGTCGAGAAAGCCTTGATGCTGTCCGAAACCTGATAGGCGAGTTCACGCGTCGGAACCAGCACAAGGATACTTGTATGGCGCGGCAGCTTGGCCTTGCGCTTTTCAAGAAGAATGTGAAGCAGTGGCAGAAGATAGGCGGCCGTCTTGCCTGTGCCGGTCTGGGCAAGACCGATCAGGTCGCGTCCCTCTAGGATCGCGGGAATGGCGTCCCGCTGGATCGGCGTCGGGGTGGTCAGACCCTGCGCGCCAATGTCATCGACGATTGTCGGCGCCAGACCAAGTTCGAAAAACGGATCGGATGGAAACGGTGTGCCTGCCTCATCGTCAGCTATGGCCCCATCTGTGGTCGTGGGGATACCCTGGCCGGCTGGTTCACGTGACTCGGGTGCGGGCGCTGAGGGCGTCTCGTCGATGCTCATGACTCTCCTTCCCGGGCCATCCCGGAACATACAGGACAGGCACCGCGGCATCCATCAACCGCGGGACATGAGATTATCATAGCGATGCTGACAGAAAATGGTGGAGCCAGACGGGATCGAACCGACGACCTCCTGCTTGCAAAGCAGCCCGTGACTCTCTAGATTTAATGTAACGCCCTGTATTCAATGGACTATCTACAGTTCTTAGAATAACCAGTTGTCACTATTTTGCAAAGATTTTTGCCCTAAATGGTGCCAAGGTTGGTGCCTTGTAGGCCCCTTTTGCACCTTTGGCAATCACCAAAAAAGGCCGAGGTTTCATCCTCAACCTAGTTCGATCGCGCTCCAGCGCATCTCTTCGTTAATTCTGGGCCATCCCTCTCCGAATGTGTCAAAGGTTGACTATGAACGGTACAACAAAGCCCGATACAGGCCGTAGCGCTTTGCGCAGCATTAATAGTGGTAACCTGCAGCCCACCCAAAAAAAGACACACCAAAACGATGCCAAGTTTTCTGCGTAACACTTTTGAGTTTTAAAACCATATGCAGTTCTGCGGTCCGAGTGCTTTTGACCAAATTGCATATTGAGGTAAAGAAAGTGGTGTGTCGTAAGACCAATTCAGACTGGAGGCTATTTCTCGGTTCTTGTTGCTACCAGTCGTCAACTTTAAATATAGCTCAACCCAAGAAGAGTCACTCTCGCCAGAAAAACCTGGCTTTTCACGGTAATGCAGGTTTGGCTCTTCGATTGTACCGAATGAACCACTTGGGCAACTCCGTGCGTATTGCCTGTTCAAACTTTTATCCTGATTGGCCTTCACCAACCATCCAACAGCATCGTGCAACGAGCGTCCATTTACCTCCATATTTATCCAGTCCTCACCAATAGCCTGGCTCGCAGCTGCCATAGTGACAAGTACATTGACTGACAAATTCTGGTAGTGGAGCCCCATTCCTCCCCGCGCCACGTCTGTTGGGAAAGTGCCATCTGGCCTCATGTAGTACAATGCGGAGCGGTAGGCCTTTCTCGCTTGATCAATCAGACGGTCATCGCCAACCAAAATGCCCCACAACATTGCTGTGTAATGTCTAAGGTAATTTTTGTTATCCTGCGTGGTGAAACTCGACTTTTGGCTTTGACCAACCAGACGATTTAGCCACGACCCTACTGAAAGCCTTTGGTCAGCCGTCATTTGCTTTGCAGTGTCTGAATATGCAACGATCATGAGAGGTAAAAGCGCCTGAACGTGATAATCCAACCTGTAAGCTTTTATCCCGCTAAATCTGATGTTCTTACTAAGCGCGTTTTGCTCTGACCAGTTTGCCAAAAATTCGATCAGTCGCTCTTGGGGAGCTATTTGTGTCCCATCCCGATTTGCCGCGATATTTAGGGCCAGGAACTCGTAATAGACCTGAAATCTATCTTTTGTGTTGCCGTGGTAGTCGGAGTCGATTTCCGCATCAACAAGTGGTTTGGGTATCCTTGGCCTCTGTATCAATGTCCGGCACTGACCTGTTGGCGACAAACGACGGATGTAATTGAGATTATTTGAGGTATTGGCCGTGAATTTACGAGGCGATGTAAGCCCCTTTTGTATTCCAGGAATGAAGAATGGATCGCTGTAGCATTCGGAGGCTTTGGCAGTAGCCTTCCAAAAACCCTTTGGATCGCGCGTAAAATCAACTGTTTCGCTCTTTTTACTCCAATCTTTGGCATAAGCTCCGTCAAAGCAAAGCGATAGTGCCAAAACAGTCAAAAGGAGACGAAAGCTCATAAAATTAAAGCCCTAAACAGTGACAAATGCGAATGAACAGGGCTTTACGCGAGCAGCGGATATAGCCGTAAACCGTTCACAACTATAGAGAGAATATGGTGGAGCCAGACGGGATCGAACCGACGACCTCCTGCTTGCAAAGCAGGCGCTCTCCCAGCTGAGCTATGGCCCCATAAAAGCGGCCACACCACCTGGCAACCGCGCATGGTCTATCGGCATGGCCGTTGACCGTCGCGAGTTATCTGCGAATGGCCGCTGGCGGTCAACCCCTTTTTTCGGATCAACCGCAGTCCCGGATCACTTTAACGAATAACGGCCGACGTGATGACACGTCGGCCGCCCTTGGAGGAACCTTATTGCGAGTTCAGATCGAGAGTTCAGGCAGCAGCGCTCTGCATGGCCTCGAGAACCGCGTCATAGGTTACCTTGCCGTCACGGACATTCAGCCCGTTGGCAAGATGCGGATTGCGATCCAACGCCGCCACGCCATGTTCGGCAAGCGCCAGGACATGCGGCAATGTCGCGTTGTTCAACGCCTCGGACGAGGTCAGCGGGACCGAACCCGGCATGTTGGCAACACAGTAATGCACCACACCATCGACGACATAGGTCGGGTCGTCATGCGTTGTCGGGCGCGATGTCTCGAAACACCCGCCCTGGTCGATGGCGACATCGACAAGCACCGAGCCCGGCTTCATCTCGGACAGGAAGGATTTCGAGATCAGCTTTGGTGCGCTGGCCCCGGGGATCAACACGGCACCAATCACCATATCGGCGTTGCGGCAGACCTCTTCGATGATGGCGTTGCTGGAATAGCGTGTTGTCACAGCGCTGCCAAACAGGTCATCAAGCTGCCGGAGGCGGGGCACCGACCGGTCAAGAATTGTGACCCTGGCACCGAGGCCGACGGCCATCTTCGCGGCATTGGTGCCGACGACACCGCCACCGATGACAACAACATCTGCCGGGCTTGTTCCCGGAACGCCGGAAATCAGCAATCCCCGGCCACCGGCACTTGCCTTCAGATTGGACGCGCCTTCGATCACCGCCAGACGGCCGGCAACCTCGCTCATCGGTGCCAGCAAGGGCAACCCGCCGGCATCGTCGGTGATGGTTTCATAGGCGATGGCGGTACAGCCCGATTCCATCAGGCCATGCGTCTGCGCCATATCGGCAGCAAGGTGAAGGTAGGTAAACAGGATCTGGTTGGCCGATAGCTGAACCCACTCGTTCGGCTGCGGCTCCTTCACCTTGACGATCATCTCGGCGGCCTCGAATACGGCGGCCGCGCTGTCGGCAATTTTTGCACCGGCAGCACGATAGACATCGTCCGACGCGCCGATACCGGCCCCGGCGCCTGTCTCGACGAGTACTTCATGACCACGCGATGTCAGTTCAATGACCGAATTCGGCACAAGCCCGACGCGCGACTCGCGCACCTTGATTTCCTTTGGAACACCTATAAGCATGATGTCTCCCCTCTTGCATCTGGAGATGGTGGTGAATTCTCGCGAATTCGCCGATGATCAGAATCCAAAGTCGACAGTCGGCCACGGAATTCAGCACACGAATTCAGTACATGACTTGACATGACATGACATGAATTCAGGACATGAATTCGACCCCGATTACCGATACCCGGTCAGGTGCTGGCAACCCCCGTTCGACTCTTGGTATATTATGTTGAATTCGATGCTATTTCTGGTCTTTTTATTGGATGATTTTCTGTATAATTTGATTATTTGATGAAAATAATGAAATAGATTAGAATTTTATTCGAAAAATTGACATGTCATTGGGAAATGGACAATGGACCGCATAGACCGCGCCATCCTTTCACAGCTTCAGGACAATGCCCGGATTTCGAATGTCGAGCTGGCGAATGCGGTTGGCCTGTCGCCTTCAGCCTGCCTGCGCCGGGTTGGCCTGCTTGAAAAATCCGGCGTCATTGACGGCTATCATGCGCAGCTGAACGCCACCAAGCTTGGCCATGAGGTGCTTGTCCTGATGCAGATTACCCTGATCGGTCAATCAGCGGAAATGCTGGCCGAATTCGAGGAGGCCGTGGCCAGGACACCACAGGTGCTTGCCTGTTTCCTGATCGCCGGCGACAGTGACTATATTCTGCGCGTGGCGGCACGCGACGTGGCGGATTTCGGGCGGCTGCACGCCGAATATCTGTCCGCCCTGCCCCATGTTCTGCGGATGGAAAGCAGTTTTGTGATGCGCGAGGTGTTCACACGCTCGCTGGCGCCGCCCGCCCCGTGAGATGATCAGCGCCGCGCCACGCCACGCCCCATTGCCGGATCTCGTCCAGCGCAGCATAGAGCGGTGCCCAGTCATCGGTCTCGGCGATCGGTGCCCACAACGCCTCCACACGTTCGATCGGCAGTGCCGGCACGCTTGGCCTGTCAAACAGCGGATCATCGGCTTGCGGCAGCCGCGCCGCGCCGTCCAGGCTGTCGGCAAAGGCCCGCCAGGCATCACCATCATATTCCCCGCGCCGTCTGGCACCGCCATACCAGTCATGCAGGATCTGCGGGAACGGCGTCTGGTCCCCGCGCGCGGCGGCAAATAGCGTTTTGGCTATGGCCTGCGCCTGTTCAACCGGAACCTCAATCCCCAGCCGCCAGCACAGACGGCGTTGCAGGCTGGCTTCCAGAGATGGATAGAAATCCTGCAGCGCCGCTTCCAGCGGGTCGGCACCGCCAAAGGGCACCAGACAGTCAGCCAGCCGACACACCGCCCAGAGGCTTGCCTCGGGCTGGCGTCCATAGGCATATCGTCCGGCATGATCGAAATAGGCAGCCGTGAAATGGCTGTCAAAGCGCGGCAGAAAGCGCCAGGGACCATAGTCGAAACTTTCGCCGGTAACGTTGAAATTGTCCGTGTTCAGCACCCCGTGGACAAAGCCGGCCGCCATCCACCCCCCGGCTGTATCCGCGATACGGGATGCCACCTCGGCAAGAAAGCGCGGCGCAAGCTCGTTCATCGGCGTTTGCGAATCCAGACTGTCGGCGAAATGGTGCCGGGCTGTGTGACGCACCAGCGTTTCGATCCCGTCAGCATCGTCAAGATAGCGCAGCCGCTGGAAACTGCCGATCCTGATATGGCCGTGCGAAAGCCTGACCATCACCGCAGACCGGGTTGGCGACGGTTCGTCATGCCGCTGCAGCGCCTCTCCCGTCTCGATCACTGAAAATGTCTTTGACGTGTTGACGCCAAGTGCCTCAAGCATCTCGGTGGCGAGGATTTCGCGAACCGCCCCCTTCAGGGTCAGCCGTCCGTCGGCGCTTCGTGAAAAGGGCGTTGTTCCCGATCCCTTGGTGCCAAGGTCGAGGATGCGCCCATCCGCCGCCCGCAGCTGGGCAAACAGAAACCCGCGGCCATCTCCAAGATCGGCATTGTAATGCCCGAACTGGTGACCGTGGTAGCACAGCGCCAGCGGTGTCTGGATGTTGTCGGGCAAGGGACGGAAGTGCGCGAAATGTTCAAGCCAGGCATCATCCTCCAGCCCGTCAAGACCGACCGCCGCAGCGGCGCGATCATTGCGCCAGCGGATTTTGTGCCGGGGAAATTCTGCCGCCGTCACCTGCCGGTAGAAGCGGTCATCGAGGTCGAGATGAATGGGAGCTGCCTCGTAACCTGTCATGCCGCCATGCTTTCCTGAAGTCCGGTTCAAATCGATGTTGCGTTGTGGGTTTATGAGTGTAACGATCCGCCAGACACAACCATCTGAAAGACCAGTCAGCAAGGAATACCCGCGATGACCAACCTGCGCAATGTGATGTCGCCGATTGAGACCGCAACCGGCCTGCCGAATGAATGCTATGTCGACGAGGCGATGTATCGGCATGAGCAGGACACCCTGTTCCGCGACAGCTGGGCAGCCATCGGATTTGGCAAGGATATCGCAGATGCCGGCATGGCGCGTCCCGTGACCTTTCTTGGCATGCCCCTGCTGATGGTGCGCAATGCCGAGGGCGAGGTGAATGTGTTCCAGAATGTCTGTCGCCACCGGGGGATGATCCTGATCGAGGAACCGGTCAAGCTTCGTGGTCCGATCACCTGCCCCTATCATGCCTGGGCCTATGATCTGGATGGCAACCTGCGGCGCACACCGCATGTCGGGGGCCCCGATATCAACAGCCATGACAGTGTGAAGATGTGTGATCTGCCACTCATCCGCGTGCGATCATATGTCTGGCGCGATGTGATTTTCGTGAATGTCGGGGGTGAGGCTCCCGATTTTGAGGACGCGGCGGCACCGCTGATCGCCCGCTGGAAAGAATTCGACCAGCCCCTGGTTCATACGGGGGCAGATTCCTCGATCAGCTTCACGCTGGACTGCAACTGGAAGCTGGCGGTAGAAAATTACTGCGAATCCTACCACCTGCCCTTTGTGCATCCAGCGCTGAACACCTATTCACGGCTCGAGGACCATTACAATATTCTCGAGGGTGGCGGGTTTGCCGGCCAGGGAACAACGGTCTATCAACCCCAGATCAGCCAGGACGGGCACCGGTTCCCGCATTTTGACGATCTGTCGTCACAATGGGATGCCGGGGCGGAATATGTCGCGCTGTTCCCGAATGTTCTCCTTGGCGTCCATAATGACCACGCCTTTGCCATCCTGCTGCTGCCGGATGGTCCGGGACGAACCGTCGAACAGGTTGAAATCTACTATGCCGACGAGGCGGCGCGGGGTGATGAATTTGCCGAAATGCGCGCCACCAATACGCAAATGTGGCGCACCGTCTTTGCCGAAGATGTCGGCGTTGTCGAAGGCATGCAGCGTGGTCGACACGCCGCCGGCTATGATGGTGGCAAGTTTTCAGCCGTCATGGACGCACCGACACACCATTTCCATTCATGGGTCGCAGGGGCGCTGACACGCTGAGATTGCAATCATGTCTGCGTGATTGTGGAGTCTGGATTAGGGTTGATTGGCTGAAGCCGACCGATCAGGCGGTCTGATAGATCCGGTCAAGCTCACCGCTGATCACATAATCAATGATGAATTCGCCAAGACGCTCGATCTCTTCGCAGAAACGGGTTCCCGCGACCGCATTGATCCCCTGGAATTCCGGTGAATGGCAGCGCGCCGCCGACAGATCCGAAATGGGTGGCGCCATGATGGCGTTAACCTCTTCCAACGCGCCCGCAAGCTGGCTGAAATTTTTCTGTGACGGCGAGGTCCGGTTCGGGACGACCACGACATGCGGGTTCACAACGCCGTAATCCTCCTTGCGATCATCAAGTTCCTTGATGAAGTCGATGGTTGGCCGCAGGTCCGTCCAGGACATCGAGGTTGGCACCAGCACGGTGCTGCACAGCATGGCCATCTGCCAGACATTGCCAAGCCTGCCTGCCCCAGTATCAACAATGGTCACAGCGTCCTCACAGCTCAACATCCGACGCAGAACACTGTCCAGCGTGGTCATGCTGACCCCGTCATAGCGATCACCGATTGGCAGGAACTTGATATCATCGGCACGGCTGTGCGGCTGCATCATCTCGAACGCCGTCCCCTGCGGATCGGTGTCGAGAAGCATCACCGGCCGCCGCTGATAGCGTCGCCGGAGATAGTCCGTCAGATAGACGGCAAGGGTGCTTTTCCCCACACCGCCCTTGATGTTGCCTACGAAAATCGCCTTGCCAACATTCATGTTCCGACCACCTCATGCCTCACGCGCATCTACCGCGCATGATCTACACAACAGGTTATCATTACCGATATTTACTTTTTATGACAAAAAAAAGGAAAGAAGCAAAGGTTCTTCATGCAAAATATCAACTTTGGACGCTAACCTCAGCCAGATTGATGTGGTGTACGCCGGACCGTCATGCCGACATGAACGGGGATAATCTCCGCCGAAACCTCCGCTTTCCTGTCCTGTGGCTGACAGCTGGTCGTATTTTAGGATCACGGAACGATCGCCATCACCTGTCAGCGCCGTGGCGCGCAACAGGGTGTGCAGACGACGCGACAACCGCGCATCACCGCCATGTCGGACAATCACGCGGACAGCCCGACGCGCCGACAAACAGCCACATTCGGCATGCCGGGCTAGGTCATTCGTGTTTGGGCCTTGTCATACAATGCGCGCGTTTCGGTGACATACACCTCTTTCGAGATCAAGCCGTCGAGATAGAGCTGCCGCGTGGCAAGCATTTCCTGTTCAAGGCCAAGCAGGAAGACATCATCCTCGAGATTTGCCGTCTCGGTCCGGCTTGCCTCGGCTGCGCTGCGCTTCTTGAAAAACGTAAAGCCGGATGCAAGCTGCGCATCATTGCTGGCTACCGGGGCATCAGTGGAGGCCTCACCGGTTGGCGCGGCAGCGATATCCTGCAGCGGCACAACATCGTCTTTGTCCCCGTGTGCCAGTGCTGCGGCTTTGGCTTCGGCAGCGGCTTCGGCACTTACATCCATGAAGGTGATATTCGGCTCGTCATTGACTGGTGCCGATTTAATACGTCCCGCACCAACCAGCCTCAGAAGAAGCCAGATGAAAAGCAGAGCAACCAGTGCCAGCAAGGCACCAATCAACGCCCAGTAAGGCGGGGATCCCGGCGCAGGTGTCGCCAGAATGACCGCTTCGACGATGCTCCGCGCCAGATTTGTAATATCGTTTATGACCTTATCCATGGATTTCACTACGTCCAAGAGGTTAATTAAGTGAAAATTTATGTATTGTTTTTATTAATTAAGCGCCAGCAGCTTCGTTCCCAATGGCCCACACCCTTACCAGATTAGCCAGCATGCTAAAACTGATCGGCGGTGGTGCCGAAGATCTGCTTGCGGTTTACCTGCAACGTAACGCTCTAACGGTAGCCGAAGTTCGACCTAAAACCAATGTGATAAAAATCGACCAGCTTGCAAGCGCTGTTTTTCCGGGCAAGCTTCAACCGGGCAATTCCAGCCGCCAGCAGGACATGATCCGCGATGCAGGACCGGCTTGCCGCCATGCCGGACTACCCGCTATCACTGGCTGCCTATTAACGGGGCAGGATCGACGGACTGCGCTTTACGCTGGGCCGCGTAGGCGGCTAGGATAACTGGAACGCAACCATAGATCGCAACCACAGATCGGGACCACCGTCATGGACACTGTTAGCTTTACCCGCATGGATGAAGGCACGCCCGCGGAATACGCCTTTCTTGGTAGGCTGGAACATGACTATATCGCTGCCCTTCCCGACCGCCTGCTGGCGGCGCTGCGGGGGTTAAGCCATTCACTGGCCGGCTATCGCATCGACCGGCTGCAGCATTCGCTGCAATCGGCGAGCCGGGCCAAGGATGACGGCGCCGATATCGAGCTGGTCGTGGCCGCGCTGATCCACGACCTTGGCGATGATCTGGCTCCGGAAAACCACAGCCAGATGGCCGCCGCCATCATCCGCCCCTATGTCCGGGCCGAGGTCACCTGGATCATTGAACATCACGGCATCTTCCAGATGTATTATTACGGCGACGCCGCCGGCGTTAACAAGGACGAGCGCGAGCGCTATCGCGGCCATGATTGGTTCGACAACTGCGAGCGGTTCTGCCGCGACTGGGACCAGATGGCGTTCGACCCAGATTACCCAACAAGGCCGCTGGAGCATTTCGAACCTATGCTGCGCGAAATCTTCACCCGCACACCGTTCGACCCGGCCATCATCACCCCGGCCACTATCACACCAACGGCAGAGGCATAGATACGTGATGACCCAACGCATTCTGATCACTGGTGCCAATCGCGGCATCGGACTGGAAATGACTCGACAAGCGCTGGCCCGTGGCGACGGCGTGATTGCCGCCTGCCGCACCCCGGGCAGCGCCGCCCATCTGGACGATCTTGCCAAGGCGCATGATGGTACCGGGGCCGGGTCGCTGACCATCATCGGGCTGGAAGCCCGCGAGGATGAATCGGCCGCCGCCGCCGCCGCCGCCATTGCCGGGCCGATCGACCTGCTTGTGGTGAATGCGGGCACGATGAACGCGCGCGGCGGGCTGACCGATCCCGGCCACACCCAGGACAATATCGCGGAATCGCTGATGACCAATATTGCCGGGGTGTTCTTTACGGTGCGGCATTTCCTAGGCCACCTGAAGGCTGGGACCAACCCCCGGATCGCCATCATTTCATCGCAGATGGGATCATCAGCACGCGCCGGGACCAGCGCTCCGATCTATCGCGCGACCAAGGCAGCAGCCACCAATCTGGCGCGGTCAATGGCGCTGGAACTGGCGGATGACGGCATCGCCGTCGGGGCCTATCATCCGGGATGGGTGCAGACCGATATGGGCGGGGCCAACGCCGCCATCACCGCGCAGGTCAGCGCCGCCGGCCTGTTGCAACGCTTCGATGCGCTAACAATGGCGACAAGCGGCGTGTTCGAGACCTATGAAGGCGAGGCACTGCCGTTCTAAAACAAGGGTGGGGGTAGTTAATTTATGACTAAAAATCTGTTTTTGTTTGCATTTTCTTAAATCTGAGCCTTTAAGATTACCGCCATACGTGGAGGCAAGAGTGACGGAGGCAGAAAGCGCTCACGCACCGATCGTGATGCCTCGCAGACTGGTATCGCATGCTAGGACTGGTCACATATGAATGGCCCAATCCCGGCTCGGCGTTTGTGGTGGTGGTGTTGGTGATGTCTGGACGGGCGAAAACAGGGGGCGCGCAATGAAAACCGTGGAACTCGGATATTAACTATTAGGTGAAACCCATTTCCTGTTCACGCACAACCTGTCTGAGTCCAACCTGTCCGACCCTTCTGCCACCCCGCCGGCCGATGCGCAGGGCAAGGACACCTTTTTTCTGTCCTTCTCCAAAAGCTGGGAGGCGTGCAAGTTGCAGGCACAGGAACATGAAATTTACGGCGGGGCCTGGATTCACGGCGATGACAGCCACAGCGACGAAGACATTGCCGATATGGACATGGCAAAGCTGCTGAATAACGGCCCAACGGTGAAGAAGCTATCGCAGATATCTGCGTGACTTCATGGATCAGGACTTTGTCATCACGGCCCTGATACGACAGGGGTGCCGTCAATGTGAAACCAGTCCAGAAACCGGAAAGATACGCTTTGAATGGCGTGACCAGAACATCAATATCCCGCCCCCATTCGGCAAGCACTATTCGGCAGAAGAAGTTCAGGAAATCCGAAAGTTGATTGAACGGCAAACCGATTATGAGTTGGACTTGCCTGATCAATCGGCCAGTGGCCGGACCGAATACCCTGAGCAACAGCCAAAAGACTCAGACAGCTAGCCCCTAACCCACCCATTCCTGTGCCGTCATGCGGTGGTAGGTGATATCCGCCATGCCGTCGGGGATGCCCGGATCGATCGGCTGCGGGTCGACAATCTCCACCGGCACCCCGCGCTGGATCGCGACGCGAAGCGCGATCGCGGTGATATTGACCGAAAAGCTGGTGCCGATGAACACCATCCGGCTGGCCTCGTCCAGCCACGCCTCGACGGTGCCCATGCGGTACAGGTCGGTGTAATATTCATCGAACAGCAGCACCCACGGTTTCAGCGACACCCCCATCTGCGGCTGGAATGACGCCCCGCCAAGCCCGGCTCCGGAATTTGACCCAACCCCGCTGATACGGCACAGGTGACACAGCGCCGCCATCATCTCGGCATCCGTGGCGTTGTCCGGATCGTCGCCGGCGGCCCCGGTTGCGCGCAGCGCCGCCGGCACATCATCCCACGGCGCCGGCACCAGAATGTCGCTGTCCAGCAGATTGCCCTGCGCCGCGGCGGCGATGTGCAACCGGTCCTGGTCGTCATAGAGCGTCATCCGGTCCAGCCGCCCGTGGATGCAGACATAGTCGCGGTTGCCGGCACGCCCGTCCAGACCGTCGATATTCTGGGTGATCAGCCGCGCCGCGCCGCTGTTGCACCGGTCGGCAAGCCAGCGATGCACATCGTTCGGCGGCACGTTGCGATAGGCGGCAAAGCGCCGGTAATACCACAACAGGAACTGCCCCGGATCGTCTTCATACATGCGGCGGGTGGCCATTTCCTGGGGCGTGTAGTTGACCGATCCGATGGTCCAGTACCCATCCTGGCCGCGAAAGGTAGGGATGCCGCTGTCGGCGCTGACGCCGGCACCGGTGACGTAAAGCGTGGTCATGGCCCGGCCGGCCGTCCCCCGGCCAGTTCGCCCCCGGAAAGCTCGCCAGACATCATCACGCAGCACCGATGGCGCGGCGCGGGAACGACTCGCAGGCAGGTTTCGTACCGTCCCATTCGCTGGCGTCATGCTGCGCCGCCGCCAGCCAGTCGGGCGCGATTTCGACCCCCCATCCGGGGGTATCGGTGACGGTGACATGCCCGCCATCGACAGCGAACGGATCGCCGCGGAACAGACCCTCGGTCCAGGGATAATAGTCCGCCCCCTCGATCGCCAGTTCCAGATACGGGCCGGCATTCGGGATCGCGGTCAGCAGATGCATCGTGCAGATGGTGACAAGCGACAGGTTCGCCGCGTGCGGGGTACAGGGATAGCCGCGCCCGTCCGGGCCGGCGGTGGCCAGCATCCGCGCCAGCGCCAGCGTCGGTGTCAGCCCGCCCATATACATCACATCCGGCTGCATCACATCGACAACATGATTGGCCGCCATATCGACCCAGTGCCGCATGTCGCAATCCTGCTCGCCGCCGGTGACATCGATATCCAGCGCCTGGGTGACCTGCCGGGTCAGATCGGGCCGCCAATAGGGGCACGGCTCCTCGTAATGGCTGATGCCGTTGGCCTCCAGCATCCAGCCAACCTCGATGGCGCGCGGCACGTCAAAGGCGCTGTTGGCGTCAACCATCGTGACAATGCCGGGGCCAAGCGCGCGCGGCACGGTCTCGACAATCGCCTCGGTGCGGCCGGGCCATTCATCGCTGCCGCGCCCGCATTCGGCACCGACCCGGAATTTGAAGGCGTCAAAGCCGTGCGTATCGCGAAGCCGGCACATTCTGTCGGCCTCGTCGGCGGGCGTGATGTCGCGCTTCATCGAGGATGCATAGGCCCGCACCCGCCCCGGCGCGCCGCCGATCAGGCTGGCAACAGGCTGTCCGGCCATCTGCCCCAGAAGATCCCACAGCGCGGTATCGACACCTGAAAGCGCCCGCCGGACATAGGATCCGGGGAATTTATGCTCGCGCTCATGAACAAAGGCGGCAAGGTCCAGAAAATCGTCCACCGGGTTGTCACCGTCGATGACGCGGCCCAGAACCCAGGGCGCCACCTGCCGGTGCAGCACCTGCGCGGTGATGTCGGCATGGTAGGTCGATACCTGCCCCCACCCGGTCTCGCCGCCATCCGTTGTTACCCGGACAAACCCCACATCCGGCGTGGCAAAGGTTTCCAGCTTCGCAATTCTCATACCCGTTACCCCAGCTGATCAAGTCCCGATGAGAGTGGCAACGGATCGTGCCGCGCACAAGGCGAAATAACGCACCGGCTACCGCCGGCAACGGCTCAGTCCGAGCATCATTAATATTAACTAAAACTAATATAAAGATTAACCTTCACCGTTTTACTTGCCTTCATATTTTTTTAAGGAGCTTTTTTATGAAATTCTATATTGCGGGTGCCCTCCTCAGCCTTGCTGTCGTTACCCAGGCACAGGCGCTGACATTCAAGAAGGGCGAGGTTCTCGGGGCGGATGGCCAGATCTATCAGGGTGCCTCGCCGGACCAGATTGACAGGCTGATCGACAAGGCAAAGGAAAGTGGTGAAGCCGGCGGCGTCACCGGCAACAATGTCTTTGTCGTTGTCGGCGAGGAGGTGACCTTCGTCCCGGTCAGTGACTTGCGCGGCCTGCCAAAGGATTCGCAGATCTCGGTGATCGGCAATGCCGTTGTCCAGGACCTGACAGGAAGCGACGATGTGACCTATGAGCAGATCAGCGCCGTCACCGAACTTTCCGAAGAAACCGGGGTCAGCGTCGAGGAACTGCTGAATGACGGGGATCTTGCCAGCATGGACCCCAAGATTCTGGAACAGGTCGAGGCGATGTCGGCTGAAACCGGTATCTCGATGGACAACCTGATAGCGGTGAACAGCGTGCTGGAAGCGATGCCGGAGGATCAGGTCAATCAGTTCATCGAGGATCTCGGTGATCTGGTTGACAGCGGCATGGCCGAACAGGTTGATGCGTTCCTTGACGATTTGCGGAACATCGAAGGTGCCATGGATGCCATCACCAACTTTGACAGCTATGAAAGCTGTGTTGCTGGCGGCGGCGGCAGCACATGCGATGCCATTGAAGAAGCCATGAACGAACATGATATCTAGCTCGGCATATGAAGCCGTAAGGTAAAATCCAGTAAAGGGGCCCGCGCGGCCCCTTTTTCATCCGCCTCTTGCATCCGGGGATGAAATTCATGATGCTGGCCGCCGCGATGATGGCGACCGCCGGGTCAGGGAGATGCAGGATGAACAGTGTGATCGAATTTCTGTCAACGCGGCGGTCGGTGACCGCCAAGACCATGCAGCCCGGCAATGTCGATCCGGGCCATCTTGACCAGATCCTGACCGCCGGACTCCGCGTCCCGGACCATGGCGCGCTGAAACCGTGGAAGCTTGCCGTCATCACCGGTGCGGCGCGTGAACGGCTTGACCGGGAGGTGATCCATGCCGAATTCATCGCCGCCAATCCGGATGCAAAGCCGGAGGTCGAGTCGGTGGAAACATGCCGTCTGCAGCGTGCCGATGTGGTGATCGCCGTCATTTCATCGCCTGTCGAGCATCCCAAGATCGACCCGTGGGAGATGCAGCTGTCAGCCGGCGCTGTCTGCACGACCCTGCTATATGCGGCACAGTCTTTCGGCTATGCCGCGCAATGGCTGACCGAATGGTATGCCTATAATGACCGCATGCTGGTTGAACTTGGTGGAACGCCCGGGCATGACCGTATCGCAGGCTTCATCTATATCGGCGAAAAAGTGAAGCCGCCGATGGAACGCACCCGGCCCGATCCGGCCACCATCATCACCAGGTTATAGGTGGCAACAGGCCGTTTGTGGTCAATCACGCGGCACGAACCGAGGCGGCTGGAAGGCTGCTTCGGCCGGATTGTCCCCGTCATGGCGCGCCACCTCGACAAGACAGCTATGCGCGGCGGGGCCCTGTGACAATGGCGAGGTTCCCTGATCTGGCGTCAGGATGTTCGGATTACCATGTCGGCACAATCCGGTATCGGGACAGGGGTCGAACCAGGCGCCCGTACTCATCATGACCACGCCGGGCATGATATCGGGCGTGATGACCGCGCCGCCAAGACAGGCACCCCGCCCGTTATGGACCCTGACAATATCACCGTCCCTGATACCCCGCTGTGCGGCGTCATCCGGGTTCATCTCGACAGCTTCATGACCGGCGACCTTGGCACGCGCGGCGTGCGTGCCCGGATCAAGCTGTGAATGAAGCTTGTTGCGTGGCTGCTTGCCAAGAAGATGCAGCGGATATGTCGGCGTCGCGTTGCCAAGCCATTCATCCGGTTCGTTCCAGGTGGCGTGACCAAGGCAGTCGGCATAGCCGAACGATGCCACTCTTTCAGAGAACAGTTCGATCCTGCCGCTTGGCGTGGCCAGAGGGTGCGCTTCGGGATCGGCCCGAAACGCCCCGAACAGCACCGGCTCGACCGGCGGGGCGGCACGCCGGTGATATGTCGCGGCAACAAGATCCTCATAGGATGGCAGGTCCACATCGCGGTCGGCCGCCCGCCGCCGTGACTGGTCCCACAGATAGCGCACCCATTCCTCGGCCGAACGGCCTTCACGGAATTGTTCCCCACACCCCATCGCCCGCGCGATTCCGGACAGGATGTCGAAATCATCGCGCGCCTCGCCAACAGGCTCCTGGGCCTTTTCCATGGCGATGATGTAGGGGTCGCGCGGCGTCATCCCTATATCGGTGCGCTCCAGCATGGTTGTGCAGGGCAGCACAATGTCAGCCCGCTTGGCGGTGGCGTTCCAGCACCAGTCATGGATGATTACGGTATCGGGCTTCTGCCATGCCTGCTGCAGCCTGTTCAGATCCTGATGATGGTGGAACGGATTCCCGCCAGCCCAATAGACCAGACGTGTATCCGGATAGCGATAGCGCCCGCCATTATAGTCGAACTCGGCACCGGGATTCAGCAGCATGTCGCTGATCCGCGCCACAGGAATGAAATCGCTGACGCCATTGGTGCCCTGCGGCAAGGCGGCAACGGGGACGGGATCAACATTGTGTCCGACATAGTTGGCGATGGCATAGCCGAACCCGATACCGCCGCCTGGCGTGCCGATATGACCAAGCATGGCCGCAAGCGACATAGCGGCCCAGTAGGGCTGCTCGCCATATTGCTGCCTGGTCAGCGACCAGCTGATCGACACCATGGTGCGTTTCGACGCCATGTTTCGTGCCAAAGCGACAATTTCGGACGCCGGAAGGGCTGTCAGCCCACTTGCCCATTGTGCATCCTTGCGGATCCCGTCGGATGCACCATCGAGATAGGCCGCAAATTTGTCATAGCCGACCGTGTAGCGTGCGAGAAACCCGTCATCCGCCAGCCCTTCGGCACGCAATGTATGGCACAGTGCCAGGATCAGCGCGGTATCGCTGTTCGGACGGATATGGATGGTGCGTGGCGAGGCCGGTGCCTCGAGATCAAGCCCACGCGGCGAGACATTGATGAATTCGACACCTGCCGCCACCGCCGCGGCAAATCCCTCGCGCTGGACATGACAACCCGTGCCGCCATTGCCCATCTGCCCATTGCCAAGTGCCAGTCCGCCAAAAGCCACGAACAATTCGCAATGCGCGGCGATATTGGTCCAGCTTGTATGCTGGATCAGCAACCTGCCGAAACTGCCCAGAACATGCGGTACGATTACCTCGGCAGCGGCATAGCTGTAGGTGTTCACCGACCGTGTATAACCGCCGATGAGGTTCAGGAACCGATGGATCTGGCTCTGGGCATGGTGAAATCTGCCGGCACTGGCCCAGCCATAGGACCCTGCATAGATGGCGCTGTTGCCATATGTCGCCCGCACCCGGTCAAGTTCTGCTGCAACAAGCCGCTCCGCCTCGTCCCAGCCGACCTCGACAAACGGGTCAGTGCCGCGCAAGCCCTGTGCCGGACCCGGCCCGTGATCGAGCCACCCCCGGCGCACCGCCGGGCGTCTGATCCGTGTTGGATGGTCAAGAAGCTCGGCAAGCGATGTGCCGATTGGCGACGGATCACGATCCTCGGCAAAGGGTGTCAGACCGGTCACACGTCCGTCCCTGACGGCAACCTCGTAGGTTCCCCAATGCGTACTCGTCAACGACATACCAGCCTCCCGGTCGTCATCAGGCCATGATCGGCCTTGCAAGGCAATAGACCCACGCCGCCATGATCAATCCGCCAGTGGAGGAAAGCGCGTCTGCGCCGCTGCGACCGTCCAGTCGATATGGTTGCGGACATATTCCTCGGCGGCGTTGCGCGGCGGTGTATAATCCCAATCGGTGCGCCGACCCGTCTGCATGGCATCAAAAACAACACGTCGCGCCGCCTGGCTGGCAATGACATCATCGCGAAGCGCGGCACTGTCCCATCTTGCCGCCACCTCGGCCGCGAACGCCGATGCAATTTCGGCGCTGGCCGGATCCGCCGCCAGATTGACATGTTCATGCGGATCGTCGCGCAAATTGTAAAGCTGTGCCGGATCGTCATCACAATGAATGTATTTCCACTGTCCGCGGCGGATCATGAACACCGGGGTTGCCGTCATCTCGGCGCAATATTCACCAATCACCGTCCCCTCATCCTCGGCCCCGCCACGCGCCATCGGCGCCAGTGACCTGCCATCCACCGGCTGGCCCATCGGCAGAGCGGATGCGCCGGCAAAATCCAGCATTGTTGGCAACAGGTCGACAAGTGAACAGGGGCTGTCAATGCGGCCTGCCTTGATACCCGGACCCGCCATCACCAGCGGCACCCGCGCGGAATGCTCGAAGAAGTTCATCTTGTACCAAAGACCACGCTCGCCAAGCATGTCGCCATGATCCGACGTGACGATGAAAATCGTATTGTCGAGCTGTCCCATGTCCTCGATCACACGCACGATTTCACCGATCTTGCTGTCGACATATGACACATTCGCGTAATAGCCACGCCGCGCCCGTCTGATATCGGCAGCCGAGGTGGTGACCGCACTGGCCCCAATGCCGTCACGAACACGAACCGAAAACGGATCCTGCGGCACCGCCGCCATGTCCGTGACCGGCAGGTCGATCCCGCCATCTTCATACAGGTTCCAGAACTGCGGCAGCGCCACATAGGGGTCATGCGGATTCATGAAGCTGGCAACCAGCGCAAAGGGCGCGCCCGCGTCACAGGCATATTGCATCAATCTGCGTCTGGCCGCGAACGCAACCTCTTCGTCATATTCGATCTGAAAGGCTGTCACCGCACTTCCGGCCTCGAACACCGAATCCATATTGTGGTACCAGCGGTCGATCCTTTCATCGGCATTCAACCAGTCAGGCACCCAGGCAAAATCCGCCGGATAGACATCCGTTGTGACACGCTCTTCAAAGCCATGGAGCTGATCCGGACCGACAAAATGCATCCGCCCGGCAAGGCAGGTCCGGTATCCGGCCTGACGCAGATAATGGGCAAAGGTCGGCACGGAAGCGGCAAAGTCACTGGCATTGTCATAGGTGCCAAGGCGACTGACAAGCTGGCCGGTCATGAAACTGGCCCGCGACGGGGCGCACAGGGGCGAATTGCAATAGGCCGAATCAAAGCGTGCGCCACGCGCCGCCAGCGCGTCCAGATTCGGGGTCTGGACCACGGGGTTCCCATAGGCACCGGTAAATTGCGGCGCCAGCTGATCAGCCATAATCAGAACGATATTGGGGTGCGATGGAGATGGTGCCGGAGACCGGGTCGAGGGGGCTGATGTCATGATGACCTCACAGGGATCGAGAATGCCGGATCGGCCTGATTATTGGCGACCGGACACATTCCAACCATACGCCAAACGCGGCTTCTGGCAATCGGCAACCATCCGGCTGGCCACGAGCCGCGGCGGCGCGTCATCAATAGCAACGCGGTGACGAATTGTCACATGTGAACCATACCGGGCAACGCGCATGCTGACGTTACTGAAGTGGGTGCCATCCACCGAAGTTAACGAAATGTCACGGGTGGTTTGTTCAAAGCAGCCACCCGTGATATTTGTTTGTCCATTGTTCTTCACCCAAAGATGAGCCGCGCCGGTGATCACCGAACTTGGTCATTTTGCCCTGATTTTGGCCTTCATGACATCAATCTGCGTTGCCGTTCTGCCACTGGTGGGCCTGCGTTTCGGGCTTGCCTCGCTGACGGCGCTGGCGGCCCCGGCGACGTTGCTTATGGCGGCTGCCGTCAGCTTTGCCTTTGCCGCGCTGGTGACAGCCTTCGTTTCGTCCGATTTCTCGGTGGCGCTTGTTGCCGCGCATTCCCACTCGACCAAGCCGATGATCTACAAGATCTCCGGCACCTGGGGAAACCATGAAGGCTCGCTTCTTCTTTGGATCCTGATTCTGGTGTTGTTTGGCGGGATGCTGGCGATGCGCGGACGCGAGATGGATTTCGGACTGAAAACCCGCACGCTTGCCGTCCAGGCGATGGTGACAGCCGGGTTTCTGGCCTTCTGCCTGTTCACGTCGAACCCGTTTGCGCGCCTCGATCCACCGCCCCTTGACGGGAACGGGCTGAATCCGATCCTTCAGGATCCGGGGCTGGCCCTTCACCCGCCGACCCTCTATGTCGGCTATGTCGGCCTGTCACTTGCCTTTGCCTTTGCGGTGGCCGGCCTGATCGAAGGCCGCATCGACAGGGCCTGGGCGCGTCATGTGCGCCCCTGGATCTCGGCTGCCTGGTGCGCCCTGACTGCCGGAATCGCGCTTGGCAGCTGGTGGGCCTATTACGAACTCGGCTGGGGTGGCTGGTGGTTCTGGGACCCGGTTGAAAATGCCTCGCTGATGCCGTGGCTTGCGGCAACGGCGCTTCTTCATTCGACGATTGTCGTCGAACAGCGCGACCGCCTGAAAAGCTGGACGGTACTGCTTGCCATTCTGGCCTTCTCGCTGTCGCTGGTCGGCACCTTCATTGTGCGTTCGGGCCTGCTGACATCGGTTCACAGCTTTGCCAGCGACCCGGCGCGCGGCGTCTTTATTCTCGGCATTCTGCTTGCCGCCATTGGCGTGCCACTGCTGCTGTTTGCGGTTCGTGGCCCACAGCTTGCCAGTCGGAATGACCATATTGCGATCAGCCGGGAAAGCGGACTGATCCTGAACAACTTCCTGCTGACGGCGGCGACCGTGGTGGTGCTTGTCGGCACTTTCTATCCGCTGGCGCTGGAAATGGTGACAGGCGCACGCATCACTGTCGGCCCGCCCTATTTTGACGCCACATTCAACCCGATCATGGCCGGCCTCGTGGTGGCGATGGCGCTTGGCCCCCTGTTGGCATGGCGGCGCGGCACCCTGCCCTCTCTTGGCACCAGCCTCAGGCTGGCGGCGGCCGGGGCCGTCCTCGCCATCGGTGCCGGGGCCATGTTTGCCGAGGCGATCAGCGCCGCCGGGCTTGCCGGGCTTGGCCTTCTTGGCTGGCTGGCGTTGGCCATTGGCGGCGACATCCTGCATCGGCTGAAGCCGTGGCAACGAGGGGCCGGCACGCGCGCCGCGGCGCTGCCGATGCCGGTATGGGGCATGTGGACCGCACATGCCGGCATGGTGGTGTTTCTGGTTGGTGCGCTTGGCAATGGCCTGTTCCAGACCGAAGTGATTGTCCGCGCCTTTCCGGGCGACACGGTCAATGTCGCTGGCAAGACGATGACGCTTCGCGCGGTCGAGGCCCGGCAGGGACCAAATTATGTCACCGAGACCGCGATTATCGAATTGCGTGACGGCACCGACATTCTGGCCGTGATGACGCCGGAAAAGCGCTTTTACAACGCGGAACGCCAGACCACGACAGAAGCTGCCATCAGGCCACGTCTGAGCGGCGATGATTACGCTGTCCTTGGCGATGGTGACGCGACCAGCGGGTACACGCTGCGGCTGTACCGAAAGCCGTTTGTCAGCTGGATCTGGGCCGGCGCGGGGCTGATGGCTGTTGGTGGCGGCCTGGCTGCCATCGGTCGCAGACAGCGGCGCACGGCGATGCTGACCGGTTCGGTCCGGACCGCGACATGAGCCGATCCGGAAACAGCAAGGGGGCTGGGCCCCGCCTGTCATTCATCATCCCGTTTGCCGGTTTCCTGGTTCTGGCCGGGTTTGCGACCATAGCGCTGCTGGCGACGCTGCGCGGGGATCGCGACATATCGCAGCTTCCCTCGGCGATGGTTGGCAAACCGGCACCGACGATGATGCTGCCAAGCCTGGTGAATGACGGCCGGTCCGCATCTGCATCGGTGTCGGCAGTCGATTTTGCCGGCTCGGCGTTTCTGGTCAATGTGTTTGCCAGCTGGTGCGCGCCCTGCCGCGCCGAAGCGCCTGCCCTGGCCCTGCTTTCGGACAGCATCCCGATCTTTGGCATCGCCTACAAGGACCGGCCCGAGGATACACGTGACTTCCTGACCGAATACGGAAACCCCTTTAGCGCCATCGGCATCGACCGTGACGGGGATGCCGGCATGAAATGGGGTGTCTATGGCGTGCCGGAGACGTTTCTGGTCGATGCCGACGGCACCATTCTGCTGCGTCATGCCGGCCCGATTGACCGACGCGTCCTTGATGATGTGCTGTTGCCAGCAATCGCCAGATTGCCATGACCTGTCGCAACGCCATGTCCTGCCGCAACGCCATGTCATGTTTGTCCCGGATGGTAAAAGTCGGCCTGATGCTGGCGATGATGGCCTTGTTCACCGGCCCGCTGCCCGTCGCCGCGCTCACCCCGGAAGAAATGCTGGCCGACCCGGCGCTTGAATCGCGCGCACGCGCGCTGTCCAGGCAGCTTCGCTGTCTTGTCTGCCAGAACCAGTCAATCGATGATTCCGACGCCGAACTGGCCCGCGACTTGCGGATCGAGGTACGCAAACAGCTGACAACAGGTGCCAGCGATGACGAGATCATCGCAGCGCTGCGGGCAACCTATGGCGACTATGTCCTGTTGAACCCGCCTGTCTCGCCGGGAACCTATATCCTGTGGGGGGCGCCTGTCGC
The DNA here is from genome assembly GCA_040839025.1 of Alphaproteobacteria bacterium LSUCC0719. Lineage (NCBI taxonomy): Bacteria > Pseudomonadati > Pseudomonadota > Alphaproteobacteria > Alphaproteobacteria bacterium LSUCC0719. Next base: position 851,515 of record JBFPJN010000001.1, read on the forward strand.
CATCCTGCTGGCGGGTCTGGCCATCATGCTGGCCGGACGTCGGCGACGCGATGGTGACACACCCCCTACTCCGGATCAGGTCGATACCCCCGACGCCACAACCATCGGCAAGACCAGACCTGTTGACAGGCGCGTCGCAGTGGCACTCGGCAGTCTTGTGATCGCGGCCAGCCTCGGCCTGTATCTGGTGCTTGGCCGCGCTGACCTGCCTTCACGTCCGCTGGCGGATCGAGGCACCGAAATCGCCGCCGCACTGGAACAGGCCAGCGAAACCGCACGGGACCGTAATGACAGGTTACAGCAAGCCCGCGACAGGACCGCCAGGACACCCGACGATGTGGGGGCCTGGCTACAGCTTGCGATGGCGGCAGCGGCGGCTGGCGATGGCCCGGCCGAGATTGCGGCGCTTGAACAGGCCGACAGGCTGACCGATGGTGATCCGGCCATTCGCGCGCTGCGCGCCGAAGCGATGGCGCGTGCCGCCGATGGTCAGGTGACGATCCCGGCACGCCGGCTGATTGCCGACATTCTGGCGGTTGATCCGGTCGAACCACGGGCGCTGTATCTGTCCGGCCTTGCCGCCTATCAGGATGAGGACTACGCCGCCGCTGTCGGTATCTGGCGCAGACTTCAAAGCCTGTCACCCCCGGACGCGCCCTGGATGACGCTGTTGGCCGAGAACATCGACGATGCGGCCCGATCCGGCGGCATTGACCCGGACAGCTTTGCCGCTGCACCGGCTGGCCCGGACGCCGAGGCCGTCGCCAACGCCGCCGGCATGTCCGAAGAGGAACGCGCCGCCATGATCGAGGGCATGGTCGAAGGGCTTGCCGCCAGGCTTGCCGAGGAGCCGGCGGACATCGAAGGCTGGCGACGTCTGATCCGCGCCTATCAGGTACTGGAACGGGTGGATGACACGCAGACGGCCATGATCGGGCTTGCCGACGCCATGCCGGAGGATGTCGAGGCCCAGCTGTCGGCTCTCGAACATATGGTCATGGCCCGGCTTGAAGCCGATTTCATCGCGGAATCTCGGCGACTGCTGGCACGGGTCGAGACACTCGACCCGCAGCTGCCGCAGGGGCTTTATATCAGGGGGCATTTCGCCAGACAGGACGGCGACACCGAGCAGGCACGCGCGCTGTGGGAAGCTTTATATTCCCGCCTTCCCGCCGACGCCCCCATCGCACCACAGCTCCGGCAGGCCATCGACGCGCTCTGAGCCTAGCCAGCGGCGCGACCCCTTTGTCGTCGCCGCGGATCGGGGGCCAGTCCCGGCGGCGCGGCAACCACATTGTCGGTGCCCAGCAGAAACAGTCTCGTGGCCTTGCCATGCAGCACCGCAAGTGCCGGATCGCGGCAATCCAGTCCACCCGTCAGCACACCAAAGGCCGGCACCACCAATCGCGAGGGGGTCTGCACGAAACACGGGCGTCTGAGACGCGCACCACGATGGGTGACCACACCGGCAGGATGATAGTGGGCGCTGATTTCAGGCCGGGTTTCCGATTCATCCATGATATGTCGAAAGATGATCCCCGCCTCTTCATGACTGTGGCAGGCATGATGGCCAGGCGGCACAAAGCTCTGGTCATGATTGCCTTCAACCCAGATCGTGTCATGGGCCCCGATGATCTGCGACAGCGTTTGCCTGTCCGGAGGTGCCATGCGCCCCCAGGCCGCACCATCATGGAACACATCGCCCAGGAACAGCACACGCTGTGGCGTCAGCTCCGAAATGACGGCGGCAAGTCTTGCCAGTGTCTGGGCGGTGTCATAGGGCGGCAGGAATTGCCCGGACCGATGGTAGGAACTTCCCTTTTCAAGATGCAGGTCACCGACAATCAGCAGAGACGCATCACGCCACAGCAATGCGCCTGACGGGTGCAGATCAAAGCCGTGTCCGGCAAAATCAATTGATCGATTCGACATTGGCGGCCCGGATGATGTCCTGTTCCATGTCCAGCAGCAATTCGTCCCCGTCATCACTGTGGACCGTGTTCTCGCGGGCGATCTGCATGATCACCGGCACCGCCATGGGCGATATCATATCCAGCCGCCGACAGACAATCTTTCCGGCGATTTCCCGCAATGTATCGGCAAGCCTTCCGGCATCGATCAGCCCCTGCATGGCATCGCGCCGCACCGCTTTCAGCAGAATGTGATCCGGCTCATGGCGGCGCAGCACGTCATAGATCAGGTCGGAGCTGAACAGAATCTGGCGGCCTGTCTTCACCTGACCGGGATGACGCCGTTCAACCAGTCCCGAGATGATCGCGCTATCGCGGAACAGGCGCTTCAGCAACGGGGTGTCCTGAAGCCATTCCTCGAATTCCTCGGTCATGATGTCCGGGTCGAGGAGGCTTTCAACATCCTCGGGCGGGGTCAGCGACCAGACCGCGAGCGCATAGTCGGTCATCGAGAATCCGAGCGGGCGCAGACCGGCACGTTTCATGCGCCGCAGCATCAGAAAGCCCAGTGTCTGGTTCGCGTTGCGGCCGGCAAAGCTGTAGACAACAGTATGATAACGCTTGCGATGCGGGAAAATCTCGACAAGAAGCGTCTTCGCATCGGGAAGCGCCGAGCGGCTGCCGTGAAGCACCAGCCAGTCGCGAATCTGGTCGGGAAGCCCGGCCCAGGCGCGCCGATTGCCGATCAACTGGCGCACGGCAAGCGACAGGTTCGTCGTCAGTGGCAGTCTGCCTCCACCATAGCTTGGAATCTGGGCCTCGCCACCACGCGATTTGGACACCATGACGGCGGCGTTGCTGATGCCTTCATAGGTCAGCACCTGACCACCAAACAGGAAACTGTCGCCCGGTGACAGATTGACGACGAAATTCTCTTCGATGCTGCCAAGCGTCCGGTTGCGAAGCTTGACCTTCATCATCGGCGATTCAACGATGGTGCCGATATTCATCCGATATTGCCGCGCCATGCGTGGCTCGCGAAGCGCAATCGATCCGTCCTTCAGGACCGCCAGCCTGTTATATTGTGGATAGGCCGCAAGCGCGTATCCACCGTTGCTGACAAATGCCACCACCTCGTCAAATTCCCGGCGCCCCATATCGGCATAGGGCGCGGCGCGGATGACCTCGTCATACAGTGCCTCCGGGTCGAAGGCCCCGCTGCAGGCCACGCCGAAGACATGCTGCGCCAGCACATCAAACCCGCCCCGCCGAAAGGCCGCGCCATCCAGCCTGTTGTCGGCAATCTCGGTCTGGGCAGCCACACATTCCAGATATTCGAACCTGTTTGTCGGCACCAGAATGGCACGGCTTGGTTCATTCAGCCGGTGATTGGCCCGCCCCACACGCTGCAGCAGGCGGCTGACACCCTTTGGCGCGCCAACCTGGATGACAAGATCGACATCCGCCCAGTCGAGACCAAGATCGAGCGAGCTTGTCGCCACCACACAATCCAGACCGCCGGCCGCCATCCGCGCTTCCACCTTGCGCCGAAGTTCGCGCTCAAGCGAACCGTGATGAACGGCAATCCTTAGATTGCGGTCATTCAACTGCCACAGCCGCTGAAACACAAACTCCGCCTGCGCCCGCGTATTCACGAACACCACGCTCATTCTGGCGCTGGCAATCTGCGCATAGACCTCATCAAGCGCGTGCCTGGCCATATGACCCGACCAGGGAATGCGGTTCTCGGTCTGCAGGATGTCGATGACCGGGGCCACCGCCTGCGGCACCGTGACAATCCTGCCGCCGCGTCGGCATAGCCAGTCACGTGCCAGCTTCGGTTTGTCGATGGTTGCCGAGAGCCCGATCCGCCGCGCCCGCGGTGCCAGCGTGGCCAATCTGGCAAGGTTGAGGCTGAGCAGATCGCCGCGCTTGTTGTCGAAAAAGGCGTGAAGTTCATCAATGATGATGTAGCGAAGGCCACCGAAATAGGTTCCCGCATCCTCGTAGGACAACAGCAGCGCAAGCGACTCCGCTGTTGTCATCAGAAAATCGGGCGGTTTGCGTTTCTGGCGCTGGCGGCGGGATTGCGGGGTATCGCCGGTTCGCGTTTCAAAGGTCACCGGCAGGTCAAGCGCCTCGATCGGCGCGGCGATGTTGCGATGAACATCGACCGCCAGCGCCTTGAGCGGCGAGATATAGATGGTATGGAGCTGGCCACTCGACCCACGCCCGTCAATATCCAGAAAGGATGGCAGGAAACCGGCAAGCGTCTTGCCGGCACCGGTCGGCGCAAAGACCACCACATCACGGCCGGCCAGCGCATGTTCAGCCGCCTCGACCTGATGATCGAACCAGCGCCATCCGCGGCCCTCGAGCCATGCCGTCAGCGGATGGGACTGGAGGCGCGTCTGCAGATCCCTATATTGAGTGTCATGAACTGGCTGAACCATGAACTCTATATAGAACCAATCGACGCCTATATCGACCCGGCACGTCCGGTCAGGCGCGCGATCATCACTCATGGGCATGCCGACCATGCCCGTCCCGGACATGAACATGTGCTGGCGACGCCGCAGACAATCGCCATCATGAAACAGCGATATGGTGCCAACTGCGCTGGATCTTTCCAGGAACTCGACTTTGGCGAAACGCTTGTCGACGGGCCGGTGACAATCACTTTGTTTCCAGCCGGGCATATCCTTGGCAGCGCCCAGGTCAGACTGGCCTATCAGGGCCGTGTCGCGGTTGTGACAGGTGACTACAAGACGCATGCCGACAGCACGGCACAGCCCTTTGAACTGGTGCCCTGCGATCTTTTCGTAACCGAAGCCACCTTTGGCCTGCCGGTGTTCCAGCATCCGGACCCGACGCGGGAAATCGCCCGTCTTCTGGCCTCGGTCGAGGCCCAGCCGGACAGATGCCATGTCATTGGTGCCTATGCGCTTGGCAAGGCACAGCGGGTCATCAAACTGATCCGTGAGGCCGGGTACGACGCCCCGATTTTCCTGCATGGCGCGCAGGAAAAGCTGTGCGCCTATTACGCCGGCCAGGGGGTGGAACTTGGCAATCTGCAAAAGGCCCTCGATCGTGACAGGGGATCATTCCCCGGACATATCGTCATCGCCCCGCCTTCGGCGCTTCGTGACCGCTGGTCGCGTCGCCTTCCCGACCCGGTGGTCTGTCAGGCCTCGGGATGGATGACAATCAGACAACGCGCCAAACAGAGCGGTGTCGAATTGCCGCTGGTGATCTCCGACCACGCCGACTGGAACGAACTGACCGCCACCATTACCGCGACCGGCGCCGACACTGTCTGGGTCACGCATGGCCGCGAGGATGCCCTTGTTCACTGGTGCCGGTCGCAGGGCCTGAAGGCGGAGCCTCTGTATATGCAGGGCCGTGAAGAGGATGCCGGCGAATGAAGGGTTTTGCCGCACTTCTGGAAACGCTTGTCATCACCTCGTCACGCAACGCGAAGATCGAGGCATTGGTACGCTATTTCAAGACAACCCCGGACCCTGACAGGGGTTATGCCCTGGCCGCCATCACGCGCGATCTTGCGTTGTCCAATCTCAAGCCGGGCATGCTGCGCCAGCTGGTGATGGAACGTGTCGACCCCGAGCTGTTCCTGATGTCCTATGATTATGTCGGCGACCTTGCCGAAACGATTGCGCTGATCTGGCCCCAGCCCCTTGCGACAGATGGAACAACCCCAAGTGAAAGGGATGATGACAGGGATTATGGCCGCGATGCCGACAGGAATGATCCGGGCCGGGTTCCCGGCGTCGCGGAATTCATTGGCGGGATCGAATCCATGCCAAAGGCGGACATCGCCACCCATATCTGCGACCTTCTTGACAACGCCACAGCCTCTGAACGGTGGGCGATGATCAAGCTTGCCACCGGCGGGCTGCGGGTTGGCGTATCCGCGCGGCTGGCCAAAACCGCGCTGGCGGCCTATGGCGGACAGGATCTCGGAGAGATCGAGAAAATCTGGCATGGGCTGGAGATTCCCTATACCGGCCTTTTCGCCTGGCTTGACGGTCGCGCCGCGCAGCCGGTGATCCAGCCGGGCCGGGTCTTCCATCCGATGATGCTCTCGAACCCCATCGACGAGACCAGGGACTTCGACAGGCTGGTGGCCAGCGACTATCAGGCGGAATGGAAATGGGACGGCATCCGCGTGCAGCTGGTATTTGATCATGAAAGCCGTCGCGTTTTCTCGCGAACCGGTGACGATGTATCCGGCACCTTTCCTGATCTGGCCACGGCGCTGCAGGGACACGCCGTTCTCGATGGAGAATTGCTGGTCGGTCATGACTTCAGACCGCTTGCCTTCAACAAGCTGCAGCAACGGCTGAACCGCAAGAGCCCGACCAAGGCCCATCTTCGTGATCTGCCTGCCTTTGTTCGGGTCTATGACATGCTGTTTGACGGGAACGATGATCTTCGTGACCTGCCGCTGGCGTCACGGCGTCACCGGCTGGAAGCATGGATGCGGCACCATGCCGGCGACAGGCTGGATTTGTCCGAAATCCTGCCTTTTGCCGACTGGCAGGATCTGGCCAGACTGCGCCGGGAAGGAGCCGAGGTCCATGGCTATGAAGGCCTGATGATCAAGCACAGGCAGAGCGCCTATACTGCCGGCCGACCGCGAGGCCCGTGGTTCAAATGGAAACGCGAGCCCCGGATGATCGACACGATCATGATGTATGCGCAGCGCGGGCATGGCCGACGAAGCTCCTTTTACTCAGATTTCACCTTTGGCATCTGGCACGGCACCGAAATTGTGCCGGTCGGCAAGGCCTATTCCGGCTTTACCGATGACGAACTTCGCGATCTCGACAAATGGGTGCGCGCCAACACGACAGGCCGGTTCGGGCCAGTGCGCGAGGTGGAGAAACGACTTGTCGTCGAACTTGCCTTTGACAGCGCGCATGACAGCCCCCGCCACAAATCGGGCATTGCGCTGCGTTTTCCACGAATCAACCGGATCCGATGGGACAAGCCGACAGACGAGGCTGATACCATCGAAACGGTGCGCGCATTTGTCGAGTGATCATGTGAAAGGGGCTGTCCGCCACCCCTGGATCCGCAGGATCCACACCCTCCCAAATACCTGCCGTATCAATGCGCTTAATCTGAGTTATTGAACCAAAGCCGCATCTTGCGCGACTAGCCAGATTTCTCTATCATGTCGCATATAGAACATATGAAACCAGTCGGCATTCATCCTCATCGGGACGTGGATTACAATGACGCAAGACCTTGACACTCATATCATCAAGTCGTTGAAGGAGAACGCCAGAACCTCCGTCACACAGATGTCCAAAGAGCTGGGCGTATCGCGCGTCACCATCGATTCCCGCATCAAGAAGATGGAGAACAGAGGCGATATAACCGGCTATACGGTGACACTCGGCTGCGAGGATTTCGGGCAGAATGTAACAAGCTGGGTCATGATCGACCTTGTGGCAAAGTCGGAAGAATCGACCATCTGCAGATTGAACGGCATGCCCGAGGTCACACGTCTGTTCACCACCAGCGGGCGCTGGAGTCTTGCCGTGGAAATCCAGACAGAAACACTTCAGGAAATGAGCCTCACAATTGCCCAGCTCCGCCAGATCCCAGGTGTCAGAGAGACCGAATCAAGCCATCTGTTGAGTTCGCGTCTTTGATACAGGCGTCATAACCAGACCCAGACCAGACATTTCGACGCATCGCCGCCCCAATCAGGTCAGCAGATAGGCCTTTTTGGGGTTTTCCTATATGGAAAATGATGGTCAAATCTAACGGTGTCGTCAGGAAAACACTATGACGGCAGCAAAATCGGAGGAAGACAATGAACAGACTTTTCGGTATTGGCGTGGCAGCCACCATGATGATGGTGGCAAGCGGCGCCGCCAACGCATTTGAATGCAAGGTCAAGGAAGCATCGATGGATAAGCCTGGCGGCTTTCCGGAACGCGCCCTGACAATGATCGTACCTTACGGCCCGGCAGGTGGATCCGGACAGGTCGCAGCAGCGATGGCCGAGGGTGTTACCGGCCTGACCGGCGTTGCGATCAACCGTGATCACAAGCCGGGCGGATCAGGCACCGTGGGCATGACCGCCTACATGGCGTCACCTGCAGACGGCTATAATGTTCTTGAACATATTGATGATGCCTCTTCGGCGCATGCGCTGGATTCCAGCAAGCCGAACCCGGCCACAGATCTGATTCCGCTTGTTATTTCACAGGTTACCTTCTCGCAGATCTACATTCGGACCAACGAGACCCGCTATAATGACTGGGAATCCTTTGTTGCCTGGGTAAAGGCGCAGGGTGGCAAGGCGACGATCGCCAACGTGTCCAAGGAAGGCTCGATGGAGCGCGTCACGATGAAGTTCATCACCGACGCAACCGGCATGGAAATCCAGCAGATCTCGTTTGACAAGGGGGCACCGCGCTATGGTGCGCTTCTTGGTGGACAGGTCGATGCGCTGTTCGAACAGCCCGGCGACGTCCGCAAGTTTCTGGATGCCGGCAATTTCAAGCCTATCCTGACAATCTTTGACGAGCGCCCGTCGGTCTTTGCCGATGTGCCGACCCACCGTGAAATGGGCATGGACTTTGATCCGCTGCTTCGTTTCCGCGGCTTCTATGTCCACAAGGACGCACCTGCCGACCGTGTAAAATGGCTGCAATGGGCATTCCAGCGCGGTTATTGCCAGGACAGCTATCAGGCGTTCAATGAATCAAAGTTCATGAATGTCATCGACAGCTATCGTGACACCGCCGGTGCGCGCGACCTGATCACCCGGTCTGTTGCCCAGTACCGTGATGTGTACAAGGCAATGGGCATGGATGTGAAATAGGTCTGCCCCTGTAAACTTCCTGCCCCCGGTGTTCCCGGATATCGGGGGCAGTCATGTCGCATTTAGAATATTTTCATAGACTTTAACAGCACGCTTTTGAACACGCCTTGCAGCAAGGGAGGGATCTTTGGGTCAGCTCGGCAAATCACATTTGATTGAGACCGGCGTCTGGGCGCTGATCGCCCTCATATTTTTTGCGTACAGTTTCGAATTCAACCAGCCGATCGAAATCTACAAATTCGGTGCCACAGGGTGGCCCCGGGTTGTCCTGGTGCTTCTTCTGCTGGTGACGGCCGGCAATCTGTACCACCATTTCAAGCATGGCTCGGCCATTCAGAAAGGGCGCGTCGGCATTGCTGAAACCGATGAATCGCCAACCGATTACAGCAACCCGGCAACATTGGCCAAAATCATCGCAATCCTGTTCACGCCATTCCTGTTTGCCTGGCTTTTGAAGCCGGTCGGCATGTATTCGGGCGCACCGGTCTTTATTGCCGCCGTCATCTGGCTGTTCGGCGAGCGCCGCTGGAAGTGGATTGTCAGCATTACCATCCTGATCTACGCCATTCTTCTCGGTCTTTTCGTTGTCGCACTGAACGCCCCCCTGCCACAGGGCAATGTCTCACCCTTTTATGATTTCAGCGGGTTCATTCTGAAAATGAACACGCTGCTACAGAAGGCCTGGTAACGAACATGGTAGAAAATTTTCTTGCCGGAACAGCCGCACTCTTTGGCGACCCCTTCACCGTCGCGATCTTTGTCTTCGGGGTTATCGGCGGCATGCTTTTCGGTGCCATTCCCGGGGTAAGCATGCTGACACTGGCGGCGATCCTGCTTCCTTTCACCGCCGATCTGGAACCGGCGCAGGGGGTGATGCTGTTTGCCGTAATCTATTGTACGGGCACCTATGGGGGTGCCATCACGGCAATCCTGTTCAACATTCCGGGCGCGCCTGAGAACGCACCAACAGCGTTTGACGGCTATCCGATGACCCGCAAGGGCCAGTCCGGCAAGGCGGTTGGCGCGGCGGTGCTGTGTTCGGCCATTGGCGGCGTGGCATCCGCGCTGGTAATGATGGCGGCCACCGAACCGCTGGCCAATTGGGCAATCCGCAATATCGGCCCACCGGAAATCTTCGCGCTTGTCTTCTTCGGGCTTGCTGTCGCCTCGTCGGTTGGCGGGCGCACCATCTGGAAAGGCTGGATGTCGGTTCTTCTCGGCCTTCTCATCGCGACGATCGGCCAGGATCCTGTCGGCGGCATCAACCGCTATAATTTCGGCTTTACCGATCTGGCTGCCGGCATCGCCTTTGTTCCCGCAATCCTCGGCTTCTTCGCCGTGTCGGAAATTTTCATCCAGGCGGAAAAGAAGGCGACGGGCAAGTTCGACGCGCCGAAAGTCGGCATGTCCTTTCCCAGTGCGATGGAACTGTGGATGCATAAATTCGCCGTTCTGCGCTCGATTCTCGTAGGTTTCTTCTGCGGCATCCTTCCCGGTATCGGCGCCACGCTGGCGGCTTTCATGGGCTATGGCGAGGCGGTACGCTGGTCAAAGAACAAGGAAGAGTTCGGCACCGGCAAGCTGGAAGGCGTCATTTCGTCGGAAACGGCCAACAATGCCGCCACCGGTGCCGCGATGATCCCCCTGCTCGCGCTGGGTCTTCCCGGTGGCGCGCTGACGGCAATGATGGTTGCCGTGTTCCAGATGCATGATCTCGAACCCGGCCCCCTTGTCTTTTACAATTCGCCCGAATTGATCTGGATTGTCTTCGCGGCCATGTTCTATGCGAACCTGTCGATCCTGTTCATCGGTCTTATCGAGACCAAGACCATCCTTTATCTGCTGAAAATACCGTTCCAGTTCCTGGCGCCATTGATTCTGCTTCTTGCAACCATCGGTGCCTATATCAGCCGCGGACTGGTACTGGATGTCATGGTCATGTTCGGAGCCGGCATCATCGGCTTCCTGCTGCGCCGGACGGGATATTCCATTCCCGGCATTGTCCTTGGATTGATCCTTGGCAAGATTGGCGAGCAGAATTTCGCCCAGGGCATGCAGATGGTTCATTATGATCTTGGCACATATTTCTCGCGGCCAATCTGCACGATCCTGATTGCTGCCGGTGCATTGACACTCGCCACCGGCGTGTATAGAGCCTTCGCATCGCCCACGAATAAAGCCTAAACAGGCCCGGCCCCGGAAAGGACGCGCCGTGTCAGATGACATAACCCAGATAGACCAACTTGTCGCCCGTGCCCGCGACGCCCAGCAAGCCTATGAGGCAATGGGATCACAGGCCCTTTTCGATCGTGCATGCCAGGCTGTGGCCTGGTGCCTGATGGAACCTGAGCGTAACAGGCGGCTTGCCGAATTCGCCGTTGCCGAGACCGGTCTTGGCAATGCCGATGACAAGGTTCGCAAGAACCACAACAAGACGCTTGGCCTGATGCGTGACATCAAGGGCGTCACCTCCTTTGGCCATATCGAGGACAATGACGAAACCGGCCTGTCGACATTCCTGCGACCCAAAGGTGTGGTGGCCGCCATCGTGCCGTCGACAAACCCGCTGGCGACGCCCGTCAACAATATGATCAACGCCCTGAAGACCGGCAATGCGATCATCCTCGCGCCCTCGCCCAAGGGTGTGAAGCCGCTGCTGGCCCTGCTGGAGCATATCCATCCGGCGCTGGCTGCGCTCGGCCTGCCTGACGGGCTGGTGCAGATGGTGCCGGTGCCGCCGTCAAAGCCGAAGACCGAGCGGCTGATGCAACTGGCGGACATGGTGCTTGTCACCGGGTCACAGGCAAATGTGCGTGCCGGCTATTCATCCGGGACACCGGCCATCGGTGTTGGCGCCGGCAATGTTGTGACAATTGTTGACGAAACCGCCGACATTGCCGCGGCGGCGGCGAAAATCACCGCCTCGAAGACCTTTGACAATGCCACGTCATGTTCGTCGGAAAATGCGGTGATTGCCGTTGATTCGGTTTATGACGACCTCGTGGCGGCGCTTGCCGCCGAAGGCGGATATCTGCTCGACGAGACGCAGACGGCGGCCCTTGAGGCCATGCACTGGCATCATGGCAAGCTGGCACCGCGCCTGCTGGCCAAGGATATCGACATCGTGCTGGCTGAAACCGGTCTTGCCGACACCGCGCCGGCCGGAACCAGGTTCCTTGTCGCACCGCAACGGGAAATCGGTGCCGATCACCCGATGACCGGCGAGAAGATGGCGCTGTTCCTTGCGCTTCACCGGGCCAGCGATTTCGATGACGCGATGCAAAAGGCCATTTCCATCCAGAATGTGATGGGGGCTGGCCATTCGCTGGGCCTGCATTCGCAGGATGATTCGCGCGCCCGCCGACTGGCAATGGAGGCACGCACATGCCGGGTGATCCTGAATCAGGCGCATTGCTTTGCCAATGGCGGGTTCTTCAACAACGGCATGCCGTTCTCGCTGTCGATGGGGTGTGGCAGCTGGGGCGGCAATTCCATTGACGAGAACCTGAACTGGCGTCATTTCGTGAATCAGGTCCGGATCGTTCGCACCATCGCCGAACGCAAGCCGTCGCTTGATGAAATCTTCGGCGACTACTGGAAAGACCACGGCAAATGACATCGAGCATCGCGTCGCGACTTGACGCCAATGCGGCTGCCAAAGGCGACGCAGTCTGGCTGACCTCACCTGATACAGGCGATACCGTCACATGGACCGAAGCCGCCAGGCGGTCGCGTGCCATCGCCTGCCAACTGGATGCGCTGGGGCTTGCCAAAGGCGCCCCCGTCGCGGTCGCCGCTCAGAATTCAATCTGGTCAACACTCTGCTTCACCGGCATCACGACCGGCGGCTATCTTGCCACGCCGCTCAATCTTGTCGCCGGCGCGCGGGTAATGTCCTATGTCATCACCCATTCCGGGGTCGAGGTGATACTCTGCACCGATGACAACCGGCAACTGATCGACGAGGCGCTTGTAGGGATTGATCGCGCCATCACCATTATCAGACTTGATCCCGATAACGGTCCGGAATGGCCCGCCGGCCAGACACCGGCGGCGGCCCCTCGCCACACACCCGACGCCGCCACGGCCGGGCTGCTGATGTACACCTCCGGGACCACCGGCAATCCGAAAGGCGTGATCCTGAGCCACGCCAATCTGATGGCCGCCGGCATGAATGTCGTCGATGGTCATGGCGTGACCGCCGATGACACGGGGATGTGTGTGCTGCCGATCTATCATATCAACGGGCTGTGCGTGACGGTTATGGGAACCCTGATGTCGGCAAGCGGCCTTGTCATGCCCTATCGCTTTTCGGTGCGGGCCTTCTGGCAGCAGGTGTATGATAGCCATGTCAGCTGGTTCAGCGCCGTTCCAACACTGTTTGCTTATCTTCTGAATGACGACACAGCCCCGCAGATCGACCGCGACAGGTTGCGGTTCTCGCGGTCGGCATCGGCACCGCTGTCACCTGAAATCCACCGGCGCTTTGAAGAGCGGTTCGGCATTCCGATCATTGAAACAATGGGACTGACCGAGACCGGCGCGCAGATCCTGTCGAACCCGATGCCGCCAGCCACGCGCAAGATCGGGTCGCCAGGCATTGCGGTTGGCAATGAAATCATCATTGGCGACGACAACCAGCAGGAAGTACCGCGCGGCGTCACCGGAGAGATTCTGGTTCGCGGGGCCAACGTGATGCAGGGCTATCTCGACCAGCCGGAAGAAACGGCAAAGACGATCACCGCCGAGGGATGGCTTCGCACCGGCGATCTTGGCCATATGGACGAGGACGGCTTTGTCTTTGTCACCGGCAGGATCAAGGAACTGATCATCAAGGGCGGGGAGAACATCGCCCCGCGTGAAGTTGATGAAGTTCTGCTTGAGCATGATACCATTCTCGAAGCTGCCGCATTCGCGGTCCCCTGTGACCAGTATGGTCAGCGTGTCGAGGCCTGTATCCGCTACAAGCCGAACAACATGGTTGATGAGGCGACCCTGTTAGCGCATTGCATTGCGCGACTTGGCAAATTCAAGGCACCGGAGCGCATCCACGTGCTTGACGATCTGCCAAAGGGGCCCTCTGGAAAGGTTCAGCGCCTGAAGCTGTATGGTCTGGTTTATGATGATCGTTGATTTAATGGTGACAGGGTGAATGCGCTGACATTGCAGGTCCTCCTGCCAAGTCTTGATCCGCTGTTGATCGCTGGCATATGCGGTATTTTCGTCTTTGCCGGCATCGTCAAGGGGTTCCTGGGGATCGGGCTTCCTGCGGCGGCCATGGGACTGTTGACGCTGATCATCTCACCAACCGAGGCCATCTCGCTGCTGTGGCTTCCCATTCTGGTCACCAACCTGTTTCAGTTTGGCCGCGCGGGGAACAAGCAACACATCGTTGCCACCTACAAATGGTTTGCGGTTGCCCTGTTTGTCAGCATTTTCCTGACGTCGCTGTTCATCAACGACTACCCGACCGCGCTGCTGACCGTTGCCATCGGCATGGCGATGGTGATTTTTTCCCTGAACCTGCTGTTCGGGCTGTCGCTTCCGGTTGGGCCGGGACAGATCTGGCAGATCGGCGTTGGCATCGTATCAGGCATCCTTGGCGGCCTGTCCTCGATCTGGTCGCCCCCGGTGGCGATGTATCTGATGGCGCGAAACACACCAAAGGACATTTTTATCGGCACCACCGGATTCCTGTTCCTGGCAGGCTGTCTGCCCCTTGGTGCAGGGCTGGTGATTTCCGGCCTGATCACCGGGCCGGTAATCATAAAATCGATGTTTGGCCTGATGATGACGCTGATAGGATTTCGGATTGGCGAAATCATGCGCGAGCGCGTCTCGCAGGACAGGTTCCGTCAGATTGTTCTGTTTGCCTTTCTGATCATGGGCGTAAGGCTGATCGCCACCGGCCTTCTCTAGCCGGACAAGCCCTTTTCACGGCCTGACCCTTTTTGCGGCCTGGCCCTAGCCCTTTCCACGCCACGGTATCAGGCGTCCGATCACCCATCGCATGGCCAGGTCGAACAGCAGCCCAAGCAACCCCATAATCAGGATTGTCACCCAGATCAGCTCATAATCGGAAACTGTGCGCGCGACATTCTCGATAAAACCTATACCTGTCGTGCCGGCCAGCATTTCCGCCGCAACAAGCGTGCCCCAGCAGACACCAATGGCAATCCGTACACCGGTCAGGATTTCCGGCAATGCGTTGGGAAGAATGACATGGCGCAGGATCTGCCCATTTGTGGCACCAAGCGAATGCGACGCCCGTATCTTTGACAGCTGCGTCCCCGACGCGCCGGTCCGTGCCGAAATCACCATTATGGCAAAGGCCACCATGAAAAGAAGGAAGATCTTGCCATCATCCTGAATGCCGAAAATGGTCAGGATAAGCGGTGCCCAGGCAAGCGGTGGCACCGGTCGGTACAGCTCAATCATCGGATCGAAGAAGGATTTGAAGAACCTCGAGACACCCATATAGATCCCGAGCGGCACACCAAGCAGGATTCCAAGCGACAGCGCCACAAGCACCCGGAACATCGAATCCCAGATATGCCCGTCAAGCATCGGTACCGCGCCGAGATAGACATCTCCCTGCGCGACGGCAAGAAGCCGGTCCTTGTAGGTTGGCTGAAAACTGCCATCCTCGCCATGCATGCCATACCGACCCGGCAGAATGTCGATCAGAACATCGGGAATCAAGAACCCGACCACCTTTGCCACAGGAAGCCATTTCCACCACAGCAGCGTCGTCCCCTTGTAGCCGCCGCCGCCGGCAATATCGGGGTTGGCAAGAGTCGAGAAGGTCGCCACGACGTCACTCGGCTTCGGCAGCCAGCGACCCGAACCCTGTTCGGTACACTGGGTCCGCGACTTGACAATGCCCGGGCCGGGGATGAACACCGCATCAATCCAGCCGAGGCTTCCCTTCGCGCGGCTGACAGCACCGTAAAGTGTTTCAACCGCCTGTTCGATTCCGGCCATCGAGGCGGCCGGGAAGATTGTCGCATCATCGATCCGCCTGAAGATCCGTTCCAGCGCCTTGATATAGTCGCGTCGCTGTTTTTCAGCAACCTCGTCAAGGCGCTGCTGCGACGGCGCGGCCTTGACTGTGGCGAGCAATTCAGCCGTAGAGGCAATCAGTGACTCCACTTCCGGCGACAGGTTGCGGATCTGCAGGAACTGATCGGCAATCGGCACCAGTTCGGTGTTGATCCGGTCAAACATCACGCCGCGCGGCGTCATCGGCAGGATCGGGATCTCCACCTCGGAGGTTCCCCATTTCGGCTGCGCCAGCGCCTCGGCGCTCGGCACCAGATCCGCCGAACCGGCATTCAGTATGTCGGACAGGCCGAGAAGCCGCCCCTCCACATCCGCAAGTTCGGCAATCGCGCTGCCGCCAAGGGCATCCGGGCTGGACATGATCACCATCAGCTGCCGGGTCTGCCCGATAATTGTTTGCATCCGGGCGATCTCTGTTCGTCCCAGAATATCAACCGGCATGGCGGCTTCCAGCGCCGCCAGCTGTTCGTTGTTGCGCACGACAAGCGTCGTTGATTTCAGGTAGCGCGACCGGATCGACAGCGCCGCGGTGATCGGGGCCAGTGATTCATCGATTTTCGCCACCTGGCACAGCTCGTTGGCGGCCTTTGGGAAGACGGCACGGGCCATCCCCCAAGAATAATAGAACCACACCAGCATCAGCGCGGATACGCCGCACAATGCCCAGTACCAGCCGCCACGCGTGCGCTCCGGGTCGCCGAACACCTCGTCCCTGGCGCGAAGGCGCGTCTGTTCAATACCAATCCTGATCGACCAGCCAAAGGCGATGACGAGCCCGATGAGGATGACAAGCGCGAAACCCGCGCGGTTGTCGGACAGCCATTCAAACATTGCCCATGATCTCCTCTTCCATGTCCCAGATCATGGTCAGAATCTCCTCGCGAATTCTGGCAAATTCGTCTTCCTGCTTGATCTTGCGAAGCGAGCGGGTCAGGCCGATCTCGGCAAAGGGAAGATTGTATTCACGGTGGATGCGGCCCGGCCGCGGCGCCATCACGAACAGTCTTTCACCGAGAAGAAGCGCCTCCTCGACCGAATGGGTGATGACGATGATGGTTTTGCCCGTTTTCTTCCACAGTTCGAGAATCAGCGACTGCATCTTCTCACGGGTCAACGCATCAAGCGCGCCAAGCGGTTCATCCATCAGGATCAGCGACGGGTCATTGACCAGACAACGCGCCAGCGCCACACGCTGCTGCATACCGCCGGACAGCTGATAGGTCGGTGTGTCGCCAAACCCCTGCAGGCCCACCGTGTCAAGCCAGCCATGCACCTTGTCGGCCGAGATGGTGCCGTCCTCGCCGCGCATGCGAAGACCGAAATCGACATTGCGCGCCACCGTCAGCCATTCAAACAGCGCGCCCTGCTGAAACACCATGCCGCGTTCGGCTCCGGGGCCCTCGATATCGACCCCGCCAAGCGTCAGCTCGCCGCCTGTTGGCATCAGGAACCCGGCGATCATGTTCAGAAGCGTTGTCTTGCCACAGCCGGATGGCCCGAGAACGGTAAGGATTTCGCCCTGTTTAAGCTGGAAATTGATATTTTTCAGAGCCTCGACCTTTGTGCCGGCCGTTTCATCGTGAAACGTCATGCAAAGGTCACGACAGATCAGATCGGCCATGGCACCCGCCTTTTTGTGCGATGAAAGGGTAAGACAGGGCCCGCCATGCGGACCCTGTCTGCGCATTGTGTCCTGCCGTACATCAAACGGTCCAGCGTCAGGCGGAATGTGTCCGCCTACTCCAGAAACTCACCTGTAATGACACGCTTGATCTTCTCATCGACATTCCAGGCACCTGGCTTCTTGAAGACAAGGCCAATCGATTCAGCACCGGAGGCAGCCAGCCCATCCTTGTTGAAATAGGTGGCAAGCTGTTCAGCCGCACTTGGGAACTCAAAGTCCGCCATCATATCCTTTGTTGTATTGAAATCCATGCCGGCATCGGCGGCAACCTTGCGCACCTGCGCATCGGAGCCTGTCCAGGCGGCATTGGCCTCGTCAGTCACCTCAAGAAATGTGCGGAGCAGGCCGGGATTCTCGGCTGCAAACTTTTCTGTCACCGAGACAACATCAAAGGAAAAGATACCGGCATCCTGCTTCTGCTGTGCGGTCATGATCGGCGTGCCGACCTCGCCAGCTGCACTGGCTGACGCGCCCCCGAAGATACAGGCCATTTCAACAGAACCATCAGCCAGCGAGACCGCGCCATCAGCCGGCACCTGATCGACGATCGTCAACGTACTCATATCGACATCAAGCGCCGACATATATTTCTTGAAAGCGAAATCAGCCATGGTGTTGAGTGGCACGGCAACGGTCTTGCCCTCCAGCTCGGAGGCGTTCGCCGAGGTGATGCCGAGATCATTACGGACGAAACAGTCATTGGCCTCATAGACAACGGCGATTGCCACCATTTTCAGCGGCGCACCCTGCTGGATTGCCGTCACGAACGGGGCAAGCCCCTGCGAAAAGGCGATGTCGATGTCACCGGCCAGCATCGCCTCGGTCATCTGCACACCGGTCAAGAAATTGGTCCAGTTCACGTCGACGCCCATCGCCTCGTCATAGACTTTGTCGACCTTGGCGATCTGGTTTGGTGTCGCCCATTCAAGGAAAAAGGCGACATTTACCGAATCCGCGGCTTTTGCGGGTGCAACCATGGCTGCCAGAGCAAGCGATGCCGTTAGCCATGTAGCAATGGCCTTGGGTTTACGGGTAAGTTTGTTCATTCAATAGCTCCCTTCAGAATTCTTCTTCTTGAGAATTCCTTCCATTGAGATGCGCAATTTGACGAGCCCCCATCACGCCATGACCACGCTATTGTTGCGTCATTTGTGCGACGGTTTCTGAAACATGCCGCCGCCCGGCACCACATGCCGAACGACAGATCGGAAAGATGACGGAACCCTGAAACCGCTGGTATGGTAATCCAGCATCAGTTACCAAACCGTTAAGCCAAACTAACCAAAGCGTTATTTTCTTTTTGGCGCGGCTGGTGTAATTACGGGCTCCGGCACGGGCATCAGGCCCGACCGGCTGTGCAGATTTCAAGACCGGGAACATGACGCCAATGAACAAGACCTACCGCTTTTTGACCGGACCTGACGACCCGGCCTTCTGTCAGCGTGTCAGCGATGCGCTTGCCGAGGGGTATGTGCTGTATGGCAACCCTGTAATGGTCGTCAGCAATGGCGAACGTATCTGCGGCCAGGCCGTGATCATGCCAGATGCCAAGCTTGGCGATGGAGATCGCGAGGATGACTGACAAATACCGCCGCGACACAAATCTTGTGCGTGGCGGGCTTGCCCGCACAGAATTTCAGGAAACAAGCGAAGCCCTGTTTCTGAATTCCGGCTATGTCTATGACAATGCCGAGGAAGCCGCCGCTGCCTTTGCCGGCGAGGCTGACCGCTATGTCTATTCGCGATACGGCAACCCGACCGTGACCATGCTTCAGGACAGGCTTGCGATGCTTGAAGGCGCCGAGGCCTGTCTTGCCACCGGCACCGGCATGGCCGGCGTCTTTGCGGCGCTGGCATGCCAGTTGGACACCGGTGACCGGGTTGTTGCCAGCCGTGCGCTGTTCGGTGCCTGCTATGCCATTCTTCATGACATTCTGCCGCGCTGGGGCGTCGTGACCGAATTTGTCGACGGCACCGACCTTGACCAATGGCGCGCCGCGCTGTCGACCCCGGCCAAGGTGGTGTTTTTCGAATCACCCTCCAATCCGATGCTGGACCTTGTCGATATCGAGGCTGTCTCGCAGATGGCGCATGAAGCTGGCGCAACAGTCATTATCGACAATGTGTTTGCAACCCCGATCGCCCAGCACCCGCTGAAGCTTGGCGCGGACATTGTCATATATTCTGCGACGAAACATATCGATGGTCAGGGGCGGGTTCTTGGTGGCGCGGTGCTTGCCAGCGAAGAGTTCATCAAGGACCAGATGCTGAAATTCTATCGCCAGACCGGCCCCACGATCAGCCCCTTCAATGCCTGGATCCTGCTGAAATCGCTGGAAACCCTGGCATTGCGGGTCGAAAGGCAGGCGGCGACGGCACTTGCCCTTGCAACCTGGCTGGAATCAAGGACGCATATTGCAGGTCTGCGATATCCCGGTCTGGCAAGCCACCCCCAGCATGCGCTGGCACAGCGCCAGATGTCGAATGGCGGCTCGCTTCTCGCCTTCACTCTGGATGGCGGAAGAGAGGCGGCGTTCAAGCTGCTGAACAGCCTGCGACTGATCGATATTTCAAACAATCTCGGCGATTCCAAGACCCTTGCCTGTCATCCGGCCTCGACCACCCACAGCAGCGTCAGCGCCGCCGACCGGGCCGAGATGGGGATCGACGATGGCAGCATCAGAGTATCGATCGGCCTGGAAGACCTTGAAGACCTCAAGGCGGATCTGGGTCAGGCACTGGACGCCATCTGATCACCTTCCCCAATCCTGTGGCGGTTCAGGCTTGCAGCACGGCTGGCCACGCTGAATAATGACCGAACAGGACAGGCAGCCAGGACGGAGACAGGCGTGACGGCAATCGTAATCACCGGGGCGAATGGATTTATCGGGCGATTGCTTGCCGCAAGGCTGACTGTCGGCACGCCGGTGACAATTGGCGGGGTGTCGCGAACGATCAGCCGGCGCACCCTTGTTGACCGGCACATCCCGCAAGACAGTGAAGACAGTGACGGTGAATGGATCGAGGGCGATCTCGGCGCGCTGGTTGCCGAAACGCCCCGGATTTTCTCCGGCGCGGATGTTGTTGTGCATCTTGCCAGTGCGGTCAGCGGTGAATGCGAGGCTGATCTCGATCTGGGACTGAATGCCAATTTATTC
Source organism: Alphaproteobacteria bacterium LSUCC0719 (assembly GCA_040839025.1). Classification (NCBI taxonomy): domain Bacteria; kingdom Pseudomonadati; phylum Pseudomonadota; class Alphaproteobacteria; species Alphaproteobacteria bacterium LSUCC0719. The sequence goes on from JBFPJN010000001.1 coordinate 872,191, forward strand.
AACGGCATTGCCCTTGGACGCTGTCTTGCCGACGCGCCGGGCACACCGATGCTGGTATTTTCAAGCTCGCTTGCCATTTATGGCGGCACACCGGACGTGCCGCTGGCCGATCTGATTACCGACACCACCCGCCCAACACCACAGAACAGCTATGGTTCGCAAAAGCTGATGCTCGAGGAATTCTATGCCGATCTGGCACGGCGCGGGATGATTTCATCACGTTCGGTGCGGCTGATGACGGTCAGTGTTCGCCCCGGCAAGCCAAACGGGGCGGCAAGCAGTTTTCTGTCCGGCATGATCCGCGAACCGTTGCAGGGCAAAGCCGCCAATGTGCCTGTCGATACCGGATTGCGTGTGGTTCTGAATTCACCAGCCGGTGCCGTTGCCGGGCTGATCCACGCCATGTCGATCGACGATGCGAACTGGGGCGCGCCGCTTGGTCTCAACCTTCCCGGAATTTCGGTAACCGTTGGCGAGATGGTCGATGCCCTTCGCGAGGTTGGCGGCGAAGAGGCCGTGGCACGGCTGAGTTTTGACCGTGACGAGGTGATCGAGCATATCGTGTCCGGATGGCCCACCGCGGCACGCAGTGACCGCGCCGCACGACTTGGCTTTGCCGCCGACAAACCATTCAATGAGGCGGTTCGCGACTTCGCTGCATCGCTGACGAGGAGCTGATATCATGAATCTTGCCCGTTTTCCCCGTGTATCGCTGGCGCATCTGCCGACCCCTATCGAACATCTACCACGACTTTCAGCCGTGCTTGGGGGACCGGAAATCTGGATCAAGCGGGATGACTGTACCGGACTTTCCACCGGCGGCAACAAGACCCGCAAACTGGAATTCCTGATGGCCGAAGCCCTGGCCGAGGGTGCCGATATGGTGATGACGCAGGGCGCAACGCAATCGAACCATGCCCGGCAGACTGCGGCCGCCGCGGCGCGGCTGGGGCTTGGCTGTCACCTCCTGCTTGAGGACAGGACTGGATCAAAGGCGCAGAACTACAATCACAATGGCAATGTGCTTCTTGACCATCTTCACGGTGCGACAACCGAACTTCATCCCGCCGGCGGTGACATGAATGCCGCGCTGGAAGCCGTCGCCGCGACGCGGCGACAGGACGGGGCCAAGGTCTACACCATCCCGGGCGGTGGATCGAACCCGACAGGCGCGCTCGGCTATGTCAACGCGGCGATGGAAATGCTGGTCCAGATCAATGATGCCGGGCTTGTTTTCGACCATATCCTTCACGGCACGGGAAGCGCCGGCACCCAAGCCGGCCTTGTCGCCGGACTTGCCGCCATGAATGCCAATATTCCGCTGCTTGGCATTGGCGTGCGGGCACCACAGGGCAAACAGGAGGACAATGTCTTCGCCCTCGCCGCGGCAACAGCCGAAAAGCTTGGCTGCCCGGGTGTGGTGTCGCGCGGAGATGTTGTCGCGAACTGTGATTATGTCGGCGAGGGATATGGCATCCCGACATCCGGCTGTCTCGAGGCCATTTCGCTGTTTGCCGAATGCGAGGGCATCCTGCTGGATCCTGTTTATTCGGCAAAGGCCGCCGCCGGCATGATCGACCTGATCCGCAAGGGCAGTTTCACCGCCGGCCAGCGGGTCATGTTCATCCATACCGGCGGGGCGGCGGCATTGTTCGGCTATGATGCTGCCTTTGACATGACGACAAAATGGACCGGCGACGCCCCTGCCGCCGGGTGAACGCCGCCCGGATCGCTGCCGACAGAAGGAACACCGCATGAAGATCGGATTTGTGGGGCTTGGCCAGATGGGACTTGTAATGGCCCCTCACCTTCTTCGTGATGACTGGCGGGTCACAGGGCACGACCTGGTGCGCCCGGGCGGTCTGCCGGCGGCGCTCGGCTTCACGGCCGGACTGGCGGATCTTGCCAGAAGTGATGTCATCATCACCATGCTGCCCGACGGCGTGATCGTGACCGGGGTCGTGGATCAACTGGTGGATGCCGGATGTCAGGCGCTGTTTATCGACATGTCGTCGTCGCACCCGGATGACAGCCGCGCGCTGGCACAGCGCCTGTCCGATGCCGGGCTTGAATTTGTCGATGCGCCGGTGTCAGGCGGCGTGGCGCGGGCCCGCACAGCCGCATTGACAATCATGGCCGGTGGCAGCGCCAGCGCCTTTACCGCGGCGCTTCCCATTCTGTCCTGCATGGGACAGGCCGTCCATCTCGGCCCGGCAGGATGCGGCCATGCCATGAAGGCACTGAACAATTACGTATCTGCCGCCGGGTTGATCGCCAGCTTTCAGGCGCTGGCAACCGCCATCGACAGCGGCATCGCGGCGGACCGGTTTCTCGAAGTGATCAACGGCTCGACGGGCCGGAACAACACCACCGAGGTGAAAATCGACAAATTCGTCCTGAACCGTGAATTCAATTCCGGGTTCGCGCTGGCGCTGATGGAAAAGGATGTGTCGATCGCCGCCTCGCTGCTGGCCGATGCCGGCCATGATGGCCCGGTAACCGCGGCGGTGCTGGCCCAGCTCCGCGCCGGACTGGATGCACTTGGCGATACGGCCGATCATACCGAGATCTACCGCACTGTGACGGGTGATCTGTCAGAATCGTAATTGGGAAATTTGCGCAAGGCGCTCTGTCACTCAAGGGTCATTCCCTTAAGTCATTCAGCACAGCATCGGTTTCAATCTCGTCAATGCCTCCGGTAGCGACGATGATTTCCCTCATGTCAGATACCTGTTCAAGCCTCTGTGCTGTTACCAGTATCATCATGTCCCAGTCGCCTGTCACCGCCCATGAACCAACAATGTTTGTGTAAGAACCCAAAAGCTGTGACAGCTTGAAACAGTCATTACCTTTGCTGAACCTGATTTTGAGAAACGCACGAATGTAGTTCAAGGTGTCGATGTCACTGCCTTTATCGTCATGTGAGGTGATGATTGTGTAGGCGACAATATGGCCCTTGAGTTCGAGTCGTTCGATCCTCTTTCGCAGCGCTTGCCGCGAGATGCCAAGTTGTGCCGCGAGCGCACCCCATCCGATGCGGCCATTTTGCTTCAGCACAGCCAAAATCGACTGATTAATGACATCCAAGTTTCCGTTCCTTTCGTGCCACTTCACGAAAATAGCCAAATTTGCACTTTGGCAACCTTGGCGGAACAAAAGCGAACTCTCAAACTTCTTAGGCAAAATCAGATGCCGAGGATTTGAAAATGCCCAAATTGTATTTTGATAGAAACCAAATCGGAAAAACATTCCAAGCAACTGACTGGCAGCTTGTTGCATTTAATGAATTTGAGTCAACGCTTGATAATTCGATCAGGCCATTTCCCTGTGTTTTTGGCGTCAACGGATTACGTCTGAACCAGCTACGGTTTGCATTCAGCGATGAAATGGATGCAGCTCAAATCGCTCCCGCCCTTGATCATTTTGTGAAGAACTCGCGCAACTTCGGTCCAAACACTTCGTTGGTGGTGTTCTCGAGACCTCGTCCAGTGGAATCAATTGAACGCTACGAGAGAAAATTCTGGGATCTTATCGCAAGCCTGTCTGAACTGGACACACATCCGTGGCCAAAGCATATACCGAATGAGGTGAACCAGCCCATGTGGGAGTTTTGCTTTGCCGGCGAGCCGATTTTCGTTGTTTGCAACACACCCGCGCATGTTTTGCGCCTCAGTAGGCGCTCAATTTCCTTCATGACTACTTTCCAGCCAAGATGGGTATTCGACCAAATTCTAGGAAATCCCAAAATTGCCGAAAAATCATTTGGCAAGGTCAGGGAACACCTTAAGAAATTCGACTTACTGCCGCCGAGTCCGCATTTGGGCACCTATGGAAAACATGACGTTCGGGAATTCAGGCAATATTTCCTCTTGGATGACGAAAGGCCGACTTCCTGCCCGTTTCACTCATTGGCGGATAAACCGAACGAAGGGAGTGAGGTTGCATGAAACAAGAGCTGAACAAGCAGGTAGAAGTGAGGCACCAGATCGCATCCTCTATGGGATTGGAACAACTTGTTAACAGCTGCCTTCCAAGACAGGGTGCTATCGAAATTCAACACGATGAGCCTCATAAAGAACACCCCTGGCACAAGCATGACACCGATGAGACTATTGTTCTTATTGAGGGTGACATGCACTTTGTTTGGGAGAAGGGAGAAACAAATTGTATCGCGGGTGACATCATCAATTTGCCATTGGGAACTTTTCACGGTTCGACCGCAGGCGCAGAAGGCGCGACTTATCTAATAAGCTTCAGGACGGTTAAAATATGACTGTTGCAATCGCCTTTTGCTTTCGCAAGAGACTTGAACGGGAGTAGCCATGACCACCCTTACCAAGAGCCTTGGCGTGCTTCGTGGCACTGGACTGATGCTGAATATCGTCGTCGGTGCCGGTCTGCTGGCCCTGCCGGGGTTGACCGTCGCTGTGGCCGGGAACCAGGCGCTGTGGGCATGGCTTGTCTGCGCCATCGCCGCCCTGCCGTTGCTGCTGGTTTTCGTTATTCTTGGCGGACGGCATCCCGATGCCGGGGGCATCGCCCATTTCGTCAAACTTGCCTTTGGTGACGCCGGCTATCTCGCAGCCTCGCTGATCTTCCTCGGTGCGGTGGCGTTTGGCCTGCCTGCCATCGCGCTGACGGCGGGACATTACATTGCTGCCATCACCGGCGGTGCGCCGGTGGCGTTTGCCAGCGGGATCGTTATCCTTGCCGCGCTGTGCCTGACCACCTCGCCGGACATGGCGGCAAGGTTGTCAACCGTCATTGCCTCGACCATCCTCTTTGTGCTGCTGGTGATCATCGGCATCGGCATGGGCGGCATCGACTGGACCATCGCGACAACGCATATCGCACCGCTGAGCGATATCAGCCCGTCCATCATACTGGCCCCCTTCATGATGATCTTCTTCGCCTTTACCGGCTGGGAGGTCGCCACCAGTCTCTCGGAAGAGTTTCGCAATCCAAAGCGGGATTTTCCGCGCGCCATGCTGTTGTCCTTCGCCATCGCCACGATGCTGTATCTGGCAATGGCCTTCCTCGCCCAGACGGCACCCGACGCCAGCTCTCACGAGGCGGTGTTTGTCGAGATTCTTGGCGCACGCTTCGGCGCGGTCGGCGGCGTTGTCGTGGCCGGCATAGCCACCCTCGTGATCACAGCCAATCTGATGGGCGCGATATGGGCCGTATCACGCATGGTTTTCGCGCTGGGTCGCGAAGGGCATCTGTTTATCCATCTGAAACTGAATGCCAGCGGAACACCTGTGTCATCCGTCGCCCTGACCGCCCTGACAATACTTCTTGTGTTGCTGGCGGATATCCTGAATCTTCTGAATATAGAGAGAATGCTCGCCATCGCCGGGCAGAATTTCTTCATCCTGTATGGTCTTGCCGGAGTGGCTCTCTTCCGCCATGCCCGTCACGGGGGAGATCAGGCTGTGGCCGTTCTTGCCGTTCTTGTGGTTGCCGGATTGCTGATCGCCGAGGGTCTTGCCTCGCTTCTGTATCCGGCATCGCTGGCCCTGCTTGGGATTATCGGCCATTCGATCAGGCAAAAGCGCGGCTCGATCGTCTGAGGCGGCCCACCGCGAGGAATACCCTGTTGCAGGACATCTGGACAGGCAGGCACCGAACGGGCTTAATTCATGTCATGGAACAGATTTTCGCTGCCGCTTGACGGGCAGCCAGGTTCGTTAAGGAATTTTCCATGAAAAGCCGTCGCCGTCTTGCCATCATTCTGACCTATGCTGCCGCTGTGTTTCTGTGCGCCAAGGCCCAGGCCGGGTCCAGCACGCTGACCACGCAGATCACGCTGGCGGCGCTGTATCTTGGGCCAGCTGTCATGCTGCATTTCATCATCAACTGGATCTGGGGTGACGAAAAGCCTGACAACACCGACGAATGACTTTGCCGCCAATTGTCATGCCAATTCCGATGGTCATGGCGACCCGATGGCGGCGATCCGATAGCGCGCGCGGTCAATAGCGCTTACAGGGGGTGTTAATATCCGCCAGCCGGTAGTATATCACCCCAACACAGGTGACGCAGGTCAGCGTGACAGGACGGCATCACACCATCACACATCCAAGAGATGCGCAATGGACAGGGTACTGGGAATGAACAACTGGCTTCTTCGTCTGCTTCTTCTAGCGTGTCTGATTACGGGGAATATTGCCATGGCGGCTGAGCTGCAAATTGAAACCCTTACCGAAGGCGACGGCGAGGTGGCCGAGGCCGGCACCCGCGTCAGCGTCCATTACGAAGGTCGGCTGGAAAATGGCGACGTGTTCGACACGTCGCGCAAGCGGGGCCAGCCCTTTGACTTCACCATCGGTGCCGGCCAAGTGATCAGTGGCTGGGAACAGGGCGTCACCGGCATGAAGATCGGCGAAACACGCCGCCTGACAATTCCCCCCGAACTGGGATATGGCGAGGCTGGGGCCGGCGGCGTCATCCCCCCGAACGCCACGCTGATCTTTGAGATCGAGCTGCTTGATGTCACCACCGCGGTTACGCTTGGCCAGGCAACACCGGACGCCCTGCTGAAGGCCCGGCAAGACGGCGTTGTGATCATCGATATCAGGCGCGAGGATGAATGGCGCGAGACCGGCATCATCGAAGGCGCAGAGACGATCACAGCCTTTCAGGCAAGCGGCCGCGTTGATCCTGATTTTCTTGACAATTTCAGGTCGGTTGCCCCGTCTCCGGACACCCCGATCATGCTGTATTGCCGGTCCGGCAGCAGAACAACCAGCCTCGGAAATGCGCTGATCGAACAGCTTGGATTCACCGATGTGACGCATCTGTCGGGTGGCATCATCGGCTGGCTTGACGGTGGCAATCCAACGGTGGACTACAGGCCGTAACGACCAATCGACATGACCAGGCAGGGCCAGGCCATGATGAGCAATCACGCCACTCAGGTTGCGATGCAGATGACTGACGTATGATGACTGCCGTAAGATCACTGACCCACATGACTGACGTAAGATGACTGACAGGGACATCAACCGGAATTTCGATCTGTTCATCATCGGTGGCGGGGTGAATGGCTGTGGCATTGCCCGTGACGCGGCGGGGCGTGGACTGAAAGTCGGGCTTGCCGAGATGAATGATCTGGGCTCGGCAACCTCGTCGGCATCGACCAAGCTGTTTCATGGCGGTTTGCGCTATCTGGAATATCTTGAATTCCGGCTGGTCCGGGAATCATTGAAGGAACGCGAGGTTCTGCTTCGCGCGATGCCTCATATCTCGTGGCCGATGCGCTTTGTGCTTCCCTACAAGCCCGGAATGCGGTTCGAAGGCGGAACACCGGTATCCCGGATCGTGTCAACCATCATGCCGTGGCTGAAAGGACGCCGGCCGGCCTGGCTGATCAGGCTCGGACTGTTTCTTTATGACACGCTTGGCGGGCGCGAATTGCTTCCCGGCACAACGACGCTGGATCTTCGCGCCGACAGCGCCGGCGCCGCGCTCAAGCCGGAATTCATCAGGGCATTTGAATATTCCGATTGCTGGATCGAGGATTCGCGCCTTGTTGTGCTGAATGCGCGTGACGCGACGCGGCATGGCGCTGCCATCATGCCACGAACACATGTTGTCGGGGCACGGCGTGACGCCGGCAGCTGGGTGATCACGCTTCGCAACCGGACGACAGAATGGCAGGTACGCGCCCGCATGCTTGTCAACGCATCCGGGCCGTGGGCCGAAGCCGTCATCAAGGGTGTTGTCGGACAGAATTCCAGCGACCGCGTCAGGCTTGTCCGGGGCAGCCACATCGTCACAAAGCGGCTGTTCACCCATGACCGCAGCTATTTCCTGCAGGGCACCGATGGCCGGATCATCTTTGCCATTCCCTATGAAACGGATTTCACCCTGATCGGCACGACCGACAAGGATCATCCGGACACCGACACACCGCCGGTCTGCACCGATGAGGAAAGTGATTATCTGCTGGCTTTCGCCTCGCAATATTTCAGGACGCCTGTAACCCGGGACGATATTGTCTGGCGGTTTTCCGGCGTGCGGCCACTCTATGATGACGGTGTCAGTTCCGCGACAGCCGCAACACGCGACTATGTGCTGAAACTGGACGATGCCGACGAGGTGCCGCTGCTGAATGTCTTTGGTGGCAAGATCACCACCTACCGCAAGCTTGCCGAGGCCGCGATGGCGGAAATCGCCCCGCGCCTGAACAACAATCACGGCCCGTGGACAGCCGGCGCACCACTTCCCGGCGGAGATTTCGCTGTCGGCGAAGTGGACAGGCTGATAGCGGATCTGCGTCTGCAGCATCCCTTCCTCGACAATGCCTGGGCACGCCGCCTGGTTCGTGCCTATGGCACCGACGCCTTCGAGATTTTCGGCGCGGCGACTGTTCGCGATCAGGCCGGCACGTATTTTGGTGCCACCATCACCGCCGCAGAACTGAACTGGGTATGCGATAACGAGTGGGTGATGAGTGGCGCTGATTTCCTGTGGCGGCGCAGCAAGCTGGGCCTTGTCGTCAGCAAAGCCGACGCCGCCACCATCGACACCTACATCCACAGCCGGGTCAACACCGGCAACTGAGAAATGCCCTGCCGCACCCAGCAAGGCGAAGACGTTCCATACCGGTCACATGGCCACCATTCGTCGATGACGACACGTCCCGATTTCGGCCATGTCAGGGCGTCCGATAGGTCAGGCTGGGCACCACCAGTCTGGCCGTCACCGTGCCGAGGAAGGATCTGGCCTGCAATCTTACCGGCAGGAACAGGCCCGGTCGCACTTCGGCGACAAAAATCATGACATCCTCGGGCTTGGGCTGTTTTTTGCGCCAGCGGGACTTGCGCTCGTGACCGCCGGTCGGGGTGCCGACAAACCCGCATACCAATGTGTTGCCTTCATAGGCGAAGGGCCGGTCTTTTTCCAAAATCCTTGTGCCAAGGTCATGCAGCATGAAGCTGGATGTCCGCAGACCATCATAGATTCGACCAGAGCCACGGCATGATCCGGTCCTCGCGATGCTGTCCAGCATGTTCAGCATCGCGCTGAACGGGTCGAGGGCACCTTCGATATGCTCATCCTTCAGGGGGAAGACCTTTTCCAGGTTCGGCTCCGGCTCTCTGCTGGTGGCAACGGTGCCGTTCTGCGGCGTCCATGACGTCACCGCCGCCCGCGAGCGACGTTTGGAAACACCGGAGATGGAAAGCCTGACCGGCTGATATTGTCCCTTCTCGATCCTGCCTGTCAGCTCTGTACGGCCCCGGTATTTCCTGAAGGCATCGGTCAGTCCGACGGTCCGGGAGGTGGCCACAAGTTCGAAACTATCTTCACCAAAGGTCCAGTCTGCGGTGGCACTCGCCACATCGACATCGCCCCACTCGACCTCATAGGTCAGCTGGAGCGCGGATGTCGGTGCCTGCGCAGCCACAATGGCCGGTACAAGACAGGCAATGATCGCAGCCGAAAGCATGCGTGAAACAGACCTGATCCAGCTCATTCGTCACCCATCCGAAATGCACCGAAACCCGATATAGACAACCGCCATGTCCCGCGGCTTGGTGGCGCCATAGTCAGCCGCCATCTGTGCCGCACCATACCACCACGAGCCACCCATTGTCGCCTGCTGCGGGCCATCGCCAGATGTCGCCCACTCCCAGACATTGGCACCCATATCATGCAGACCGTTCACCCCGGCTTTTGTACTGCCGGCGGGGGCATGGCCATATCCACGCATCAGGAACCGCGAATAGTCGGTCTTGCCAACAGGATTGCCGGCGGCATTGCCGCAGTCCCGCAGGCAATTTGCCCCCACGGGGCTGTCACCCGTCGGATAGGGATAGGTGTGTCCGGTCACAAAGGGTGAAGGCGGCGCGGAGCGGCGCTCGGTATAGGCGTTGCTGATCCATTCATCCCTGGTCGGAAGACGCGCACCGCGCCATCGGCAATACGCCGCCGCCTCGTCATAGGTGATGTGGACCGCCGGTTCATCCGACGCGCCGTCCACACCATAGGGGGTGCGCCAGTTCCAGCCTGGTCTGGTGACCCAGCCTGCCTCGAACACCATACCGCCCGACTTCTCGGCACTGGTAACGGTTCCCGTGGCGGCGGCATATTGCGCAAAAGCACCGATGGTGACTTCGGTTCGGTCGATCATCACCTCGTCGCCCCCCAGAACCGGTTGCATGAAGGTCATCAAGATGATGAGGATTGCAAGCAGGCGGCACGGGGCCGCATGGCACCGGGATCTGCCGTTCCAAGGTCGGTTCCCGATCTCTGTCATCGTCAGAATTCCCGGCATCGTCAGCCCCTCCCCGCCCGCCCGGTCAGTCGGCAATGGATTTCATAACGGCGAGGAACTGCGCGACCTCGTGGATGCTGTTGTAGTGGCACATCGAGACCCGCACACAACCATCGAGACCAAGCGGATCGAGAATATTGCCCGAATAGTGATCGGCCTTCCGCAGATGGGTACGGATCCCCTGGCTGTTCAGCATCGTCACCACATCGGCTGCGGCCACACCCTCGACGCAGAGCGAGACCAGACCTTCGCGGGCCGGGTTGTCGATGCCGCCGATGATCCGTACCCGCGGCATGCTGGCAAGACCCGGCAGATTGCCGGTGCCGTGGATCATCGCCTCGGTCAGCGATGTTTCATGGGCGTGAATGGCCGCGCCGGCGGCCCGGAACCGCTCGCGTCTGTCGGGGCTGTCCGTAACCTGCCCGCCAAGCCATTCCAGATAGTCGGCAACGTCCGAAAGCGTGGCATAGGCCCCGGTGTCACGGGTGCCAAGTTCCCAATTGTCCTCTGGCCCGCCGACCAGCGAGTCATGCTCGATCGCTGTCATCCTGTCGGAAATCCAGGCAAGACCATAGCCGTGGCGCGAAAACATCTTGTAGGGCGAGATGACATAGCCGTCGACATCATAGCTGGCGATATCGATCTGGCCGTGGGCGGCATGCTGAATACCGTCGACAATGATGATACATTCCGGTGCCACATCGCGGACAACCTTCGATATGGCGGGAACATCCATGCCCATGCCGGTGACCGGCGAGGTGTGCAGGATGGTGGCAACGCGCGTATCCGGCGTCACCCGGGCGGCGTAATCAGCCGCCGTGACCAGACCGCGCGCGTCATCGTGGCTGACAAGCCGGTGCGTCTTGCCGGAAATTCCCGACCAGCGGTGACAGGCGCTGCGTGTTGCCGGATGTTCAACGGTCGAGCCAAGCACAATACCGTCGGCCGCTGTTCCCAGACAGGCATTCATGATCAGACGAAACAGCAGCTCGGTCCCGCTTTCCCCGACAAAGAACTGGCCACCGGGCGCGTTCATGAACACACGCATATCGTCCTTGGCCCGGTTGATCACCCGCACGAGTTCGTGCGAGCCTGCATTGTCCCGCCCCTGATTGTCCGGAATGGCGGCATAGGCCGTCGAGGTATCGACAACGCTGTTCAGGGTCAGCGCGCCGCCGGCATTTTCAAAAAAGACACGCGGCCCCTGCTGCGGACAGGTATCAACCTGGGCGAACCGGCTTCGAATGTCAGCAAGAAGATCTTCGGTAATCTGGCTCATGCCTGCAACCGCCTTTGGGTTTGCTGTGTACAGATGACTGGACGGCAGGCCAGATGCCCGGCCCCACCCCCAAAGGTTGTAAAGCGATGCAGGGATGGCGTCGAGATGCTTTTGGATGCTGTCGGGGCCGGATGCCGGGTGTGAGGTGTCAGAGCCCTATCACACCTGAAAATCTGGCAACTGATCCCTTTTACATTAACGGATATCAGTTACTTTTCTGACGTTTTCGCTATTGGCCTCGAATACCTTTGCATTCGCCTGATATCTTTGCTGTATCAGCATGAGTTGGGTCAGCTCGTCAGTGATATCGGCATTGGCTGTTTCCAGGTTTCCTGACTTTATTCCATTATTTACGACAGCCCGAAAATACAGCAGCGGACTATTCTCGTTTGTTTCAAAACGCGAACCGCCCCTGTTGGTCAACCCGGCAGATACCGCCACTTTTGCTATACCAATCTGTCCATTGACTGCTTCGGAGCCATTGGCATAGGTCGCCAGAACATCACCGCTATCCTTTACCTTCAGATTTGAAAGAAGATGCTGGTTGGTCGTCGAATTCGTATCGATGAGTGAAAGCGTGGACAGGCCGCCTGCCTGGTCAGACAAATTCCGACCAGTATTGACATCTCCTGGAAGAAATATCGAAATCAGACTGCCATTCAATTTGTCGGCGACGTCAGTATTTTCACTCAGAGTAAATCTCGACAAAACCTCTGCGACCTGCTCGGTGGAAACATCATCCATACTGCGCTGTTCGATCACATCCTGGACAGAAAAATTTCTGAATGCCACGCTGCTGCTCAGTGCATATTTTCCATCACCATTGCGGATTTTTACGTTGGTGATATCGAATGTTGCCTCAGCTTTGAATTCGGGATGAGTGCGATTGACGCTTACATCTGTAATGGAAATTGCGTTGCTGGCAGAAGAGACATCTCCACCGGTTACCGCACCGATGACAACAAGCTGGTAATCTCCAATTTTGTCTACAGTTGCCTCATACAGCGATTCGTCTTGGGATAGACCTGCCTCGGACACCCTTTTGAGAGGCATTTGAGCGCCGGAATTCCTGTCTTGAAGATATGCAATCGTGGCATCACTGTTGCCGGATATGGACAGTGAAACACCATCACCATTTCCAAGGGAAATAACCCTGTTGGAGGTTATAGCCGGGCCACGGAAAACCGAATTTTGCCCCAGCACCCCGCCTTCGGTTGCGGACAGGACATTACCACTCAGAACCAATGTATTGTTTTGTGAATCAACACCGAAGCTGGTTTGGGCCTCTGCCTGATCATCCAGTGACAGTGCCTCTGCGGAGTTTGAGGATTCAGCAGCGTTCCACGGAACGGTCTGGCCTGCAATCTTGCTGTTACCCACTACAACACGATCGGAAACGACATTCCATTGGGCAGGGTCAAGCGACACCGTCTCGGTCCTGTCTGTAACCTGTACCTGATTATTGGCAGAGGCGTAGGCGCCCCCAACAAAAATAAGTTTATAATTACCATCGGCGGGTACATTAGCCGCATAGGTCTGCGACGACGGCGCATCATGTGTCGTCACATTCAGCAAAGTCGTTGTCTGGTTGCTGTCGAGATTGAGTAGATAGCCGATGACATCCAGCTCGCCGGTGGAGGAACCCGACCAATCAAACGTCACGGTCTGGCCTTGGGACAAGAGCAAGGGCTGTGCATTAGAAATGGCCGGGCCGCGAATGACGGCATCCTTGTCCATTGCTGAAATGTCAGCTGTCAATCGAAGGCCACCTTCGGGTAATGGCTCCACGCTGAAGCTGCCGGAACCTTCTCCTTGGTCTGCAAGGTTTTTCGCGCTGTTACCCTCAGGATACCGCCAATCTGAAAAATTTGTCGCGAAGTACTCGGCCTGCTCGTTTCGCGGAATACCAAACCTTGTCTCAAGGACAGCACTGACTGTTTCATTTGGCTCATTTGCCCGGATAATATCGATGACTTTCCCGAAAGCACCGGAACCGGCATCCGTCCATGTACCCTCGGTCAGATCAAGGCGCTTTTCATCCGTTCCCCGCCAGACCATCGTGGTGCCAACTTTTTCGGATGGGACCCCCCAGATCTCGGCAAAGATTTCCTCGGCAGACAAATCCTCATATGTTGCCTGTTGGTCTGCCGCCATCGCGCTCATTCTGGCATTATAACCATCTACATATTGCTGAACGTTCCCGGTTGCGCCATTGACATCCGTATATTGACCATCCGGCCCGACATCAACGGTTTTTTCAACGCTGGCTTGCCAGTAAAGCGCGGTTGCGCTGTCTTGTGTCGGACTATACGAGGTCGGCTCGCCCCAATATTCTTTCGCCACAGTTTCGGCAATCTGCTTCCATTTGCCAAAAATATCGCTCTGGCCCAGAACAACCCGCTCGTCGATAACATTCCAGTCTTCACGGGCCATTGAAATGGGTTGACCGGCATCTGCTGTCTGGATGATCTGCGCATCCTCGCTGACATAGCCGCCCCCGACCATAACGATCTGGTAGTCACCGGTTTCTGGAATGGTGACGTTGACATGCTGCCATCCGGACGTGTTGCCGGAAGTCGCATTCACCAGATCAACTGTCTGTTTGGTACTTGTATTGATCAGGTAACCGAAAACATCCAGCTTGTCGTTGGACGTTCCGCGCCAGTCAAACTTTATCGTCTGACCTTGCTCGAACGCTATACTGTTGCTTGTTGCAGCCGGGCCTCGAACAAGGCTGTGTGCCTGGTCAACAGTCACATTTGTGGTCAGGACAAAGTCGCCATTCTCACCCTCTGACAAAATGAATTCACCATCCCCTGCTGACAGCGTGGCAGGTTGACCCGCGTTGGATATCGAGGTGGGGATATCCGCGTCACCCTGAAGGCCAACTTTTATTGACGTGGGCTGGGGGTCACCGCTGTAGAACGGAATCTCTGTCGAGCCGAAAACCGTCTGTGCGCCATCGCTCTGCCAAGTGGTGCCAAAAGGCGAACTGAACAGGGCATTTTCGACCGTTTGTGCAAAAATGTTTCCGGATTTGAAAGAGACCTCCGGTTTCAGGCTCGCGCCGGTAAATTCGACATCGCCAATCAATTCGGCTTCCAGCCCCGTACCGCGATATATCCTGTTGTTTTTGATGCTGATCTGGTCAGCGACATTTGAGATATATTCATCGGAAGACAGATCAAAGCGCGTGCCTTTGGGCAGGAAAGTGCCACCAAGTCTTATTTTGGATCCGGCAAAGTCGAGATTGAATGGTTGATCTTGAGCCAATTCGAGGGGTCGATTGACCTGCTCAAATGTCCCAAGGTCTGCAACGAGCGTTCCACGATCAAAGGCGTAGCTGTTCGAATAGAGTGTTTCCAATGCAACACGGTCGATTTGTATCGGCTGTTGATTTACATCGAGGAGATATTCGCCATTTTCATTGACGATGAAATCATCTTTATCGAGTTGAAAACTACCATTCCGTGTCAAGAGAAAGCGGTTCTGGCCGTCGGCCGCTGTTGTCTCCTTCAGCCCTGAAACCATAAAGAACCCATCTTCCGTCAAGGCAAGGTCGAGAACGTTGCCTGTGCTGAGCAGCTCGCCCTGCGACGTGTTCAACCGCCTTGCTGTTTGCAAAGCTCCCTTGCCTACAGACGCAACCTCCTAGACGGAAGCTGCATGGATGTCAGAGAATGACAATGACGATTTCTTGAAGCCGACTGTTCCGGTATTTGCGATGTTATGAGATGTGTTGGCCAGGTCCTTCTGGGATACCTTTAGGCCAGTCATGGCGGTATAAAACATTGTAAGTCCACAAAAGTTTTTCTCTGACGGCTTAGTTTTGCAAAAGACATGCCACACGCTAGGCACAAAACCCATGCGTGTGCGGGCGAACTGTCTTCAAAACAATGAAGCTCACCCTTGCGATTGAGTGTTCGGAGCAAGACTTCCTATGACCAGGCAGTCGGATAGCCAAGCATAACTCAATTCTTCATCAGCGATCAGTTGTACCGCAGATGGTTTGCAGCCACTCTGATAAGCCCTTGAACCGGGCGCAAACCGCCACTGGACACCGGTGGCCACATTGACCTTTGCCAGTATCAATAACACTCTGATTATGGGATATTATTTTACTGTAAATTCTTACGCTTTGCGAGACAGGCCTCGACAAACGCTTGCAAAATAGCTGTTGGTTGCCGGGGGCAGCAGTTACTGAAGACCCTACCGCCGGTTCATGGATATGAATATGGTGAGGGTGTACGAAACTATCTTTATGCGCATATTGGCAACCGGCGTCTTTACTTGCTTCGGAACAGTCTCGACCTGGGCCGCCTGAACGGAGGTTTGAACTGGACATGCACCACCCGTTACTTTCCGGTGACACTAACATCATTCCAATTGTGGGGCACCCCATTGCCCAGGTGAAATCGCCAGCCGGCCTGAGCCGCTTATTCTCTGAAAGGGGGGTGAATTCGCTGGTCATACCGGCAGATGTCTCGCCCGATCACCTGCAGACATTTCTGGCGGCGGTCTCGATAACGCGCAATGTTCCCGGCCTGATTGCCACCGTGCCGCACAAGCGTGCACTGGCCAAATTCTGCGACAGACTGACAGAGCGCGCCCGTTACGCCGGATCGGCAAATGTCATGTTCAGGTCAGAAACCGGCTGGGTGGGCGACAATACAGACGGTCTCGGTCACTGCCACGGGATCATCGCTGCCGGCGGAACCATAAGGAACAAACATGTGCTTCTCATCGGTGCGGGAGGCGCGGGGTCTGCCATGGCCTATGAATTTCTCAATATGGGCTGCCTGTCGCTGGCCATTCATGACATCGAAGCTGTCAGACGTGATCACTTGATTGCGAGGCTTGACCAGAAGTTCCCCGGTCGTGTCCATGTTGGTTCGACCGATGCCGGCGGGTTTGATCTGGTATCGAACGCGACACCACTTGGGATGTCTGGACAAGACGATTTCCCGGTGAACCCAGACACCCTGTCCACCGGGCAGTTTGTAGCGGAAGTTGTGACCAAGCCTGTGATGACACCTTTGCTGAAATGCGCGTTAGAGCTTGGCTGCGATATCATGACCGGTGATCAGATGTTCGAGGCGCAGAGCGATATCCTGATACAGGTGCTTGGCGGGTCACTGCCTGAAGACAGTTGATGCTTTGATTTGGCGCTGCAACTGTGCCTGCGCAAGGGCCTTGCATCCGCCAGACCATTACGTCACTAATAATTTAATGCTGCGTGGTCGGACGTATCGGCCCTTGGCAGCGGGCAGGGGGTGTCTACTGGACCCGCCCGACGCCGGACCCCGGCGTGTGAAATCCCTCGATCATGGTAAATGGCTGCGCTGGCGTGGCCATGTCTAGCCCGCAGGACAGCACCAACGCGCTGTGATGCGGCATGGGAGGAAAGATATGAAAGCAGGAGTAATCGGTCTTGGTGACATGGGGTCTGGTCTGGCGAAAAACCTGATCGCGAACGGATTCGAGACTTGCGGGTTCGACCTGGACAAGGCGCGCATGGCAGATTTCACCAAGATGAGCGGCGTTGCCTGTGCCGGACCGGGTGATGTCGGGCGGCACGCCGATGTTGTCTATGTCATGGTGATGAATGGCGATCAGGCCAAAGCCGTGATCCTTGGCGAAAACGGACTGTCCTCGACCATGGCCGAAGGCGGGATCATTATCCTGACTGCGACCATCAAGCCGGCTGAGGCCCGCGAGATCGGCGGCGCGCTGCACGGCACCGGCCTTCGCCTGATCGACAGCCCTGTCTCGGGCGGGTTCCCGGGCGCACAGGGCGGTACACTGACGATGATGGCCGCAGCTCCGGATGACCTGATGGCGGCAGCCAGGCCCGTGATGGAGGCGGTGTCAGGCACCATTCACCATGTTGGCACAGCCCCCGGTGAGGGACAGGTCATGAAGGCCTGCCTCCAATCCATCATTGGGTCAATCTTCAGCGCCACCTTCGAGGCAGCCACGCTCGCCGCCAAGGCAGGCGTGTCCGGCCAGGCGCTCTACAATGTCGTCTCCACTTCTGGCGCTGGCTGCGGCATTACCAAGACCGCGCTTGAGAACATCATCGACCGCCGCTTTGAAGGAACCGGGTCCGGTATCGGTACCATGCACAAGGATCTGACGATTTTGCTAGGCATGGCTGAAGAAATGGGAGTACCGATGTTCACCGCGTCGACGGCGATGCAGATATTCCATCAGGGAAAGACCAAATATCCACAGGGCGACAACTGGATCTGCACACGAATTATGGAAGAGATTGTCGGTGCCGAGCTGCATCGCTAAGGGAGTGTATGATGAAACTTGGTGTGATTTGTGACGGTATCAGCCGCGATCTGGCGCATACCGTGGATGTGATGGATGAATTCGGGCTGGAATATGCCGAACTGCAATTTGTCGGCGAGAAAGAGGTCGGCGACCATGATGCTGGAGAAATCCGAGAGATCGACGCATTGCTTCGAGACCGCGGCAAGCCGGTCTCCTGTCTCAGCCGCCATATCTTTGCTGGCACCACCATCGCCAACAAACCCGGCGATGATCTCCATACGAAGCACATGGACGCGCTGAAGCGGGTTATCGAGATGGCGCATATCGTCGGCTCGCCGCTGGTCCGGATCATGACCCCAAAGAAGGAACAGATCCTGTTCGGCTTCAACGGAGCGGAAAAGTGGAATGTCGCCAAAGGCGCGTGGGATGCCATGCTGCCGCTGATCGCGCCGGCGCTCGATGTGGCGCGCGATGCCGGCGTCACGCTTGTTGTGGAGACTGGCAACGGCACGATGGTCAATTCCAACTATACCGGCCGCAAGCTGATTGATGATCTGGACGGCAAGGATGTGCTGAAGGTGCTGTGGGATCCGGCGAACAATTGCTGGTGCCATGAGACCGCCTTTCCCGACGGGTATGACGAGGTAAAGGATGGCTATCTTGGCCACATCCATATCAAGGATGTCAAAGTGGACACGCCGCGTGCCACGCTTGAGGTGCGGCCCATGGGCGAAGGCCAGCTTGCTGATCAATTTGCCCCCATGGCCGATGCGCTTCGCGCGGACGGCTATGACGGGGTGATCAGTTTTGAATCCGTCTACCATCCCGGCAATGGCGATTTTGAAGCTGGCTTCCGAATGAATATTGGAAAGTTCAAGACGCTGTATGGCTGATCAGGTCTGTTTCAAGCCCAAGATCAAAGATTGCGCCTCTGCGCACTGACCCTGAAGGGGGCATTGGCGGCGCCATACCCGTCATAGCCCCCGTCCCGCTGAACAATCTCGAAGAACACCTCACTGGCGCGCTGACGGCTATAAAGTTGGAAATAGCGGCCGTCTGCATCCTCGTCATAGAGAATTTTCGATGCGCGGAGCCGTTCGACAAACGCATCATCCAAACCAAACCTGGCGCCAAGATCCTCGTAATAGTTTGGCGACATCGCAAGTGCATCGAACCCGCGCAAGGCAAGCGCTTCAGCAGTGGCAAAGATATCATCGCAGCTGAAAGCAAGGTGCTGCACAGCCGCCCCAAAGGTGCGATCGATGAATTGACCGGCAAGCGTATTCTGGTTCTCAGCACCGTTCAACGTGACCCGCATCTCGCCGGAGACATTCTGGATGGCCCGGCTTCTCACCAGCCCTCCCGGGTCCACCACATCCACCATGGACACCTTTTCCACCTCGAGGATCGAGGTGTAGAAAAGCGTCCAAGTCAGCATTTCCTCGTACTTCATCGTCTGGGCCAGATGGTCAATCTTTTGAAGGCCGACCCCTGTAGCAGGCTGCGGCGCATCAACGGTCCTGAAATCAACCTCCCACCAGTTTGCAAGACCGCTGGCATCATCCACAAACCGCAACAGGCCGCCCCCGACGCCCCGGATTGCCGGAATTTTCAGTTCGTCTTCACCCTCGGTTGTTTCCACGATATTCGCACCGAGACTTCGCGCGCGATCAATGACCGCAGCAGCAGCATCAACCTTGATGGCAATGTCGCAGACCGATGTTCCATGCACCTGATAGGCAGATTGGGCCGGTCCCGAGTCCTCGGTATTGATCAGGATATTGATCCCATTCTGGCGCCAGTGTGCGACCTGTTTCGAAACATGGTTGCCCACATGGACGAATCCCATCATGGACAGAAACGCGGCCAGATCAGAGGCTTCATGTTCACTTGTCGTGAATTCGACAAACTCGATCCCCAGGCAGGTGCCGCGGGCAGGCATTCGAGGCACCGGCAGACGCATGTCAGGTTCATTCCGCCGGACATCATCCATCAGTGCCAGCAGTGAGCGATGCCCATCGCGGGCGATCATTGCCGGGCTGCCTCCCCTGAACTGATCGTTGAACACCTCCAGAGACAGTGGCCCGGCATATCCTGTTGAACTTACGGCACGCATAAAATCGACGACCCGAAGATCACCCTCACCCGGCATATTGCGGAAATGCCGCGACCAGTAGAAAAGGTCCATGTCGATCAAAGGTGCGTCTGCAAGCTGGACAAAGAATATCTTGTCACCCGGTATGGCACGGATCGTATCAGGGTCGATCTTGCGGCTGAGTGTATGGAAACTGTCAAGGATCAGTCCGACATGACTATGGCCGGCACGGCGCACCACTTCCCACGCGTCACGATGATCATTGATATGCCGTCCCCAGGCCAGCGCCTCAAACCCAATTCGCAGCCCCCTCGCCTTTGCCCGCTCGCCAAGCTCGGCAAGATCATCAGCAGCCCGGTCAATGCCACCAAGCGCGTGGGCAGACAGGTTCGAGCAAATCAGAACAAGATCGGCGCCCATGCTGTTCATCAGGTCGAATTTTCGTTCTGCCCGGTCGAAAGCTCGTGACCGATAGGGTTCCGGCAACCCTTCAAAATCACGGAAGGGCTGGAACAGCATGATTTCCAGCCCATAATCCTCGACCAACCACCCAACATCCACAGCAGCGCCGTCATAGGCCAGAAAATCCTGCTCGAAGATTTCGATGCCGGTAAAGCCGGCGCGTGAGATCGCTGCAAGTTTCTCGCGGAAGTCACCGGCGATCGATACCGTGGCAATGCAGGTTCTGAGTTTGCCCGGAGCGTCGTTCATACCAGCTACCTTCCTCGCCATTTCGGCTGTCGCTTTTGCAGAAAGGCCAGCCTGCCTTCCCTGGCATCTTCGCTGGCCAGCATGGCTTCGAAAGCCGGATACCGCGTCGCGAAGGCGGTCTCGAGATCCGGCAGGTCAAGTCCTTGCATCATCATCTGCTTCGTTGCACGCACCGCCAGTGGCGCGTTCTCGCAGATCATCGCGGCGGTTTCCAAAGCCATTGCCAGAACACCGGTGCCACCAGCCGGAGATGGTGAAAGCTGATTTACAACACCCATTCCGACAAGTTCATCAGCGGCAAACATGCGCCCTGTCAAAGCAAGTTCCATCGCCTGTTTAAGCGGCACCTGCCTTGCCAGACGATGCAGCCCTCCACTTGCCGCCAGTCCAACGCGTGGCTCCGGCAACGAGAACCTTGCGCTGGGCACGGCCACGCACAAATCACAGGCCAGGACGATTTCCATCCCACCACCGATGGCGTCTCCGTTCACCGCTGCGATAACCGGTTTAATTAGATCAAAGCGTTCTGCGAGACCGGCGAAGCCTGTTGACGGGAGATTGGCGCGGTCAAGGCCGGCATCCACAGACAGGTCCGAGCCGGAACAGAATGCCTTGTCGCCCGCGCCTGTTATAATGGCGACGAGAAGCGTGTCACTCGCGGCAAATGTGTCGAAAAGGCTGGCAAGCTGATGGTGGGCGTCAGGGTCCAGTGCGTTGCGGCGATGCTGCCGATCAATGGTCAGGATCAGTGTTCGGTCTTGTGTTTCCCATCTGATCCCGGCGGCATTGCCCTGCATCTATCTACACACCCCGACGTCACGCGTCCATCGCCGCCCGGATATCTTCGTCCGCCATTTCGCGACCGAGATAAGCCTCGACAACCGCCGGATCGTTCTTGACATGTTCGGGCGTGCCCTCGGAAATCTTCTGCCCATGATCAAGCACGCTGATGGCATCGCAGGTCGACATCACAACCTTCAGGATGTGCTCCACCACGATGATTGTGAGATTGTACCGTTCCTTGAGGGTCATTATGGTGGTCATCAGATTGTCGACATTGACCGGCGAAAGCCCCGCCCCCGGTTCGTCGAGAAGCAGCATTTTCGGACGCATCGCGATGGCCCGCCCAAGCGCCAGAAGACGGCGCTGTCCACCAGACAGTTCTGCGGCCGGAATCTCGGCATGGTCCGCAAGGCCGATAAATTCCAGCAACTCCTGCATCTCTTCCCTGACAGCCTTGTCCTGACGTCGCACCTCGGCACCGTTAAGGAGCGGGGCGAGTGGCCCGTATTTCGTATGCGGGTGGTAGCCAACCATGACATTGTCGAGAACGCTCAGCTCGCCATAGAGACGCAGCAACTGGAAGGTTCTGGCCAACCCCAGCCCGGCGATCGTATGTGCCGGGCTGTTCGTGATGTCTACCCCGTCGAAGCTGATATGGCTTCCCTCGTCAGGCTGATACACCCCGGTAAGAAGATTGAAGAAGGTCGATTTGCCGGATCCGTTTGGCCCAATCAGCCCGTGGATCGTGTTCGGCTCAACTTTCAGGCTGACCTTGTCAATCGCCTGCAGACCGCCAAAGCTCTTGCTCAGGTTACGAGTTTCTAGCAGCGCCACCCAACTTCTCCTCGCTTCTCTTGATAAATCTGCGATTCCGCTGCACACCCTCGAACCAGCCACCAATTCCACGAGGCATGAACAGCACCAGAAGAACCATTGACAGACCAAAGACAAGCGGCTGGATCACAATCGGGCGGTCCATGAAATAAACCACCAGATCCTTGGTCTGATCATAGGCGATAGTCACAACAATGGCACCGATAACCCCGCCCCAGACATTGCCGATACCACCAAGAACCACCATCAGAAGCAGGGTTACCATTTCGATGACGGTAAAGTTGTTGTGATGGAGATACCCCGGCGGCATATGTGCGAACAACGCACCTGCCAGGCCTGCATAGATAGCGCTGAGGACAAAGGCCAGCAGCTTGTATTTCACCACATTGATACCGTTCACCGAGGCGGCAATGGTGTCCTCGCGGATCGCCTGGAAGGCGCGTCCGGTGGCCGAGCGGAGGATCGCAAAGGAAAAATAGATCCCCACGACGGCGGCAGTCATTACGAGATAGTAATAGCTGGTAAAGCTGTCGAAAACATACCCACCAATGCTCGGCGCCGGGATCATCATCAGGCCGGTGCTGGACCCAAGTGCCGGTGTCACAGCAATGAAAATGCGGACGGATTCACCAAGCCCAAGCGTCGCAAGTGCGAGATATGCACCTTCCAGTCGAACCGAGGGCAGCCCGACAATGAGGCCGGCAAAGGCGGTCACCAGAACCGCGATCGGGATCGACACCCAGACCGGCAGACCAAATCCGAGTGCACCACCAAACCCGCCAGGTTCAAGTGACAGCACTGCCGAGGTCACCGCCCCGATGGCGTAAAGACCTATGTGGCCGACCGTGACCTGGCCACAAAACCCTTTCACAATATTCAGCCCAACGGCCAGCATGATAAACAGACAGGCGCGGTTTGCCAGATCAATCAGATAGTCATTGAAGAAAGTCGACAAGATGAACGGCAGAGGCAGCAGCAGCGCATAGGCTGCGAGCCATGGCAAAAGCCTGTGGCGTTGTGCCAGCGCATCTATCAGGTCAGCAATACGTGATAGAAATACCATATCGAGCCATTCCCCCGGATCCGTCTGAAGACAAAAAATCGGAATATGAAATCAAGAGAATGATGGTCGGGGCAAGCCCCCGACCATCTGTTTTGTTACGCCTATTCGAGACCGAAATTCTCATCCATGGTCACACGGGCAAGCACCTCGGTTTCGAAGTTTTCACCACCCTTGGTGTAACCGATAAGAACCGCAGTACGGTTGCCGTCACGGCACTGCGGGGTCGGCGCCGCGCAGAAGCTGATCGGCCCCGATGCCAGCCCTTGGTACCCCTTGACGTTGGCAATCGCATCGCGAATGGCGGTGCGGTCGGAAGCAAGCGCGCTGTCGGAAAGGTCGAGATCAGCATTTTTCAACGCAATTTCCATGATCCGAACAAGGTCATAAGCCTGCGAGAAATCATGGTCAGGCGCATGAATGTTGTAGCGCGCACGGGTCATAGAATTGAACAGCTTGGCAATCGGACGCTGGTCAGCAGCCGAATAGGCAGCTGTGAAGAACACACCCTTGACCGCATCGCCGGCAATTTTCGGTACCGGCGCGTTGGAAGCCGAAGATGAGCCGATGCGACGGACATCCTCGCCGATGCCAGCCTCATAGGACTGTACCAACGCACGGGCCATGGTCTCTGCCAGAGCAGCCACCATGATGCCATCTACATTCAGGTTCTTGATCTTCTGCATGTGAGAACGGAAATCGACTTCCTTTTCCTGCACATCGGCAACATAGGCCGGCTCGGCACCAAACTGCTTCCTCATCTGGCCCTGCATGGAAGCACAGTCATTGACAGAGGCCGCATCGGCGGCACAGATGTAGGCAATCTTTTTGCCGATATTCTCGCCAACATATTTTGCGGCAACACCACCGTAATAGCGGCCAGATACCGGAATACGGAAGACCCATTCACTGCCCTTCTGGGTGATCTTGCCGTTGGTGGAATGCGGGATCATCTGCGGCACGCCGGCCTTCGCCGTCACGTCAACGATCGGCAGCGACACAGAAGAACATGTCGAGCCAATCAGCAGATGGATCTTCTCCTGGAAGATCAGCTTATTCGCGTTTGCAACGCCCTTGTCGGACTTGCATTCATCATTCATCAGCGTGGCTTCGATCATGTTGCCATTGATGCCGCCGGCATCATTGATCGCGTTGATCTCGTCCATCACCATCTGACCATAGGCCTGGCCGTTCTCGCTGACCATTCGCATCGTGATTCCGACACGAATATCGCCGGCGAACGCAGCCGTGGCGGCAAGACCGACACCTGCGGCCATGACACCGGCAAACATTTTGTTCAGTACTCGCATGTTTTCCTCCACTTAGTTTCAGGCTTTGCCCTTATTCATAGTGAGCCTGCTCACTATGCCTTCACCTTTGCCTCAACCCCGAACAGGCCTGATGGCTTGAACATCAGGACCAGGATCAACAGCAAAAATGCGTAAATGTCCTTATGGCTGGGTGAAATGTACGCGGCACCCAGATTTTCGAAGATGCCGACCATGATTCCACCGACAATGGCGCCGGGAAGCGAGCCGAAGCCACCAACGACCGCTGCAGCAAACGCCTTCATCAACATCAGATAGCCCATTTCCACCTGCACCGACTGCATCGGACCAATCAATACGCCGGCGGCGGCGGCAAGACCGCAGGCGAGGCCGAAAATCAGCGAGATCATCAGCGGCACGTTGACACCCATCAGATAGGCGATGTCCTTGTTATGGGCGACGGCGCGAACCGCAAGGCCAGTCTTGGTATGCCGCAGGAAATAATGCAGACCCACCATGAGTAACACCGAAATAATCGCTGTCAGCACATAGCTTTCAGGCACCTGCACATCACCAGGGAAACTCAGTCGCGGGATATAGTCCAGATTGGCACGGAAAGGCTCGGCCTCGGCGCCAAAGAAGAAATAGGCCGTGTTGACCAGCGCAACGGACATGCCGAAACCGCAGATAATCATTCCCATGCCGGCAACGGTATATCCGCCGCCAGCGCGCGTCAGCCTTCGATAGAAGACCCGTTCGACCGCCATTCCAAGAAGCGCCGTCAGGATCATCGCACCGATCAGCGCGACCGGGTAGGGCACACCGACATTATGCGCCAGCACAAGACCGAAAAAGGCACCGAACATATACATCTCACCATGTGCGAAATGCACGATATCAAGGCCGGAATAGATCAGCGAGATGCCCAGCGCCACGATGCCATAGACCACACCGATGGTGACGCCAAAAACAATGAAGGCCAGCAACGAGTTGTAATCAAATCCCATTATTTCTATCCCCCGTGAACTGCCGCCTAATTTCTGAGCGCCTTTGTGGTGTCGGCAACCGAACCGCCAAGGAACGATTCCTTGACCGCCGGATCGCTGATCAGTTTGTCGGCCTCACCCTGCATCATGATCACACCGTCCCGGATGATATAGCCGTACTGGGCCAGGATCAGTGCCATCCGCACATTCTGCTCGACGACCAGGATCGTCACGCCGGATTTTGCGATCCGGTTGATATTGGCAAAAATTTCCAGAACCACTTTCGGAGCCAGCGCGGCGCTTGGCTCGTCAAGCATCAGCATTTTCGGCGACGCCATCAGGCCACGGCCAATGACCAGCATCTGTACCTCGCCGCCGGACAGCGTGCCGGACAATTGTTTGCGCCGCTCCCGAAGCACCGGAAAGAAATCATACACCTTTTCAAGGTCGGCCTTGGTACCTTCGCGGTCTTTGCGAGTATAGGCACCAAGCACGAGATTTTCCTCTACCGTCATTGCCGGATAGGCTTCCTTGGCCTGTGTCACCTGAACAAGGCCGAGGCGCATGCGCTCGTGAGGCTTCATTTTCGAGATATTCACACCGTCAAAGACAACATCGCCTTCCATCAGGGGAATCAATCCTGAAATGGCTTTGAGCAACGTGGACTTACCGGTGCCGTTGCCTCCAAGAAGGGTAACGATACCGCCCGTCGGCACATTCATGTTTATGCCGCGCAGGATCTTCAGATTGCCATAGCCTGCATGGACACCTTTAACTTCAAGCACAGCTCCCCCCGGGCCAGCAACGAATCCAAGCCTTACCTTACGGGCTTCACTCCACGCAGAGCAAGGCGTTAAGACACATTAGCAACGATAGTATGGTCCGATCCCGGATAAGGAACCACAAATTTGATGGTTTTCCATCATTTTGGCCTGAAAAACGAATATCCATGCACTGCCGCCGTGTTCAGAAGGCGGCGTTCATTCGTTCCAGAACCACCGCGACCATCGTTTCCGGTGGCGTCTTCCACCATCGGTCACGCGAAAAGATCTCGACTTCGACCGGGCCGAGATAGCCGGCTGCCTCGATCATCCGGCGCCAGTCACGAAGGTCGATCTGCCCGTCACCCGGCATCCCGCGATCAAGCCGGAGGTCCCGCGTATCGGAAAGCCAGTCCGAGACGTGATAGTTCAGAATACGATCACCGGCACGCATCAACTTTGCCTGCAGATCGTGTTCCCACCAGAGGGCGTAGGCGTCGATAGCAAGACCGATGTCGTGGCCCTCATCAAGCTGATCGAGAATATCGAGCGCTTCGCCAAGGCTGGAGACCACCGAACGAAAGCCACATACCATCGGGTGAAGGGGTTCAAAGGCCAGCCTGACCCGGTGGCCGGCGGCAATTTGCGCCGCTACGCAAAGTTGGTCAACAAGCAGGCCACGGGCATGCTCAATGTCGCCGCCATGACCGGCGGAGGCCAGATCCTCAAACCCGCCGGTAATCATCACCATGGTTCTGGCACCGAACATGTCGGCAAGTTCAAGCCGCTGACGAAGCGCCGCCTCACCCTCGAAAAGACAGCCAACACACAGCGATTCGGCGATCATGCCGCTGTCATCCCATATCCGTCTGGCCTCGGCGACACCGCATGCCTCGATCATCGGTGCCCAGAGCGCGGTCCGGGCAATACCGGCATTACGCAGCACCGCCAACGAGTCGGCAAAATCACATTGTCCTGAAAGTGAAACCTGATGCACACACAGGTCATCCAGTTGCAGATGGCGAGGCGAGGCTACCATGTAGCCCGCCCACCGGTGACATCGAAGACCTGACCGGTGGTGAAGCTACAGGCCGGGGAAGCGATAAATGCCGCCACACTGGCGATCTCCTCGGGCGTGCAAAGACGGCCCATCGGGATCCGACTCTTCTTGTCGGCAATATATTCCGCGCTCATCCCGTCCAGCAGGCTGGTCATCGCCATCGAGGGCGCGATGCAGTTCACGGTAATCTCCGAAGGCAACAATTCACGGGCAAGCCCCTTGGCAAGCCCGATTACGCCGGCCTTTGCCGCGCCATAGGGCACGGCACCGGGATTCCCCTCCTTGCCGGCGATCGAGGAGATGATAATGATCCGGCCCCGCTGGCGCGTTCTCAGATGGTCAAGTGAAGCCTGCACGGTCAGGAACACACCGGTCAGATCGACCGACATCACCGTCTGCCATTCTGCCAGCGAATAGTCCCACAACGGCTTCGTCGGCCCGTTCACCCCGGCATTCGCGACAATGCCATCGATATCACCAAGCGCCGCGAGGCTGGCGGCAAACCCCGCCTCCGTCTGTGATGGGTCAGTGACATCGACAATCCGACTGTCAGCGAAGACCGGATTGTCCTTCATGCCACTGTCATCGAGATCCCAGCCCGACACCTGTGCCCCAAGGCTGTGGAACAGCGTGCTGATGGCAAGGCCGATGCCCTTGGCGGCACCGGTGACAATGAAGCTTTGACCGGCGATGTCCATGGGTTTGTTCATATTGCTGCTCCTGCTTTCATTTCCATCCACCATCAGCTGTTCGGTACCCATTGGAGAATGTGACTGGCGACGGCGACAAGCTCACCATCCTGATTGGTGACCTCGATCCCGGCTGTCGACCGCCGACGCTCGGTATCGATCTCGGTGACGGTATAGGCGACGGTGATCGTGTCGCCGAGAAAGACCGGCTTCAGAAATCTGATCTTGTCATAGCCGACCGAGACCGGGGTTTCCGACGCCTCGCGGCTATGCGCGATCATCTGGGTCGAGACCGTGGACATGAACCCAACAAGAAGCGCGCCATGCGCCATCAACCGGCCATAGCTTGATTTCTCCATATAGACCCGATTGACGTGGTTTGGGGAGAAATCGCCGGTGATACCGGCAAACTGATAGACATCGCTCTCCGAGACTGTCTTGGTGAAGCTGGTGTTGTCGCCAATGTCGAGATAGAAATCCGCCATCCTATTCCTCCTGTGGTTGCAGTCACGTTGACAGGTTGATGCGCGTTCCAACACTCGCCGCCCGCGCCGCCGCAAGGGTCGCATCAAGCGATCGGCTACCATTCAAGGCGTCGATAACCGGTGTCTCAAGGCCGCGCGTCACCGCGCACAGATGTTCGCACTGCGCGACATAGGCATCGATGAACGGTGCATCGATCACCTCGGGCCCAATCTCATGGTGCCAGTTGCCATTGCGCTCGGCATGCCGCCACAGCACAAGATTCGGGAATTCCAGCGCGCCCTCGGTACCAAGAAAACGGATGGCATTCATGCCCGTCTTTGGGAATTTCACACTCTCTCCAAGCGCCATTTCCCAAGTCCAGGGTGACGGGGTGCGATCCGAAAGCAGGAAACTTCCAACCGCCTGATTGGCAAATTTCAGGCTGATCGCGACCGCATCCTCTTTCTCGAAATTCTGGTCATGGTGCGTCATCTCAGCGGACACCGAGGTAATGTCGCCGCAGATAAAGCGCAGGATGTCGATTTCATGAATCAGGTTGGTCAGGATCGGGCCAGCCTTGAGATCACGGCGCCACGCCGGAGCGTAATAGTCGTCGTCCTTGCGCGTTGTCCACTGGCCGCTTACCGCCATCAGTCTGCCGATGCGGCCACTCTGGATGATGTCTCGCGCCATCTTCGCACAGGGATAATATCGTCTCTGATGACCAACCAGCACCTGACATCCCTGCGCCGCGGCATAGCGCGTCATCTCGTCGGCCTCTTCCATGGTAGCGGCAATCGGCTTTTCAACCAGTATCGTCTTCCGATGTTTGAGGGCCGTCATCACATCGGCGTGGTGACGCTCCGTCGGGGTGGCAATGATGACCGCCTCGACATCCATCTTCGACAACATGGTATCGGCATCGGCGAAAACCCCGAGACCGCGCGCGTCGCCAAGCGCCGCCGCGGCTGGTGACGGGTCGGCAACGGCCACCAACTCGATGTGCGCCACCTCATCAATGGCCTTGATGTGTCGGGTGCCAATCGACCCGGCCCCAATCAATCCAATCCTGAAAACATCCATCGGCCTTCTGCTGTCCTTCATTCCCTAAACAGGCCACTGTTCATCTCCGACAGAGGCGACTCCATGTGCGGCGTGAATCCCATTCGGTCAAGCACATCCGCCTGCAGGTCAATGCCCGGGGCGATCTCGACAAGATGCACACCGTCCTCGCGCAACTCGAAAACCGCGCGCTCGGTGACATAGATGACATGCTGGCCCTGCACGCTGGCCTGCGGGCCAGAAAAGGTGATCTGGTCGACTTTTTCAACCAGCTTGGGAATCCGTCCATGCGACGTGACCCGCAGGGTGCCGTCACCCGTCTCGAAACGGGTACCGCCAGTATCGAAGGTGCCGCAGAACACCACCTTGCGCGCGTTCTGGGCGATGTCGATAAACCCACCAGGGCCGACCGTATTGCCACCAAGCTTGGACACATTGACATTACCGGTGGCATCTATCTCACCAAAGCCGAGAAAGGCGATATCCAACCCACCACCCGAATAGAAATCAAATTGCGAGGGGCCATCAATCATGCAGCTCGGGTTCATCGCATAGCCGAACAGATCACCATCCATGAGCCTGCCGCCATAAGTGCCATGCTCGATAGTCTGGAAATAGCGCCCTGCATGACCATCAAGGTCGATCAGCTTGGCGATCTGATCAGGAATGCCAAAGCCGAAATTGATCACCGCATTGTCATGGAGTTCGCGCTGTGCGCGGCGCGCAATGACAAGGCGTGTCGAGAATGCCGGCTGCGGCGACGCCAGATCGTCCCGGCGATCCTGCCCGGACAATGCCGCGTCATAGACAACGTCATAGCCCTGCCGCTGTGTCTCATCGACGACAATGGCATCGACCAGCGCCGCCGGAATGCGCACCTCACGGGCCTTCATACTGTGGCGCGGCACCGTCCCGCGGACCTGGAAAATAACCTTGCCACCACTGTTATGCGCCGCCGCAGCTATCGCGTAGATATCGAGATTGGCCGGCTCTTCCTCCAGCGAGATGTTACCATCCTCATCGGCATAACTGCCGCGAAGAAGCGCCACCGTCACCGGAATCGGCAGATAGCGCAGATAGTCCCGACCGTCGATGGTGATGATCTCGGTCAGATTCTGCTTTGCGGCCTCATTCATGCGTCCGCCATCCAGCCGCGGATCAACAAAGGTGCCAAGTCCGACATGGGTGATCAGACCGGGGCGACCCGCGGCGACCTCGCGCATCAATTGCATGATCACGCCGCCGGGCAGCACATAGGCCTCAATTTCATTGTCCCGCGCCATCTGCTGCATGCGCGGCGACCAGACCCAGTGGCCCCCAATGACACGTGTGGTCATGCCAACATGCGCAAACCGGTTCATGCCGCGTTCCTGCCTGTCGCCAATACCCAGCGCATGTATGCAGGTCAGATTTCGGGGATGTCCCGTCGCAAGGAACCGGCGCTCCACAGCCGCGTGAAGCGCGCTTGCCTCAACCAGACCACCACCACCACCGGTCAGTCCGATTACGGCACCATCCTCGATCATCGCGGCGGCTTCGTCCGCGGTTAGAAACTGAACCTTCGTCATCTTGCCTGCTCATAAATGTCGAACAGGCCGACATCCCCCTTCATCATCTGCCGCGCCATCACCATGCGGTGTATCTCCGAGGTGCCGTCATAGATCCTCGCAATGCGGGCATCCCGGTAATAGCGTTCGATTGGCAGGTCACGGCAATAGCCGGCGCCACCATAGATCTGCACCGCCCGGTCGACGACCCGGCCAAGCATCTCGGATGCCTGAACCTTCAGCATCGAGATCGCGCCGCGCGCCTCGTCCCCGGCATCGATGCGGCTTGCCGTCTGCCACAGGGCCAGCCGGCAGGCGTTGATCTCCATCGCCGAGTCGGCAAGCATCTGCTGGATCATCTGGAATTCGCCAATGGCTGATCCGAATTGCCGCCTGTTCCTGGCATAGTCGAGGCAGCCATCAAGGATCATGCTGGCCTTGCCGACGGCCCGCGCTGCCACCTGTGCCAGCCGCACTCGACCCAGGGTGGCCAACGCCAGCTTCAGACCCTGCCCCTCCTGGCCAAGGAGACAGCCTTCATCAAGCTCTACATTCTCGAATCGCATTTCAACATGCGACGTGCCCCGCAACCCCATCATCGGCTGATCACGTCCGATGGTGAATCCGGGACACCCCTTGTCAAGAATGAAGGTGGAAATACCACGCGCACCGGCATTCGGGTCCGTTACCGCGGTGACGATAAAGAAGTCGGAATAAAGGCCGTCCGAAATGAAATGCTTGGCTCCGTTCAGCACCCAGACATCGCCCTTTCGTACCGCTCTTGTTGTGATGGCGGCGGCATCGGACCCGGCCTCGGGCTCGGTGAAGGCCACAGAAAAGGTTCGCTCGCCACGAACTGCCGGCAGCAGATATGTCTCGATCTGCGCGTCGGTGCCTTCCAGAAGGATTTCATAAACATTGCCGAAAGCGCGGCGAATCAGGATATCGCTGGTGCGACCGAACTGCTCCTCGGCGATCATCCAGTCGAGAACCGACAGACCGCCACCACCATATTCGGTCGGGATATTCACTGCATAAAGCCCGAGCGCCTGTGACTTCGCCCGGATCTCGGCAGCCAGGTCATCGGCAAGGTAACCTGTCTGCTCGATTTGCGCCTCCAGCGGGCGCAGCTCGTCATCGACAAAGGAACGGATGGTGGCGACAAGCAGGCGCTGTTCCTCGGAGGGTGAAAAATCCATCAGAAAAACCCCTTTGTAGCGCCGCCATCGACAGCAATACCGGCGCCATGGATATGGCGCGCCTCGTCACCACACAGGAATGCAACAAGCGCTGCCGTGTCATCGGGCTGGCCAAGCCGGCGAATGCCTTCAGCCCGCATACGTTCGGCCCGGACATCGTCAATGCTACAATTCTCGTCCCGCGCCCGTGTTGCGAGAAGCTGCTGCAGGCGTTCGGTCTCGGTCTGGCCTGGATTTATCCAGTTCACATTCACATCATCCTGAAGACCCTGCCCGGCAAGCGCCTTGCTGAAATTCGCCAACGCCGCATTGACCGCGCCACCGACCATGAATTTGGCGTCGGGGGTGCGCGACGCCCCGCCAACGATCATCACCACATTCCCATGCGCGGCGGCGAGCAACGGCCAGAATAGGCGCGAAAGCCTTACCCCGGCATGGAATTTCAGTGCAAAACCGTCAATGAAATCGGCATCATCCTGGTCCGGGAACACACCGCCCCTGGTCGCGCCGGCACTATGAACAAGGATATCACAGGCACCAAAGGCCCGGCTGTGCGCGTCAAACACCGCCTGACACCCTTCAAGCGTTCGCAAGTCGGCGGCATGCGCCTCGACCCGGCCGTCCGACTGCGCGGCGATGACCTTGGTCGCCGCCACGCAATTCGCCTCGCTGCTACCGGCGACCATTATATCCGCACCCTCACGCGCCAAACGCGCGGCGATGGCAAGCCCGATACCCCGCGTTCCGCCGGACACAAAGGCTGTCTTACCTGTCAGTGAACCCATGTCGTCACGCTCCCTTGTGGTCGGGCACACCGACATAATGTGTTTCGATACCCTTCACCAGCCCATAAAGGCTACGCAATGTCGGGACGGCAAGACCGGCGGCGTCGGCAAGCTGCAACGGTGTGCCATAGATGAACTCGATCTCGCTCGGTCGGCGTGCCAGAACATCGAGACAAAGCGAGGATTTGTTGTCACCGGTGCCCCCCGGTGCGGTCATCAGTTCGAGACCCTTTACCACAGCGTCCCGATCAAGGTCGATATTCTGCGAATGCGCAATCGAGATCGCCTCGTCGAGCGCGGTGAAGCACACCTTTCGCAGCGGATCCAGCCGCAGGATTTCGGCACTGGTCAGATTGGTCACGCCGGAAACAGCACTCATGGTCATGTTACCGAGAAGTTTTTTCCAGATCTCGGTCCTGATATCGGCGCTTGCATATGTCTCCAGCCCGGCTGCAGTGAAGGTGGCGGCGATGGCCTCGGCCCGCGGCGACATCCCACCACTCCATTCACCGATATAGGACGGCACCCGGTCGAAGTCATGTATCTGCCCGGGACCGGTGCGGGCACCGGCCATCGAGGTCAACCCGCCAAAAACATTCTCCGGCCCAAGGATTTCGGCGAGGATATCCTCGTTTCCAAGACCGTTCTGGAAACTGATGAACACGGCGCCGGCATCGGCAAGATGCGTCATCGCGAGTGCCACCTCGCGGGTCGCTGTTCCCTTGCACTGCACCAGCACGATATCGGCCTGTTCGACCTGTGTGGCGTCATGCGCTGTCGCAAGCATCAGGTGCCTGTCACCGCCAAGGCCGGAAATATACAGTCCTTTCTCACGAATGGCGGCCATATGCTCGCGGTCGGTATCGACAAGCGTTACCTCCAGACCACCTTCGGAAAGGATGGCACCAAACAGGGCGCCCATGCCACCGGCGCCGACAACGGCCACATGACGAATATCCTTGGTCATCCGATATCTCCTCCCCGGATCTGCCGGATCGCCCCGGCACTGTCTCTTCGCAGCAGGAGCCGATGCACGGCGTCCAACCCAAGACGGAAGGAGTCGGCACCGAACCCGACAATGCTGCCGTCACTGACCCCCGCCGTCAGGCTTACCTGGCGAAACGCCTCGCGCCGGTCATTATTGGACAGATGCACCTCGACCTTAGGACCTTCAAACATCGCCAGGGCGTCACGAAGCGCCACCGAGGTATGGGTATAGGCCGCCAGGTTGAAAAGGATCGCCGCCGCGTCACCGCGCGCCTTCTGGATCGCAGTCACCAGGACGCCCTCGTCATTCGATTGCATCATCTCAATCCTCCGACCAAGGTCCACGGCCTGATCGGCAAGGGCTGCCATGATATCGGCCATGCTGTCCGCGCCATAGATTTCCGGCTCGCGTGTGCCAAGCATGTTCAGGTTGGGCCCAAAGATGACCAGCACGTCAACCATACCTCTCGTCTCCCGCGTTGCCATGCCGCCGTGTCAGAACGCAACTTCAATGACGCCAAGCGCACCGAAATCCGCGCGCACATGATCGCCAGCTGAAAAGGGTTGTGGCACCGAGGCCGCGCCCGTGGAGATAAAATCCCCGGCCCGCATTTCGTGGCCACGCACCGCCAGATGATTGACGAGATCAGCCGCCGCCTCGGCCGGCAGGCAGCGCATCTCGCCAAGGAAATTGTCGGCAGGGGCACCCCCGGCAACCGTGAGCGCAATCAAATGCTGTTGAAAGTCGATCGCCTGCCAGTCATCCACAGGATCGCCAAAGACAAAGCCAATGCCGCCGCCATTGTCCGCTATCGTCATCAGTGAATTTTCAGCCTTGCTGGCGTCGTCCAGACGATAGCGGTTGCCGATGATCTCCAGCGCTGGGTGCAGCACCATCATGGCTTCCATCTCGGTGGCCGTCCAGGGTGCCTCGCGAAGATGCGGCGTTGCGGTCAGCCGGAAGGCGAATTCGGTCTCGATGCGTGCATCTGGAAACTGGTCAATTGGCAGGTTGTGATGTGGTCCGACATAGCTACGCGAGGCAAAGATCCGTCCCGGGATCACATCGTCATGGCCGTCAAGCTCGCGCATCCTGGCGCTGGTCGCGCCAACCTTCCAGCCAGCCAAACCCTGACCAAGTTCGTCATGCATGCGATCCTGAACGAAATACGCTTCGGTCCTGTTGCGAGGATAAAAACGCGGGTCAACCGCCACCTTGTTAGCGGGATCGCGCCACGACGCTGACAGCATCCCCGCCAAATCTTCCAATACGGCCTTGCGCGATTCATCCATCGCCTTCCTCCCCTGACAACCGATATGGCTGTCGGTTACCTGATCTAAGCCAACAGGAAAGGTGGACAATCGCAAAGGGTAAAAATGATGAAAAACCCTCAGAAGATGACACCTGATGGCAGGTCACGAAATGATGTCGGTTCGCGGCAGATTTTCGGAGGTATAGAACTGGAAGTCGACATTCGCCATGGTTGTTACGGTTTCATATCCATGTTGTCTGGCGATGAAATCCAGGGCCCCAAAGGCCTGTTGCATCGGGTTCGAGTCAATGACCATGTCAATGAGACCTGATCGCAGGTTCTCTATGGAATAGGGGCTGAGATCATGGACGATCTTGGTCATTGATCTGACCGATTCTTCGTGCCGACCGGACTCGATCAGGGTCTCGAGCAATTCATTGTTGGCCGGGCCGTAGAGCACACGGAAATCATCCTGCTCATGGAGTGATGCCAGCAGATTTGATGCGGCTTCCGAGATCGTCGCCGGCGGCGGCAATAACGTCAGCTTGTC
The DNA here is from genome assembly GCA_040839025.1 of Alphaproteobacteria bacterium LSUCC0719. Classification (NCBI taxonomy): domain Bacteria; kingdom Pseudomonadati; phylum Pseudomonadota; class Alphaproteobacteria; species Alphaproteobacteria bacterium LSUCC0719. Next base: position 908,126 of record JBFPJN010000001.1, read on the forward strand.
CCCGATGCCCCGGTCGGTGAAGAACTGGCAAAACCCCGTGATACGGTCCAGATTTGAACGCGCGTTCGTTCCAGGTTCGACGACAAGCACGCGCCCGCCCTTACGACATATGGCTTCACTGAGCTTCGCGGCCGAGCGCCCTGCATTGACATTGTCGATTCCGACATAGCAGTGCCTGCCGCTATCGGGGATGTCGGTACTGATGGTGACGATGAATGTCCTGTCGACCAGATCCCTGACCGCGCTGGCTATGACCGGCAGGTCGCTTGCGAAAAGAATGATTCCGTCACGGCGGTCCGCTGCGGCATGAAGATGTGAGACGAGTCTGTCCGGGTCATTCGCATCGAAATGCGTGCGATAGATGGTGACTGGATACTCGACCAGTTTATTCACCGCCGCGAGGGACTGGTTCAACCGCTCGGAATAGGCTGTTGCATTGCGCGCAAAAACCGCCTCGATCGAAAGCTGTCGACGTTTGCCGGTTGGCAGAATGCGCTTGGTGCCAAGCTCGCGCGCGCTGTCGAGGACACGGGCCACGGTTCGCTCGCTGACACCGCCGCGTTCATTCAGCACACGATCGACGGTAGCAAGACCGACGCCGGCATGTTTTGCAATATCTTCAAGGCGCACCTTTTGCCGACGCGCCGTCATGACCGAAGATCTACGGGACCAAGTTCACCAATGGATGCCGCCATCTGATCGCGACCACGTCTCGGCAGACCCTCGGTTGGCACCGGCGTATCATAGGCGTAGTCCGGATCCGTTTTCTGACGCTTCCAGGTCTCCCGCATTTCCTTCCAGGCACCAAACAGCGTCCGCGGCGCCGGCATGTCATCGACTGTGGCCGCATGCAATGCCTTCAGATTGTAACAGGGAACACCGGCGAACATATGGTGCTCGAGATGCCAGTTCATGTGCCAGTAGAGGAATTCGGACAGCGGGTCGAGGGTGATGGTGCGGACCGATTTGCGGAAATCGGTCTCGCTGCTCTTCAGCCCGCAATGCATAGGCACCCCGACAAGATAGCGCCACAGATTGGCGATGAACGGGGAGCCCGAGATCAACAAGGCAAGGATCGGCTGGCCGATGGCGAAGGCGCCAGCGATGACGACGCCATGAAACAGCAGCGTGATCCGCGCCCAGATGCTGGCACGGCGGCGATGCTCATCATACCCGTCATACAATTCCTCGCCCCATGAATTGAACGGGTTATCAAACCTGTTTGCCGCGATCGCGATAAAATTATGCAACGTCGGCACGAGGCCCTTCGACTGGTATCCACCGAAGATGTTCACGGTCAGGAGTTGCAATAGATACAGGGCCCGCAAGGACGGCGTCGCCGGCATGACCTCTTCACGGTCGCCTTCGGGATGCAGGGTGAACCGATGATGATAATTGTGGCTGAACTGATAGACCTCGAAATTGTTCCAGCCAAGAAGCGCAAAAATCCGCAGAAACGCTTCGTTCATCCATTTGGTCTTGAACACGGTGCGATGGCAAAGCTCGTGATGTGGCGCGGTGAAGAAGGAGCCGACCGTGCCGTGAGCGAACAGCGCGGCAACAAACCCTAGCCACATCTGCTGCGAGAACAGATAGAAGGTGATGCCGCCAGTTGCCGCCCAGAGGCCAAGATGACCGAGCGCCATGAACAACCCGCGCCCATCGTCGGGGGTCATCAGGCTGCGAAGGATTTTCTTGTCGACGGGACAACGATACCAGCGAATCTGCAGCGTCTTGCTGACTTCGCGCATCGGTACCAGTTTCATATCCCTTATCGTGTCTGAAAGGGGGTTCATCTAAAAATTGCTCCTGTAATATCTGGCAATCAGAGTCCCTGCCAACCCAGCCTCAATGCGAGGGTCACGAGCAGCCATGGCATTAGCCAACCGGAACAGCCGCATCAAGCAAAGGGCAAAAATGATTAAAACCCATCAATCACATTTATTGAAGTATCCTATTTGATCGGTAGCATTTCCAAGTCCGAATTCCCGCCGAGGAACTTGAGGCTTTTCTTGCCGCGCTGGACAGGTAAGGTCAGTTTCAGGATGACGACATGACAGAATATTTGACGCGTTTGGAGCCAGACCAGTGACCATCCGACTTGCCATCGATATCGGGGGCACCTTTACGGACCTCGTTCTTGAGGACGATGGCACCCGCCACACGGTGAAGGTGCTGACCACCCTCGATCGTCCCGCAGACGGGCTGATGCTGGGTTTTGACCGGATCCTCGAACAGGCCGGGATGGAGGCCGGCAGCATAGAGCTGATCGTGCATGGCACCACCCTGGCCACCAACGCACTGATCGAACGCAGGGGGGCCAGAACAGCCCTGATCACCACCGAAGGCCATCGTGACGCACTGGAAATGGCTTTCGAGAACAGGTTCGACCAGTATGACATTCAGGCCGACCGTCGCCCTCCATTGATTGGACGCGATCTGCGTTTGTCTGTCAGTGAGCGGATGAACTATCGCGGCGAGCCGCTGCTTCCCCTCGACGAGGCATCGGTACGCGCGGTAATCCCCAAACTGCGGGACGCGCACATCGACAGCGTGGCGGTGGGGTTGCTTCACGCCTACGCCAACCCGGCGCATGAACAGCGTGTGGCTGCCATTCTTTGCGAGGCCATGCCCGGGCTATCCATTTCCCTGTCATCCGACGTCTGCCCCGAGATCCGGGAATATGAACGGCAATCCACTACCGTCGCCAACGCCTATGTCAGACCAATGATCGCCGGCTATCTTGCCGATCTTGAAACCAGGCTGGTGACGCGCGGATTGCGTTGTCCCTTTCTGCTGATGACCAGCGGTGGCAGCCTGGTGACGATCGAGACAGCGTCGCAGTTTCCCATCAGACTTGTCGAATCAGGCCCGGCGGGTGGCGCGATCCTGGCAGCCCATATGGCCCGGCAGCTTGGTGAAGACCGTCTGATATCCTTTGATATGGGCGGGACCACGGCAAAAATATGCCTGATTGACGATGGCGCACCACTACTGAACCGCGAGTTCGAGGTGGATCGCGCGCACCGGTTCATGAAGGGAAGCGGCACCCCTCTGAAAATTCCGGTCATCGAAATGGTGGAAATCGGTGCCGGCGGGGGGTCGATCGCCTCGGTTGACAGGCTCGACCGGATTCGGATCGGGCCGCGCAGCGCCGGCTCAAACCCCGGACCCGCCTGCTATGCCCAAGGGGGCACCGACGCAACCGTGACCGATGCCAATCTGGCGCTTGGCAGGCTCGACCCGGTGGGGTTCGCTGGTGGGACCATGACCCTTGACGCAGCCGCGTCCCATGCCGCTCTTGCCAGCCATGTCGGCGACAGGCTGGGGTTGAACCCCATGGATGCGGCCCGTGGCATGATCGAAATTGTCGATGATAACATGGCCAGCGCCGCGCGTGTCCACGCGGCGGAACGCGGACTTGACCTTGAAGGGCGTACCATGATCGCCTTTGGCGGTGGGGCCCCGCTTCACGCCGCGCGACTGGCCACAAAGCTTGGCATCGACCGGATCATCGTGCCGGCGGATGCCGGCGTGGGCTCGGCCGTGGGCTTTCTTCTGGCCCCGGCAGCGTATGAAGTTGTGCGCAGCAGATATACCAGACTTGCCGATCTGGACAGCAGAGGCCTGACCTCCCTTCTTGGCGAGATGGAAGCCGAGGCGACATCCATTGCAGGTCTTGCCGCCCCGAACGCCGATCTGACCGTCACCCGCCATGGCTACGCCCGTTATGTCGGCCAGGGTCATGAGATCAAGATCGAACTGCCGGACGGCCCGCTCGATGACCGGTCCAGCGACGCCATCCGGGCCAGATTCGAGGCGGCATACAAAGCCATGTTCGGTCTTCTGGTTCCAGGTATGGAAATCGAGATTTTGACCTGGTCGCTGATCGCCAGTACCGACACCACAATCAACGCGACACCTGATCCCCAGAACAATCGTAATTCCCGGAGCGATCATCGGGCTGGTGCCCCGCATGACCGGACCGGTTCAACTGAACGCCAGCTGTTCGACCCAGGCTCACCCGAGCCCCTCACGGCAGGCGTGACTGACCGGCACCGTATCACCGGCAGGCTGCGCGGCACGGCGATTATCGAGGAACCCCAGACAACGACGATCGTTCCAGCCGGATGGACTGCCGAGGTGAATAAAACCGGTGATCTGATCCTCATGCGGGACGGGTCCAGCGCCGTGACGACTGCCAGCACTGGTGTTGCCGAGGGGATACGCTATCAGGTTCTCTGGGATCGGCTGATTTCGGTTGTCGAGGAACAGGCACTGGCGATCATGCGCACGGCCTTTTCAACGTCGGTGCGTGAGTCGGGCGACCTTTCGGCAGGCGTCTTCGACCCGAACGGGCGGATGCTGGCACAGGCCGTCACCGGCACGCCCGGACATGTCAACGCGATGGCAGCGTCGGTTGGACACTTCCTTAAGAAATATCCTGCCACCAGTATGCAGCCGGGTGATGTCTATGTGACCAATGACCCATGGCTTGGCACCGGCCATCTCTTCGACTTCACCGTCGTGACGCCTGTGTTTCTCGAGGATGATATGGTTGGCCTCTTCGCCTCGACGGTTCATGTTGTTGATATCGGCGGCATCGGGTTCAGTCCCGACAGCGGCCAGATTTTCGAAGAAGGGCTGTGCGTCCCCATCATGCCACTCTTTTCGCGGGGCCAGGCCAACGAGCAGCTGTTCGAGATCGTGCGCGCGAATGTGCGCGAACCTGAACAGGTTGTCGGCGATCTCTATTCTCTCGCCTCAAGCAACGATGTCGGCGCGCGCCGATTAAGCGCCCTGATGCGCGAAGCCGGACTTGGCGATCTTGACGCGCTGGGCGACCATATCATTTCCACCTCACGCCGGGCAATGGAGGCGGCCATCGGGCGTCTACCGTCAGGTGTGTTTGAAAACAGCATGACCGTTGACGGCTATGACAGGCCAATCACCCTTCAGGCCAGAATGGAAATTCATCCCGACAGGATCACCGTTGACTATGCGGGCACATCGGGCACCTCCACATTCGGGATCAATGTTCCACTTACCTACACCTGTGCCTATACCTCGTTCGGCCTTCACTGCCTCATCGGCGGCGGCGTTCCCAACAATGCAGGATCGCTGGCCGCTATCGAGGTGACGGCACCGTCCGGGTCAATTCTGAACGCGCCGCGTCCCTGCGCAGTCAATGTACGTCATGTCATAGGTCAGATGTTGCCCGATGTTGTTCTTGGCTGTCTTGGGAAAGCCCTGCCGGGGCAGGTTCCCGCCGAAGGCAGTTCCAGCCTGTGGAACCCGATGCTGTCCGGTGGGCATGGCGTTGTGGGGCCAACCAGCTATGGCGATGCGACGCCCTTTGCGGTGACCATCTTCCATGCCGGCGGCACCGGCGCACGGCCAGGCAAGCCGGGCCTGTCCGCCACCGCTTTTCCATCCGGCGTGCGCGCCACATCGGTCGAGGTCACCGAATCCATCGCGCCGGTGATCTACCGACGCAAGATGTATCGCGACGGATCGGGGGGTGCCGGCAAGTGGCGTGGAGGCGATGGACAGATTATCGAAATCGAACATAGCGAGGGTGCACCGTTCGCTGTTTTTGCCCTGTTCGACCGCATTGAACATCCGGCCCGAGGTCGCGATGGTGGCGCTGCCGGGCGGGCGGGGCGGGCCTATCTGTCGAACGGAACGGCACTGAAGGGCAAAGGCAAGCAAATCGTCCCGGCTGGCCTCTCCCTTGTATTGGAATTGCCCGGCGGTGGCGGGCTCGGAACCGATGGAGACAATCTATGAGCCTGACTGATCCGGACCGTCTGTTTCCTGTCGAGCCGCGCCTCGTCCGTTGGACGAACATCCGGGTTGCCAGAGGAGTTCGGATGAGATGCTTCATCCATTACAGTTCTCGCAAACCCGCTTGAGCTTTTGATCAAGGAATTTATTCCAAATTTCACTCCTCAAACACAGCACGGACAGACCCCCCCTTAGGGGTGTGTCCCTGTCCGTCCGGGCCTTTTATGGCGCTGTGTTACCCCAGACAAGCTCATCAGGACGGATGTAAGCTAGGCCCTTTTCGCGCAAGCCGAGACCCGTGTCATAGACTTCAACAAAATCGTTCTGCTGAAGCTTGTTCAGGATACGTCAAATGAATTCGCAAGCGCGTCCGGCGCAAGCCATTGATTTCCATGATAAAGAAATGGTGGGCGTGACAGGGATTGAACCTGTGACCCCTACGATGTCAACGTAGTGCTCTCCCGCTGAGCTACACGCCCCATTTCATACGCCGCGTCGGGTGGTGGCAGCGGATCCCGCAGGCGGGCCCCGGTGCCGTGGCGGCGGAGGGTTGGCGACGCGGCTTCTGCCGTCGCCAAGGGCTGTAGTGATGCACCAAGACCGGACAATCCGCAAGCCCTTTTTGCCCTGCCCGGGCCCCTTTTTGCCCTGCCCTGTCAAAGCGACTCGGAGGTGCGCCGAAAGCATGTTAGGCTTGCCGTTATGAGTGAGAGTGTTGTGATCGATCAGGTGCCCGTCGAGGCACCGGAGCCAGGCCGGCGGGCGACACCGGCAGCGCCAAATGTCGCGTCCCGACCCGATGCCGCGCTGCCGCCCGTGATCATTTCCGAAGCGATGATCGCCGACCCCGATTACGCCCCCTTCGACATCTATGCCACCGGCACACCGTCGCCGATCGTCGTATCCTGCCCGCATGCCGGCCGCACCTATCCGGCCAGCATGATCAACGCCGCCGCACAGCCTGTCGAGGCGCTGCGGGGTCTTGAGGATTTTGGTGTCGACTGTCTGCTTCCCGAACTGATCGCCAACGGGATCCCAACGGTGATCAACCGCGTGGCCAGAGCCTATCTCGACGTGAACCGGGCGGAAACGGCGCTCGACAGGACGATGTTCGCCGGTGATGTGGACGCGCCGCCACCCTGTCATCATGTTCGTGCCGGTTATGGGCTGATTCCCCGGCTGACTGCCGGTCGCACACCGATCTATGCGAAAAGCCTGCCCCCCACCGAGGCGGCTTTGCGGCTGCAATTCGTGCATCGCCCCTATCATGAAACGCTGTCCCACCTGCTTGACAGCGCCGTTGCCTGGCACGGGCGGGCGCTGCTAGTCGACATGCATTCCATGCCGGCCTATGACAGGCTGAACAACCGGCTTCCCGACATCATCTGCGGCGACGGCCATGGCAGCACCCTGGATCGGGCCACCGCCACCGCACTGACAGGTTTTCTTCAGGAATGTGGATTGTCGGTCAGCTGGAACCACCCCTATGCCGGCGGCTTTATCACACGCAGCTATGGCGATGCACGAACCCCGCGACAGGCGGTTCAGATCGAACTCAACAGGGCGCTCTACATGGATGGGGCGAACCGGCTCGACCCCGTGCGGGCCGCGACGCTTCGCAGGCATATCGGGGCACTTGGCCGCTTTCTGGCCGAAACCGGGCGGGCGGCAGCCTGACCGGCCCTAGCGCCGCCGTGCCTTGTGGGCATAGGGGTTGTCGCCCTTGCGCATCACCATCCGCACAGGAACGCCCCACAAGCCGAAATCCGTCCGCAATCCTGTCGTCAGATACCGGAGATAGCTTTCGGGAAGCGATGCTGGCCGGCTGACAAACAGGGCAAAGGTCGGTGGCCGTGTCTTGATCTGGGTCATATAGCGGATGCGAAGCCGACGACCATCGACAAGCGGCGGCGGATGCGCCTCGAGCATGCCTTCAAGCCAGCGATTCAGCCTGCCGGTTGCGATGCGCGTGTTCCACAGCCCATACATTGAATCGGCGGCGGCCATCATCCTGTCAAAGCCGCGCCCGTGAAGCCCCGACATATTGATCACAGGCACCCCACGCAGCTGCGCCAGCGATGTTTCCAGCCGGTCGTCGATGCGTTTGGTGGCCGACTGGCGGTCACGAACGGCATCCCATTTATTGGCCCCGATCACCAGACCGCGCCCTTCTTCGGCGATCAGCCTGGCGATTGCCAGATCCTGCTTGTGAACCTCCTCGTTGGCGTCGATCAGCAGCAGACACAGATGCGCGAACTGGATCGACCGCAACGCGTCTTCCACCATCAGCTGTTCAACCTTGTTGCTGATCCGGGCGCGGCGGCGCATGCCGGCGGTATCAACCAGCCGATAGGACCGGCCCTTCCAGGTAAAGGGAAGCTCGATGGAATCGCGGGTGATGCCGGCCTCAGGCCCGGTCAACAGCCTGTCTTCACCAAGCAACCTGTTGATCAGGGTCGATTTGCCCATATTCGGCCGCCCGACAACGGCAATCCGCATCGGCTGGTCGGCCTGTGGATCCTGCCAGATCTCGACCGGATTGCCATCCTCGTCAAGCGGCGGTTCATCCGAACCCTCATCATCCACAAATTCGTCATCGTCATCCGCGGCAAGCATGTCGATGCCGGCCACCCGCGCGCCTTCGATGATGGCATCATGCAGATCCACAAGCCCCTCGCCATGCGCCGCGGAAATCGGCACCGGCTCACCAAGCCCCAGCTCCCACGCTTCGGCAAGACCGGCAACGCCGGCGCGGCCTTCGCATTTATTGGCAAGAAGAATGACCTGCGCGCCCGAACGGCGGATCTGATCGGCAAAGAACTTGTCGGCCGGCGTCACCCCGGCGCGCGCATCAATAACCATCATGGTTACATCGGCAAGCTCGATGGCGCGTTCCGTCTGCAGACGCATACGGTCTTCCAGACTGCCTGTCGCCGCTTCCTCAAGCCCGGCCGTGTCGATCACCCGGAATTCGAGTCCGGCAAGCGTGGCATCCCCCTCGCGCCGGTCACGGGTCACACCTGGCTGGTCATCGACAATCGCGTGCTGGCGCCCGACAAGCCTGTTGAACAGAGTCGATTTGCCAACATTCGGCCGGCCCACAATGGCGATCGTTACAGACATACACAAAGGCTCATGGCGAAAGATGTCATTCCCAAGCTGGCCGTCAGCGCCGACGGCGCCAGCGGACCTATTCGACGGCGATCAGGGTGCCGTTCTGTCCCAAAAGGAACATTCTGCCACCGGCCACCTGCGGCGGCGTCAGAATATCCTGTCCTGCGGAAAGGACGTCACCGGCCGCACCGGTATCCGCGTCAAACGCCTGCACAAGGCCATTGCGCGACACAACATACACCGTGTCACCGGCCACGACCGGGCCAACATAGCGCGGCGGGTCTTCCGGCACCACAACATCAATCGGCACCGCGCCGTCAAGCTCGGTGATCCAGCGGACCGCGCCGTCAGAGCGCCGCAGCGCATAGAGCCGCCCATCGATCGACAGCACGAACACCGTCTCGCCAGCCACCCATGGCATCTCGATCCCACCAATGGCGCGTTCCCATACCGGCAGACCGTTGCGGGCACTGAACGCCACAAAACGGCCCGACTGGCTGACCACGAAAATCAGTCCGCCATCGTGAACCGGCGTGGCCCGGACATCACCAAGCCCCTGAATGGCGGTGCGCGGCAACAACGAGGCGACCGAGTCCGTCCACAGCAATTCACCGGATGCCGCATCGAAATAGGATACCTCGCCAGCGGCACCGGCAAGGACGATCTCATCATTGGCAAAGGCCGGCGACGGCGCGCCGAACAGCACGGTGTTGCTGACAATGCCAAAATGCTGCCAGAGACGCTCCCCCGAAACCAGGGTAAGCAGCGTCATATTCCCGTCCAGATCGGTTACCGCAACACGATCCGAGCCGATGATTGTTGGACTGCCGCGCAGCTGGACATCGGTTTGAATTCCCCACAGGACCGATCCGTCGGACGGGTTGAGAAGCGCCAGCCGGCGACCACCGGCATGAACGACAAGCCCCTCACGCGACAGGGCAAGCCCACCGGCAATGCCCGGAAACGGATCATCCTCGATATCCTCGATCCGGGTCGACCAGATCTGGCCACCCTCGCGCACGTCAAAGGCCGACACAACGCCGTTTGGCGCAACGGTAAAGACTCTGCCATCGCCGACAACCGGCTGTGTCAGCTCGGCCAGAGAGGTTCCCTTGCCGCCGATATCGGCGCGCCAGCTTACCGTCAATGGCGCCTGTAGACGCGGATTGCCGCCAGCATGACCAGCCGACAGGCCCGGCATCGGGGCTGAATTGATAATGACGACGGCAGGCAGCCCCGCCCCTTCGGCCTGTGCCGCCGGATCGACAGCTTCAAGCCGGATTTCCGGCAATACCGAAATGCGTGTGCCCTTGAGAATCGGTTCAGGCGGCGTGCAGGCTGCCAGACCAAGAACCGCCACACACCCCACCAGACCCAGCATCCGGCGCGCCTGCCGGCCGGCATCAGCCATGTGCCCGGTCCATGATGCAGGTACCAGCCGGAGTTGCGAGAGCGGTGTCATGGGCATGTCAGTCACGTGCTGTGGCGCCTTCAGGATTTCAGGATGGCAACGAGGCGCGCTGCCCGCTGCCGGAGTTCGGCCGACACATCGGCAAGGTCGACAATCATTTCCAGCTTTGTCAGGGCGGCATCCGTATTGCCATCCTTGAGATCAAGCGCCGCGCCAAGTTCCAGCGCCATCGGCTTCCACGGGCCGGCGCCATCGGCCAGCGGCGCAATACGCGCCTGAAGCTCGGCCGCGGGCCGGGTATCCGGCGCATTCATCGCCGACAGAAGCAAGGCCGCATCCTGATACAGACCCGCAACCGTCCCGTCTTCGGCAATGGCGAGATAACCCGCCTCGGCGGCATCGGCGTCACCCGCCTTGGCAAGGCCGGCGGCAATCTGGAATCTGCCAAGAAGTGCATAACCATCGGTCAGCTGTCCGATATTCTGTTCCAGCGCTGCCACCGCGTCATCAGCGGCAAGCGATTGCTGATACAGGTTGGCTGCCGCTTCGGCCTGTGACCTTGTCCAGGCGGAAAAGCCCTGCGATGCGCCAACGCCAAGCACAACAGCGGCCGCCGCGGCAATGACATATTTGCCATATCTGGTCCACAGCGCCTGTGTGCGGTCGCGCTTCAGATCTTCTTCAATTTCATCAAAAATATCAGCCATTCACAGACACACTGCCACCGGTCCTAACCGATCGGGACAGCCCCAGTTGGAGATTGCAGACTCCTGAAGACCCGTTCTAGACCCGGTATCATACAGGGTGACCTGAACCCCAGCCATATCGTCGAGGCCAATGCCGGAAGCGGGCACCGGTTGACAGCCGGGGTAAACGTGCCCCAACATAACGACAAGTCGCAGAACATCCAACAGAAAAGCGGGTGAAAGTCTGACGTGTCACGCGTGTCCGTTCCAAAGAAACTTCGACGCCAGCTTTATTTCTCCAGAACCGAACTCGGCCAGATACTGGCTGCCTACAGCGCGCGCGTTGCCGCAGGCGAATGGCGGGACTATGCGCTGGACCATTTACAAGGGTCGGCCCTGTTCTCGATCTTCCGCCATACGCACGAAACCCCGCTATTCGTGATTGAAAAGAAACAACGCCATCCAAAGGAAAAGGCACAGTTCCTGCTGCGTGATCGCAACCGTGTTCTGTGTCGGTCGAACTCGGTGACCGATGTGATTGGCCATTTCAACAAGCTGCCACGACTGATCAGCGGCTGATCCCCTCATCCGCCAGCCGGTTCTTCACAGCCATCTTGGCTGTCTAATATTCATCCACACCATGATACCCGCCATTCGTGACGCGGCATCAAACCGTAAGTCACCTCTTGTTGTAGACAACTCAATCAGATATCACTTAATTAGAACAAATCATGAACATCAGACCATTGCCATACAGCTGGCCTGATGACAATCATCGAAGGGGACGGCCATGGGAGCATTCAAACGCCAGCTGACCGCGCGCCACGAGCCGGCGAACCCGACAACATTGGGGGATCTGGCAACTGACGGATTACGGGTCTTCTGCTGGTGCCATCGGTGTGGTCACAATGCCGAACTCGATACCGCGCCGCTGATTGCCAGACTTGGCCCGATGTTTCCTGTTCCCGAGCTTGGCGGACGCATGCGATGCACATCATGCGACGCGCGCGATGTCGCCACACGCCCTGCCTGGCCGCGCCATGGCGGCGGCCAGATTGCCCGCTATGGCTAGGAAATATGCTCAGGTCATGGACAGCCCTGCATCCATACGATAGAACAGGCCGAGTTTGGACAACAGAAAAGAGAGGCAGCCAATGAACGCAAGTGATACCGCACGGGTGCAAAGCTATTTGCGTCAGCGTTTCGGCAACAAACGACTGTCACTCGCCAGGCGCGAAAACAAGGATGATTCGGCTGACCTGATGCTGGAAGACGAATTCATCGGCGTGGTCTTTCAGGATGACGAGGATGGCGAGGTCTGCTTCCACGTCCAGATTACGATCCTGGGTGAAGATCTGGACGACATGTAAGGCGGGGCTCCTGCCCCCCATCATTCATCAACCACCCTCGCCCCTAGCCAAGCCAGCCACCGGCGCGCGCCATGCCAATGGCCAGCGCGAACATCACCAGCGCGATCACCATATCCAGAATGCGCCAGGCATTGGGCCGTTTCATCTGCGGTGCCAGCAATGAGGCGCCATAACCAAGGCTGAAAAAGAACACCAGACTGGAGGTGGCGGCACCCGCGCCATAGGCAAGCCTGTCCGCGCCGTCGAATTGCAGCGACACCGTGCCGATCAACACCACCGTATCAAGATAGACATGCGGATTGCCGAAGGTCAGAACGGCAACAGTCGCCAGCGTTGGCAGCAAACCGGCAGCCTCGCCCCCATTGTCACTGCCGATGCCGCTGGCGGTACATGCACTGCGAACACGAAGCACCCCGTACCCGGCAAGCCAGAGCGCGGCAAAACCGAACAGCGCCGGCGCATAGCGTGATGCAAGATCCGCAATCAACAGGGATATGCCCGCCACACCGACAACAATCAGCAGCATGTCTGCCAGCGCACAGAACGACACAACCGCCAGTACATGACGCCGCATCAGCCCCTGACGCAGCACAAAGGCATTCTGTGCGCCGATCGCCAGAATCAAGGAAAAGCCGAGGGCAAATCCGGTGGCAAATGACGACAGAGGCACGCGCTACACCACCTGGCCGGAACCGCCGCCCGCAGGCATGAGATTGGAGATCTCGATCAGGTTTCCGTCCGGATCACGCACATAGACAGACCATAGCGGCCCGGTGGCACCGGTCTTTTCAACAGGCCCATGTTCAAGCGCAATCCCATGCGCGGCAAAGCGTTGCTGCCATTCGGCGATCGGCATGTCGCTGAGGAAACACAGATCGACCGCACCGGCCACCGGCTGGCGGGCATGTGGCACATAGGGTGACGCCGCATCATGGAGGTTGATCTTCTGCTGGCCAAAACACAGCGCCCGCCGCGCCGGGCTGCCATCAGCCGGGTGAAAGGTCTGCAGCTCCATACCCAGGATGTCACAGTAAAAGGCAATCGTGGCGTCCGGATCAGAGGCCGTCATGACGATATGGTCAATGGATGTGATCATGGTCCGGGTCGGCACCCTGTTGTGTACATCCCGTCACTCTAGACGCGGCTTCAATGCGGACACAAGGGGGCGATACCACCATCCCGTCATGACACAGCATGTGTCAGCACCCGCGCTGGTTCCGAACCTTGTAAAAAACCGGCTTGGCAAGGAACAGGCCCTCCAGGAAGGCAAGTCGATTTGGCATGATCTCTCTTGCCCGCGCCTCGACATTCGCCGGCAGGCGGCCCGGATGCATGATCATGGTCCAGGCGAACAGCGCCGATTCCGCCATATCTTCCTTTTTCGGCAGGCGCTTTGCATATTTCGTGATGAAGTCACCATCCGCCTTTTGCGCCGCCAGCCATTCTTTCGAACGAACATATTTACTGTCCAGCGTCGCATGAACCGATTCGTGGAACACGGTTTCCTCAAGATCGTGATTGCGGATGCGGGTCTTGATGTTAGCCGAATAGAGGACGAAGAAATGGCCCTCGCTCTCGCCAAAGGCGGTTTCGTCACCGCGGTGGATCACGACATGGTCAAGGGTGGCACGCATGAATGTCGGCAGCTTGCCGACAGCCTCGGCAACGGGCTCCACTGACTGCAGTGCCTTCTTCTCCGATTTGAATTTCGCATGTGCCCACAGCCCGACCGTTGTCCCGTCTGTATAATTGGCGGTAAAGATAAAGGCGTCCTTGACCATCAGACTGTTGGTACGCTTGTCCGGCATCTCGGCTTCGCGCCGGCCTTCAAAACTCAGACAGGCAAAGGCGCTGTCGTCCGAGGTGGCGATGAATTCAAGGTCGTTCGACACCACGGAATTTGGATAGAGAGGCGCGCCAGTCGCGACCGAACCCAAGGCGACAAGGGACAGACATCCAGCAAACAGCATCCTACCCGCAGATGAAAAACAAATCCTCTTCATGTTCTGATTATGTCCTGTTCATGTTTCACCAAAGCTGGCAAGGCCATACGGCCCCTAATAGGCGAAAGATAACAGACAGTTAGTTAATAAATTGTTAATTATATTTAATAAATATAATGTTTGGGTGCAGATGATACCTTACACCTCTATCCTGTCGTCATGGCTTGGCGGCGTCGATGTAACGGTGAACACCAGATCGGCATGATGCCGATTGCTGATCCGATGGGGCAGCCCGGCGGTTACGTGGATGCCGTGGTGGGGATGAATGGTGAATGCCTTCCCCGCAATTTCCATTGTCGCGATACCTGACAGGACAAAGAAGAATTGTTCGGCGTGCTGGTGATAATGCATGGTTTCGGCGCGACCTGGCGGCATCCGTTCGTGGATGACGCTCAGACACTCCGACATGACCAGATGCCATCCGTCACAGCCATCTCCCCAGATGTAATGTTCGGCTGTGTCATTGCTGATCACTGACATCGGCATCCCCGCCCCCTGATTGCACCATCATGACTGTCCATTATTATGTCCTTGTTCGGCTTTGCAAGCTTACAACACCGTCACAGCATTCTTGAGCATCGCAGCTAGACAGGGCGAAACCGGCGGCGTCTTTCCGGCGATGCCGCAAGGCAGGCGTTGGCCGGAAGCCGCATATGGACTAGCATCCAGTCTTTATGACCGGTTTGACGAGGCGTTCTGGAAAATGGGCTGTGGCATGGTGGCAAGACTTACCCTGATCTTTGTGTTTTCACTGGCTGGCAGTCTTGCACATGCCTCGGACATCAATCAAACCTCATCCCGGTATCTGCGATCGGCGATCATGTGTGATGTCGCGACCAAACCCGGTCACAAACCCAGATTTTCCGGTCGTGACAACATCATTGTCAGCGAGGTCAACTATACCTATGCGGACCTCGACGGCGACACCGTTCCCGAATTCATCACCGGTGCGTGGGACGAGCCGCTCGGGGATTACCCGTTGCCGCACCATCCCGACCACAGCGCCCGAAACAGGTCTGCCTTCCCGTATCATTTCTACAGCCGGAATGCCGACTTTGCCGTGCCGGCAAACACCAGCTTCCAGATGGCACGAAAGATCATCACCAATGATTTCAACAATGACGGACGACATGACGTGGCCTTCATCCAGCATGGGCCGGATTTTGCGCCCTATGAGCCCCGCCACAACGACATCATGCTAAGCCAGCCCGATGGCAGCTATGAAGTCACCAGACTGCCGGGGCCGAAAAGCCTGTTCCACGGCGGAAGTTCCGGCGATATCGACAATGATGGTGATGTCGATATTCTGGTCACGCCCGGACCCAATAACGAGGTTCTGCTCTATCTGAACAATGGTGACGGCACCTTCAGCCACAGCACGCTGTTCAGCGATATAGGGCGCAATTACAATATGGTCCTGTGGGACGTGGATGATGACGGCAATCTGGATGTGCTGCTGGACGGACATGAAGAACCGCTGGCTATTTTCTGGGGCGATGGCACCGGGGAGTTTTCAGACAGGCAGGTCATCAGCGGCTTTGACGATCAGGTCATGCATGACATCGATTTTGCCGATTTTGACGGCGACGGAAAAATGGAACTGGCCGTCCTGTCGAGCCTGAAGGGAATGAAGAAGCGCAAGGGCTGGTATGTCGGATTCAAGATCCAGACGGTGCGCCACACAGATCGAACGTTTTCAGAGCCAGTTCTGATCCATCACAGCCCCATTTTCTGGCTCGCCTGGATCACCGCCTGTGACCTGAAAGATGATGGCAGGGTCGATCTGGTTTACGAACAGCATGGCGAGAGATGGCATGGCGAGATGATGGCCTATACAGGCCTTCTGGATTTCACGAAGATCGACAAACTGGTCTGGCGCAATGACGGGAACGGGGTGTTCTCGTTCTACAGAATTGAAGACCCGCAATATTTCGATTTTGACGAAACGTCCGCGGCGGACCGGCTGGCCCGGACCAGACTCATCGAAAAGGCACAGGGGCTTGGCCTGTCGCTGACGCATTACGACGCGCCGCAAACCTATTATCCGACCGGGGATGGAAAGACCTATCGCGGATCAGATTCTTTCCACCCGGCCAATATCCGCAATGAACCGCTGGATCCGAACGGGCCGACATCCACGGATTATTCAGGCATTGAACATGACTTTTTCTGACACCCGCAGGTCGCGCGCGATGGGGCATGGGCGCACCGCCGCGCCCGGGTGAACGGGGTCACTCCCACTCAATAACGAAAACATTTTAAGTCATTGTTTCTAAACAACTTTTCAAAAGTTTGAAACTACTTTGAAACTCGCAAAACATAAATCAAATCAAGTGGTTAGTGATTCTTCAATGACCATAACAGTTTATCACGCATTACGAAAACAAATCATTTGTTCCACTTGTTTTCAAAACAAATGACGATTGTGTATAAATCTATAAACTATTGTTTTTGCTTATTTTTCTATTGACTTTGAAACAACTTTTCGCTATAATTTCAGTATGATAATGGTGAAATTTTGAAAGGGGTTTGAAAGTGAAAGTTTCCATCTATGCTCGCATTTCAACAGACAATCTTGGACAGGATGTTGACCGTCAGTTGCACGAGGTTCGTGCCTACTGCGAACGGATGGAATACGAGGTTGTAGAAGAATATGTTGATGAGGGATTTGCCCGAACAACCCGTAACCGCCCTGCTCTAGACAAACTCATCAAAAATGCTCGTCAAAGGAAGTTCAAGTTGGTGGTTAGTGATGAACTCTCACGATTTGCTGGAACACCTGCCCTACTTCTAAACCTTCTTGAAGAACTGAAACTCTGGAATGTAAATCTGGTGTCAGTCAAAGAAAGTATAGATACCTCAACACCGATGGGTGAGATGGTTGCAACGATGTTGTCTGCCATTTCCAAAATGGAACTCTTCAACATCAGTCACCGTGTGAAGTCTGGTATCGCAAATGCCAGACGCAAAGGTGACGGAAGTTGGGGTAAAAAATCCAACCTTACGGATGAAGTGAAGGAACAAATCCTACAGAAACGAAACGAAGGTTGGGGTTTCCGTAAACTCACCAAAGAGTTCAAGGTTTCTAATCAAACACTGCGTAAGTTTTTGCCAGAGTTTGCGTAAGTTTTAGGATGCTTGCGTAAAGTGTGACGCACTTTGGGGTAAGTCATATGAAAGTGAGAGATATTCTAAATATATGAACAGAAAGATTAGAAAAAATAGGATGTCGTTTTCTTTCTTATCTGTTGTTTATGAGGTGAAAAAAACAAAACGAGATGGACAAGAATAAAGAACTACGACTTTGGAAAGACTACTTGATGATGAAATGGGAAGAAGGTTGCTCCTTGCCTTCTACCCATTGTGATTGTGATGAACCGGAGTCCTTTGCTTGTTGGAAAAAACATCTCTCAAGTGACGAATACAAAGTAATCAAAAAGGGTTTCAGTAAATGGATTTTCCAAAACCATTTTGCCCAGATGAACTTTACGCATCGCATTGATATTGAACCTTCACCTTCCCAACCTTTGTCGTATCCAGAGTTGTGCGAAAGGTTGAGACTCTTGCTATTCAAGATGAACAAGAAACACTTGTCTCGTAGATGGGAAAAAAGAAAACCAGAGGACAAGTTTTGGGTTATGGGTTTCCAAGAAGGTGATGTGACAGGTGATAAACACCAGTTGCATTATCACCTTCTGCTGCACTCACCAAAGAACCACGATGCAAATGCTTGGAACGATTTGTATTGGAAATGGATGGTAGGTGAAGGAACAAAACACAACTCAAACAAACGAAAGAAAGTGTTTTATCAAACGAAGGATGCCTTCCATTTTGCTACCGAGAGTTTAGTTGAACACCCTTATTTTCAAGTCCAAAAGATAAGGAATAAGGTTGGTTCAACCAAATACGCATCTAAAAAGATGCACTTTGATGATTATGACAATCATTTCTTTATTGGTGTGGATGAGAAACAAAACACCGACAAAGAACTGATGAAAATGCGACAGAAATAACAACCACTAATCAGTCTCTATGCGTTGCGTCTGCCGATAGGGATATGTGGTTGAGTAGAACGGTGGAAACATTGGTTTCCCTCGCATCTTATTCTATTGCCTAAAGGAAACAGAGATGAAGAAACTGATTATTTATTTCAACACTCCTTTTCCTAGAGATCGCTACACAAAAGATGCTTATTGTGAATATTACTGTTAAGAGTTAGTAATTCAGAACAAACATAAATTTGAGTTTGAGATACATTTTTGGGGGTGCTCAGTGGTTTCAATTCGTCCGTTAAGTGTGTCAGATTATGATGATTGGTTAGAGGTTTATAGAGTTTATGCAGAACACTACCAATCAGAACTAACTGAAGAGGGGGTGTCTACAACTTGGAATTGGTTGATGGATAACGAAAACCCTCTGACTGGAATTGTTGCCGATTTTGACGGCAAATTGATTGGTCTCGCACATTTCAGGGCATTACCTAATCCACTTAGAGCGATAAATGTAGGTTTTTTGCATGATTTAGTGGTTATACCTCAAGAGAGAGGAAGCGATGCCGCACAACTTTTGATGGACGAAATAAAATCAATCGGCAAACGAGAGAAATGGACAAAAATCCGATGGAATACAAAAGATGATAATTATCGTGCCCGAGCATTTTATGACAAAGTTGCGACAAAAACTAATTGGACTGTGTATGAAATAGAATTGGACTAAATATCCCCCCTAAATACCTCTGAAAGGAACAGAGGTATGGACATACATCAACTCAAACAACGCATAGACGCATCGGGTAAGAAACTCGTCACGCTCGGTAACGAATACATCAAATCAAAAGATGAGATTGCCGCACGGAAGGTGCTGGTGAAGATGTTTGGTGAGATTTCTCAACAGACATTGCTGCTGGGTGAACAAAACGCTCAGATGGATAGGAATCAGAAAGGACTTAAATGAAGATAACTCACGATTATGCCGCAAGAATTGACTACGACCTTTGGATGGATTGTCTGAAGGTGAAACAACTGGACGCTGCCACCACCAGTATCAACTCAATGGTAAATGAAGGACTGAAGATGGTTCGTGACAGAAAGATGCAGGAGATTACTGCTCAGAGGAAACGAAGAAACACTCTGCAGTCTATGATGAACCTCTAGATTCACCTCAAAACAGGGTGTTGTTATTACCCTTCATTTGAACTGGAATTAGGATTTTTCTAAACCACTGCTTTTATTATGTTTTTATTTTTATGGTTTTGGGTGATTTGGGGTAGTCCAGAACAGATGTAATGACAACACCTACCCCCTAAAACTGACAACAGTTTTCTAATCTATAACTCCAATACTAACTTCCACAGATATGTTAGGTTGGTTGTATGACTAACTATGTTTTAGAAAACGGGACGATTCTGGACAGTTGGTCAAGAACCAATGGTTGGTAATTTTATAAAATTTAGACTAAAATTGATGGCACCCAGCAGAATCCATTATCGTCAAGTATGTAACATTCTCTCATACCATGAGGTTTATTCATTGAATTAGATAAAATAACATAATTTTCTTTTCTTGCTCTTTCTTCTGCCTTGTCAGGATCACAACCTAAAACTCTTAATTCTATTCCTAATCCTTTCTGTTTAGAATTTTTTATAATATTTATATACGGGTGAGAATCATAAGTATGATATGAATGGATACACCATCTACTTCCAAACCCTTCTATTGCTGCAAAATCAGGATCTTGGTATATAATTTTAGCATCAATAATTTTTTGTAAAAAATGTATTGAACGTTCAATGTCCTCAACTAATAAATTTATGGTTAAACCTGATAAATCCTTAGAGTATTCACTAGCAGGTTTCCAAGGATCTTTTTTTCTTAATTTCATAACTATTCCAATTCAAATAAGAGGTTAAAAGTATTTAAGTTAAAACAACATCACTAAATGCGTCATCTCTCTCAACATCTCTCGTAATGTAATCCATCATATTTTCAACTTTTGCACTATCGTAATGCTGTTCAATGAAACGAACAGAACAACCCATAACCTTTGCCAGAGTGCGAATATCAACTCTACCGAACTGCAATCGGTATGTCGCAAAGGTGTGACGAAGACAATAATAGGAATAGTCGTTTGGACTATCTACCAAACCACTTTCTTTCATTATCATTTTCCAAATTTTGTATAGAAGTTTCCGTGCCACTGGTTGCCCTGTATCAACATCTGCGAACACATAATCCATCTGGTGGGTGTGTTTTGAGTATGATTTTATGCGTTTGAAGAAATCGCCTCGCATACCAATTGCTGTTCTAGTTTTTCCTACCTTTGAGGTTTCTGCCTCAACTCTTATTTGGACATTAGGGTATTTGTTTTCACCCTTTTTAACTTCAACGCAGTTCCACTTGAGAAATCTTGCCTCGCCAAAACGAAGTCCAGTGTTGGAAAGGATAAGGATGAAATCCCTTACCAATTGACGATAGTAGAGTTCTCTCTCGTCAGTGATCTTTTTGGTGTAATTGTTAAGATATGAATAGAGAGTTCTGTAATCATCCCTTGTGAATGATGTTCTGCTATCCACATTGATGCGTTTAATTTCACTCCAAACAGGTAATCTGTCTTGGTTGATGAAACCTCTTTCCAACGCAAACTTATACATATGCCCCAAAGTTGCCCTCTCGTTAACCAGAGTGACATCTCTTACCTTAGGGTGATGTTTGCGTCTAAACAGATAGTAGTCCTTGTATCTATCTCGTGTAATCGTATCCAACTTGCGATCTGCACCAACAAAGTCAAGGAAGTGTTTGAGTTGGGTTTTGATGGTGACTAATCGCCCTGCGGTGATAAAACCACCATCCACTCTGTCTTGCTGATATTGGGTATATTTCTCAACCAAATCACTTGCTGTGATGGTAAAGATTTTTTGCCCTGTATCTATCTTACCCATCGTTGCGTAGTAGATTTGTCGTGCCTTCTCTTTCGCCTCTTCCAACGATTTAGTTCGTAGAGACTTTTTAAGGTATTTCTTTTCTGCGTGTATCCAACAACGCATCTGCCAGACTTCACCCGATTGCTTGGTGCGAATAAGTTTCACTGCTCCATCACAAACATCGTGTTCTTCTGTGTAGAACTTACTCGTAAGTCCATTTGCGTGAGTTGAACGAGGTGGAACTTCGCCGATACGGAGATCGCCGTGCATATCTCTACCTTGTTCGTCTTTAGAACTCATTGAGTTCAATAATCCTCAATCTTTGAAACTTTCTTTGAAAGAATCCACCAGAAATCCAGTAAAGTCAAGGACTTTGAAACAAGTTTGAAACTAATTTATTTTATAAAAAATCATTATAATTCAATATTTTAGTTATTTTTAAAAGGAGAGAACTTACTCCCACTCAATCGTCCCCGGCGGCTTTGATGTCACGTCATAGACCACGCGGTTGACTCCCTTGACCTCGTTCACGATGCGGGTCGCGGTGCGGGCCAGGAAGTCATGGCTGAACGGATAGCTGTCGGCGGTCATGCCGTCGCTGGAGGTCACGGCGCGCAGCGCGCAGACATATTCATAGGATCTGGCATCCCCCATCACCCCGACGGTGCGCACCGGCAGCAGCACCGCAAAAGCCTGCCAGATCTCGTCATACAGACCGGCCTTGCGGATCTCGTCTAGATAGACCAGATCGGCGGCGCGCAGAATATCCAGCTTCTCAGCGGTGATCTCGCCCGGCACGCGGATGGCCAGACCCGGCCCCGGAAACGGATGCCGCCCGACAAGCGTTTCAGGCAGACCAAGTTCGCGTCCGAGTTCGCGCACCTCGTCCTTGAACAGCTCGCGCAGCGGTTCGACCAACTCAAGCTTCATATGCTCCGGCAGCCCGCCGACATTATGGTGCGACTTGATGGTAACGGCATCACCGCCGGCGGCCGAAATGCTCTCGATAACGTCGGGATACAGCGTTCCCTGAGCCAGGAACCCGGCGCCCTCGATGCGGCTCGCCTCTTCCTCGAACACCTCGATGAAACTGGCGCCGATGATCTTTCGCTTGGCCTCGGGGTCGGACACACCGTCAAGTCGGCCAAGAAACAGATCGGCGACATCACGATGGATCAGCGGAATATTGTAGTGGCCGCCGAACAGCGCCACCACCTCTTCCGCTTCGCCGGCGCGCAACAATCCGTGATCGACAAAGACACATGTCAGCTGATCGCCGATCGCCTCATGGATCAGCACCGCCGCAACCGAGGAATCCACCCCGCCGGACAGCCCGCAGATCACCCTGCCATCACCGACCTGTGCGCGGATCGCCTCGATGGCGCGGGCACGATAGGCCGTCATCGACCAGCTTCCCGAACAGCCGCACACGCCAAGCGCAAAACGCGACAGCAGCGCCGCGCCGTCCTCGGTATGCACGACTTCGGGATGAAACTGCACGCCATAGAGACGGCGATCATCATCCGCCACCGCGGCATAGGGGGCCCCCTCGGACGTCGCAACAACACGAAAGCCCGGCGGCAGGGCGGCAACATGGTCACCATGACTCATCCAGACGGTGCGCGCCGCGCCGGCCGGCCACAACCCGTCAAACAGCTGGCAATCGTCGGAAATGGTCAGCGTGGCACGTCCAAATTCGCGGCTTGTGCCGGGTTCAACCCTGCCGCCAAGCTGCTGGCACATTGTCTGCTGACCATAGCAGATGCCAAGCACCGGAACGCCAAGGTCAAACACCGTCTGCGGGGCGCGCGGCGTATCCGCCATCGCCACCGAATTCGGACCACCGGACAGGATGATGCCGCGCGGCGCGGCGGCGGTAATCCGGGCCGGATCAACCGTACAGGGCAGAATTTCGGTATAGACACCGGCCTCGCGAAGGCGACGCGCAATCAGCTGGGTCACCTGCGAGCCAAAATCGATAATCAGCACGCTGTCATTCACCGGATCATTCATGGGCCTGTCCTGTCGTTGATCAGATTTTCATTCATCAGATTTGGAGCCGCCGGCACCCTTGCACGCCGGTCATTATCGCCGCTTTGCCTGCAATACGGCCAGAAAGAATCCATCGGTCCCGTCACGCCCCGGCAACAGCCGCAACATCCCGTCATTCACCGGCGGACAGGCATCATCACCGATCACATCCTGCCAGATTGCCGGAATATCGGCCATTTCCAGCTCGGGCGCCTCGGCAAGAAGCCGTTCGATCTGCGCCTCGCCCTCGCTGCGGAACAGCGAGCAGGTGATATAGACAATCCGTCCTCCCGGGGCCACCATGGCCCGCCCCCGGTCAAGAAGCGCCGCCTGTTCGCGATGAAGTGCGGCCAGACCGTCAGCATCGCACCGCCATCTGGCGTCGACAGCGCGCCGCCAGGTGCCGGACCCGCTGCAGGGGGCGTCGATGACAACCCGGTCGAACTTGCCGCGATACCGTTTCGTGCCCCAGTCGGCAGGCACCGTCACCCGCTCGATATTGTGGATCCCAGCCCGCCTGATCCGCGCCCCACCGCGCTCAAGCCGCACAGGATCACTGTCCAGAGCCACGATCCGGCCCCGGTTCTGCATCGCGGCCGCCATCACCAGCGATTTGCCGGCAGCGCCGGCGCAAATATCGGCCACCTGCATGCCTGGCTGGGCATCGCATAGAAGCGCGGCAATCTGCGAGGCTTCATCCTGAATTTCGAACAGACCGTTTCGGAATTCCGGGCTGTCTTCCACCCGCACCCGTTTTTCCATTCTGATGCCGAGTGGCGACAGCCGGGTCGGGTGACATTTCAGGCCGCGCCCGGCAAGCCTGTCGCGAAGCCGTCGCCGGTCATCAAGCTTCAGGGGATTGATCCGGATGTCGGTTCCGGCCTCACCACGCATCGCCGCCAGCTCGCTCTCGGCCGCATCACCCAGCGCCGCCGCCGCGTCGGCAAGAAGCGCCTCCGGCCATTCAAGGCGCGTTGCCGTCGGCATCGCGGGATCGTCAAGCACCGACCCGTCGAGGGCTGCAAGCAGGCCCTGTTCCGCCTCGGACAGCGCCGGCGGCGCATGCTTGTCCTCGCCGCCGAACCGCGATGTCAGCGTTGCCGGGTCAAGTTCATCGACAAGCCGCAGCGCGGCAATCACACGCGCCCGGAAACTTGCCTCATGACCCAGTCGTTCCAGATGCCAGCCAAGCCGCGCCAACGCGCGATGCACGGTCCAGAACAGCGCGCTGATGGCCTGTCTGTCGCCGGACCCGGCATATCGACGTTGCTGCAATCCCCGGCGCAGGACCGACCCTGCCGGCGCGCCTTCAGCGGCGTCGGACAGGATCTCGATAACGGCAGCAATGCGGGCTGCAGGGGTCATGTGAAAAGCTGCTCCGGAAACTCAGACACGCGGCCGATAATTCGGCTCTTCACGGGTGATCGTCACGTCATGAACATGGGATTCGGTCAACCCGGCACCGGTAATCCGCAGGAATTTGGCATTTGCCTGAAACTCGGCAATCGTCGCATTGCCGGTATATCCCATCGCCGCGCGCACCCCACCAAGAAGCTGATGAAGAACGTTTTCCACCGGGCCCTTGTAGGGTACCTGGCCCTCGATGCCCTCGGGCACAAGCTTCAGCGGCTGCGACACCTCGGCCTGGAAATAGCGGTCCGCCGAACCGCGCGCCATGGCGCCGGTCGACCCCATGCCGCGATAGGCCTTGTAGGACCGTCCCTGGTGAAGATAGACCTCGCCGGGAGTTTCATCGGTACCGGCAAGAAGCGAGCCAACCATGGCACAGTCGCCGCCGGCGGCAAGCGCCTTGGCAAGGTCGCCGGAATATTTGATCCCGCCATCGGCGATCACCGGCACGCCGGCAGCATGGCTGGCCTCGGCGGCATCCATGATGGCTGTCAGCTGTGGCACCCCGACACCGGCAACCATACGGGTCGTGCAGATCGACCCCGGACCGATTCCCACCTTGACGGCATCGGCCCCGGCATCGATCAGCGCCCGCGCGCCGTCGCCGGTGGCAACATTGCCACCAATCACCTGCACTTCGTTCGCCATCTTGCGGATCGCGCTGACGGCTGCCAGCACACCTTCGGAATGGCCATGCGCCGTGTCGACCACAACGACATCAACACCGGCGTCAATCAACGCTTCGGCACGCGCCGCACCATCCGGCCCGGCGCCGGTGGCGGCGGCGACCAGAAGCCGCCCGGCGGCATCTTTTGCCGCCATCGGATGGTTGCGGGCCTTTTCGATATCCTTGACGGTGATCAACCCGATGCACCGCGACTTGCCATCGACAACGACCAGCTTTTCGATCCGATGTTCATGCAACAGCCGCTTCGCATCCTCCTGGGTCGCACCCTCGCCGACGGTGATCACCTCGCGGGTCATCAGATCCCAGACCTTCTGGCTGAGGTCGCTGGCAAAGCGGACATCACGGTTGGTCAGGATGCCGACAAGACGGTGCGGCGGCTTGCCATCTCCATCCACCACCGGGATCCCACTGATCTGGTGCGTTTTCATCAGTTCCAGCGCTTCGCCAAGCGTGCGATCCGGGGTGATCGTCAACGGGTTCACGACCATCCCGCTTTCATATTTCTTGACGCGGGCGATTTCCCCGGCCTGGGCCTCTACCGACATGTTCTTGTGAATCACGCCAATGCCGCCGGCCTGTGCCATCGCAATAGCAAGCCGATGTTCGGTCACCGTGTCCATCGCTGCCGACAGCAAGGGAATCCGAAGATTGATCTCGCGTGTCAATCTGGCCGTCACATCGGTTTCCGCAGGTAATACGGCCGAGCGTGACGGCTCGAGGAGCACGTCATCAAAAGTCAAAGCTTCGCGAATATTCATGGGGTGCCTTCCGCCTGTCCGGTGGCGCGCCACTATATCTGAGGGTTGGTCAGAAAGGTAGCCCCAAAATGGGCGATAAATGAGTCATTTTGCATCGACCCGATCACAGAGGTGAATAGCCGCCTGTCATGTCCGGAAGAGATATCCCGGAGTCGTCATCTGGCTCGTCATCCGGCAGGTCGCCATCGCGTCCGCCTGCCCCGTGAAACCCGGTGGCCAATACATAGCTTTCCACCGATTCCTGCCGACTTGCCGCCGGTTTGACATGGCGGACCGTATGGAAATTGCGCTGCATAAGTTCCAGCACGCGCCGCTCCGCCCCGCCGCGAAAACATTTGGCGACAAAAAAGCCGTCCTCGACCAGAACCTCGATCGCGAAATCCAGTGCCGCCTCGAGAAGCGCCGTGGTGCGAAGATGGTCGGTCGGCCGGTGACCCGTTGTCGCCGCGGCCATGTCGCTCATCACCCCGTGCGCCCGGCCACCGACAGCGGCGCGCACCTGCTCGATCATCTCCGACTCGGTCATGTCGCCAACAAAGATATCGACCCCGTCCAGAACATCCGTCTCCAGAAGGTCGATCCCGACAAGCCTGGCATCACCTGTACCAAGCCGGATCCGGTCGGCTGCCACCTGCAACCAGCCACCGGGCGCACATCCCAGATCAACAATGGCCATACCCGGCTTCAGGATTTCATAGCGGTCGTCGATCTGTTCCAGCTTGAGCGCCGCACGAGACCTGAACCCGCGGGATTTCGCCTGCGCCACAAAGGGGTCGTTCAGCTGCCGCGTCAACCATCGCTGCGATGACGGCTTGCGCCCGCGCATCTTTTTCGGCTTGCGGGTCAGGCCCGTATCGTTGCGATAACTTCGCCCCGATGGCCCGCGTGTCGATGTCTTTCCGGCTGGTTTCCTTGGCATATCCCGCTTCCATGACGGGCTGTCCCGTCAAAATCCTTGCACCACAATATCCTACGCGATACCACAGATGGGTGCATTTTGACACTTCGGCATTCCGCCCTGTCTGACTGGCGGTCTCCAGAGGATACCATGGAACAACCCGACTCGCGCCGGCCCGCAGGGGGTCAGCCAGATATTGGCTGGCGCGGCCATCTGCGATGGAATGCGCGGCTTGCGGCACCGCTGATCATCGGGCAGCTTGCGACCATCGGGATCTGGACAAGCGACACCATCGCGATGGGGCGTATCGACAGCGTCAGCCTTGCCGCCGGCGCGCTGGCATCGCGCTATTACCAACCGCTCTATTTCCTTGCCCTTGGCATTTCGCTTGCTGTCGGCCCGCTGGTGGCCCAGGGGATCGGGTCCGGCGACGACCGCCAGGTTCGCCGTGCCTTTCGTCAGGGCATGGCGGTTGCCTTCACCCTTGGCCTGATCGCCGTGCCGCTTTTGTTCATTGGCGAAGAGGTGCTGGTCGCACTCGGACAGGATCCCGACCTGGCGCGGATTGGTGAACCGTTCCTGATCTGGTCCAGTTTCGGCATGCCTTTCATGTTCCTGTCCTTTGTTCTGCGACAATATATTATCTCTCATCAGCGACCGCTGCCGCAGGTCGTTGCCGTGCTTCTGGCGCTTGGCGTCAATGTGGCCCTGAACGAAGCTTTCGTGGCCGGAATCGGGCCGCTGCCGGCGATGGGGCTTGCCGGCGTGGCGTTGGCGACATCGATTGTCTATGTGCTGCTCTGTGCCGGGCTGGTTACCTATATCGCCCTTGTGCCGCCATTCCGGAACGGCAGCCCCTTTCGGCGTCTGTGGGTGATGGACTGGCAGATCACCGTCAGGCTGCTGCGTATCGGTGTGCCGATTGGCCTGACCATTGTCGCCGAGGCCGGCATGTTCATCGCCATCACCTTTCTTATCGGACTGTTCAGCACGGCGGGCCTTGCCGCGGCGGCGATCAGCAACCAGCTGGCGGCGGTGTTTTTCATGGTGCCAATCGCCATCGCACAGGCAAGCACCATCCGCATCGGCCATTTTGCCGGTGCCGGCGATCGGATCAATCTGTCCCGGAGCGCCAGCGCCAGCTTCTGGCTCGGCATTGGCGCAACCATTGTGACAACGCTGATCCTGCTGATCTGGCCTGAAACGCTGATCGGCATCTTTCTCAACAGCGGTGACGACATGTTCGCCGAGGTAATGGCGCTGGCGGTGCCGATGATGCTGCTGACGGCGCTGTTCCAGGTGCCGGACGGGCTGCAGGCCATCGCCATGTCCATTCTGCGCGGCCTGAACGACACCCGCATGCCGGGTACAATTGCCATTGCCAGTTTCTGGATTACCGGTGTTGGCGCCGGCGCGGTGTTCGGGTTCACTTTCGGGTTGGGGCCGACTGGCGTATGGGGCGGGCTGGCGCTGGGGCTGACGGTGGCCGCGTTGCTGCTGAGCCTGCGCATGTATCGCGCGATGCGGCGGGTGCGCGATGGCGGCACCATTCTGAGCGCCTGAGATGTCGCCAACCATATGGCCACAGGCAGGGTCGGGCACGCGCAGCGTGGCGGCAGGCCGGTCTGGCCCCATGAGCAGTGGTCCTTATGCGCGGTGATATTGTGCCCTTTGCCCTGCTTTGGGTATGCTGGCGATGATGACAGCGATCCCGACACCCCTGTTGCCGGTTACAGGCCCCGCATTGCCGCTTGCCGATCACGCCGCCATTCTGCCGGAGCTGATCGAATGGGCCCGTGACGTGATGCCCGACGGCGCATTCCAGCCCGCACAGCTTGCTGCCATTCTGGCACATTCCCGGCATCTTCAGACATTGGCCCGCGCGCATCCCGATCTTGTCACCGCGGTGCTGTCCGGTGATGGCGAGGCCGAAATGGGCAAGGCAATTGCCGGCTGCCACGATGCCGCAGCCACGCTGGCCGACGAAGCGCAGATGATGGCCGCGCTGCGCCGCCTTCGTCAGCGAAGCGCGTTGTGTGTGGCGCTTGCCGACATGACGGATTTGCATGACATCGAAACCCAGATGCGGTGGCTGAGCGAGGCCGCCGACGCCGCTGTGCAAAGCGCCGTTTCCTATCTGTTCAGGGAAGCCGGCCGCCGGGGTCATCTTACCGACGACGCCAGCGCCGCGACCGGTGGCGGTGCGGGGTGCGGCTGGACCGTGCTGGCGCTTGGCAAGCTTGGGGCCGGTGAGCTGAACTATTCCTCGGATATCGATCTTGTGCTGCTTCATGACCCTGTGGACAACCCGCTGTCCAGGCCTGAGAAAAGCCAGCGATTCTATGTCGAGATGGCACGCGGACTGGTCCGGCTGCTGTCGACCGCGACCCGTGACGGCATCGGCTGGCGGGTCGATCTGCGGCTTCGTCCCGACCCCGGGGCGACCGCTGTCAGCATCCAGCGCGAAGCCGCGATCGGCTATTATGAATCCATCGCCCGTACATGGGAACGCGCCGCCTTCATCCGGGCGCGGCCAATTGCCGGCGACAGTGCCATGGGCACCGACTTCCTGGCCGAGATCAACCCGTTCATCTGGCGTCGGACGCTTGACTATACGGTGATGGACGACATGAAGATGATGCTGCGACGCCCGGCTGCCGGACTCGGATGGGAAGGCTATAATCTGAAGACGGGGCCGAACGGCATTCGCAGCATCGAATTCCTGACCCATGTGCTGCAGCTTGTCGGTGGCGGCCGGTGCCCGGCACTTCGCGTCGGCAGCACATTGCCGGCGCTTCGGGAACTGGCTGCCGAAAACTGGATTGAACAGGACCAGTGCGACCAGCTTGGCACGCTGTATCTGGCGCTTCGCCGCACCGAACATCGGTTGCAGATGATGGGCGATGCACAGACCCATTCATTGCCAAGAACCAGGGCCGGCATCGAAGAGGCGGCGCGGTTCATGGGCCATGAAAGTGCCGATGATTTCCTTGCCGCGCTGAGCCGCATTCTTGATCAGGTTGCAACCAACACGTCACACCGTCTGTTTGCCGAGCCGGATGACGAGCTGCCTGAAGGCATGACGGCAACCGCCACGGACAGCACCGCCGACGCGCCGCTGTTCGATGATGAGGATCAGCTTGCCAGCTGGCTTGGTTCGCACGGCTTTCAGCGGCCCGCCGACATTGCCGCCGTTCTGGATGGCTGGATGGCCGGCAGAATTGCCGCCACCCGCGGCGAGCGCGCGCGCAGTCTGCTGTCGCGGATCATGCCGCCGATGATATCGCATCTTTCCGGTGCCCAGGACCCCGACGCTGCCTTTGCCGCCTTTGCCGGTTTCGTGGAAGGTCTGCCAGCCAGCGTGCAGATTTTCTCACTGCTTGATCACAACCGCGACCTGACCAGACTTCTGGGCGACATCCTTGTTCTGTCCCCGCGCCTTGGCGACAGGCTGCGTCGGCATCCGATGCTGTTTGATCTGGTGCTGTTTGCCAGTTTCTTTGAACCGCTTCCCGCCACCGATGATCTTGAAGCCGAGCTTCGTCTTTCCATCGCCGGCCAGCCGACCGAGCTGGCGCTGGATACGGTGACGCGCGTCACCCGTGAGCGACAGTTCCGTGCCGAAGTCCAGTATGTGAGCGGCGTTGCCGACAGACGCGCGCTCGGCACCGCACTCGCCGGCATCGCCGAGGCCGCCATCCGGGTCATCAGGGATCTTGCCATCACCGACATGCGGCGACGCCACGGCACCATCAAAGGCGATCTGGGCGTTCTGGCGATGGGCCGTCTTGGTGTCGGCGATCTGACCGCGACCTCCGACCTTGATCTGGTCTTTGTCTGGGACGCCCCGGACGGCGAACAGTCGACCGGCATCGGGGATGGCAAACGAAGCCTTGGTGCCAGCAGCTATTTCACCAGACTGGCGCAGACACTGGCAAACTGGCTTGCCGGTGCCACAGGCGAAGGCAAGCTGTTCACCATCGATCTGCGGCTTCGTCCAAATGGCGAGCAATCGGCGGTGGCAACGTCGCTGGTGCGGTTCACGGACTATTACGCGCAGGAAGCCTGGCTGTGGGAAAAGCTGGCACTTGGCAAGACGCGGCTGGTGACACCGGCGGCAACATGCGGCACCGCCATCATCGACAGCCTCGCAGCGCCCCGCACCACCGCATTGCCAAAGGATGCCATTGCCGAGTCGCTGCACGACATGCGACGCCGCCTGCGCGCCAATTACGGTGATGCCGACAGATGGCAGCTTCGAAAACAACCTGGCGGGATCAGCGAACTTGACCTGCTGATGCAGGCTCTGCGGTTCCTGCATGCGGACCTGTTCGGCAACGATGTGGCACCGGTGGGCATGCTGCTGCCACGCCTCGTCGACTCCGGCAGGCTTGCGGCTGACGATGCCGATGCGCTTGCCGCCGCCGACAATCTCTATGCCGATCTTCAGCATGCGTTGCGGCTCGTCCTTGGGACCAGCGCAATGGATCCGGGCCTGCTGTCGCCGGCGGCACGGCAGTTTATCTGCGCCGCCTGCGACAGTCCGGACATCGAGGCATTGCAGGGACATATTGCAGCCCATCAGGCGCAGGTTGACGATTTGTTTGACAGGCTTTTTCCACCGCCGACGAGCTGAAACCACCGGGGTGCGAAAGAATTTGCCCCTCTGTCGCCAAAACGACCTGTTTTCGGAATTTTTTGAACAGACGGAGCCGGTTTTTGGTCGCAAAGAAGGCGCAAGCGGCGCGGCCGTTTAGTGACATTCCATCACATTTTTGAAATTGTTGTCGGGCAAGAGTGAAATCGTGACCCGAAACCGAACGGGGACCTGTTGATCCGCCATGCTGAGATCCGCCTTAGCATCCTGGACGCTGTTTTTCGGCCTGTTGCTGATCATGTCCGGCAACGGGCTGCAGATCGTTCTGCTCGGCACCGAGGCGACCGGAGCCGGCTTTTCCAAGGTCACGACAGGCTTTGTGATGGCCGGTTATTTCCTGGGCATTTTCTTTGGCTCGATTCTGGTGCCACGGATGCTTGACAATGTTGGCCATGTTCGCGTTTTCGGTGCCATGGCGGCGCTTGCCTCGGCCGCGGTTCTGGTGGTTGCCGCGCTGGTCAATCCGCTGGTCTGGGCGCTGATGCGTATCGTCACCGGGTTCTGCTTTGCCGGCATGTATATTGTCTGCGAAAGCTGGCTGAACAACAAATCAACCAACGAGACCCGTGGCCAGATGCTGTCACTCTACATGATTGTCTCGATGGGCGGGCTGGGGGCAGGCCAGTTGCTGATCGGTATTGGCGGCGAAGACAGTATCGGGCTGTTCCTTCTGGCCTCGGTACTGGTGTCGGTTGCCGTTGTGCCGGTGCTGTTGTCAGTCGGTTCTGCGCCAGCCTTTGAAGAACCCGAAAGAATGAGCTTGCGACGTCTGATGCAAGTCTCGCCGCTGGCTGTTGTCGGGCTTGGCATCAACGGGGTTGCCATATCGATTCTGTTCGGTATGGGCGCTGTGTACGCGCTGTCGATCGGACTGAACAATGCCGAGGTCGGCTATTTCATGACGGCGCCGGTTGTCGGTGCGCTGCTGTTGCAATATCCCGTTGGACGGCTGTCTGACAGGTTCGACCGCCGGATGGTGATCCTCTGCGTTGCCCTTATGGGCGGCGCGGCAGCGGCGCTGGCGGGGCTGTTCGGGCGCGCGGACTTTGCGCTGCTTCTTCTCTGCATGCTTGCCTATGGTGGATCACTGTTCCCGCTCTATTCGCTGTGTATCGCGCATGCCAATGATTTTCTGACGCCAAGCCAGATGGTGGCCGCGGCATCGGGCCTGGTCATGATCAATGGCGCCGGTGCCGTTCTGGGATCGCCGCTTGCCGCGCTGTCGCTGGAATATTTCGGCGTGGCCAGTTTCTTCATTCTGGTGGCGATCATCCAGCTGATGGTTGCCGGCTTTGCGCTGTTCCGGATGACCCGCCGCGCCGCCGTACCAAATCAGGCGCAGGGTCCGTTCGTCGCCATTCCGGAATCCTCCAGCGCCATTGCCGCGACGCTGAACCCCGAGACCGAATGGATTTCCGGCGAGGATGAAGCCACCGAAGACGACGATCCGTTTCGCGACAACCCCTATATCGACTGATCCCTTCCGACTGACGCTGTCGGCACGATCCTTTTCGATCATCCATAGGCAGGACGCGCAGGCATGCGGAATCTGGTTTTATGTCTGGATGACAGAGACCAAATACATTAGATTTCGCTTATGAAATTTCTGGTTCCGGTACTCACATTCTGTCTTTTCCTGCAGGCATCCCTTCAGGCTGTGGCGGCCAGCGACAGCCCCTTCTCCCTTCAGGGTGAGGTCAGCGTCACCCGCGTCAGCGATGGTGACTCCCTGCGAAGTGGCCGCCTGAAGATTCGGCTTCATGGCATCGATGCACCGGAACTCAAACAGAACTGCATCGCGGCGACCGGCGCAAGCTGGCCCTGTGGGAAGGCCGCCCGTGATGCGATGGTGGAAATTGCGACGAAGGCGCCTCTGCGCTGTGTTCTGATGGATGTTGACCGCTATGGCAGATTGATCATGCGCTGTCATGCCGGCGCCGTCGATATCGCCGAACATCTTGTTGCCAGGGGCCTTGCCCTTGCCTATCGGCAATACAGTATGGATTATGTCGCCACCGAAGCCACCGCGCGCGAAAATGCCCGTGGGCTGTGGGCAGGGTCGTTCGAGACACCATGGGACTGGCGGCGAAAAAACTGATGAACCCTGCCACCACCGTGACAGCAGGTCGACCGACAAACAAAATGACAAAGACAAAGACAAAGACAAAGAGACTGACAAATCTGTTTCGCTCTGCCATATTCGGCGCGTGGAAACAGACTCCACCAAGAGGACAGCCATGAGCGACGACGACCGTATCACCATCATTGCCGAAAGTTTCGAAGCTGCGGCGCTTGAATTCCACCGCCGCAATCTGGCCTCGGAAGGCTATCGCATGGTCGGCCCAATCAGCCTGCAGCGGTTTGAGCGGATGAACGGCCCGAAGCGTGAAGTGCTGTTTGACGGCAACCCGATGTTTGCTGTCACCTTCGCCAAGGAAGCCAACTAGCCCGACCGGCATCCAGCCGCCAAGGCCCATCCGGCACATGACCGGCTAGAGAAGACCAAGCTCGCGAAGCTCGGCCACCAGTTCGGGTGGCATGGTTTCGTCGCCTTCATCGGTTACCGGCAGGTCGGCCGGCGCGTCCTTGATTTCAAGATACCGCCACCCCTGGAAAATCCGCACCCGCATCGGTTCAACCGCGACAAGTTCGGGTGCCAGCACGATGCCGCATGCCGGCTTGCCGTCGGCACGTTGCATGCTTCGCAGCTCGCGGATCGGCTGGCGGGCGCACATCACACCCTTGATCACCCAGAACATGCTGCCACCGGCCAGCACATCTTCGGCGCGGCGCGGCGTGTTGCGGGTGACATGCATCAACTCCTGGCCGGCATCAAGGCGCATCTGCTGCCATTGGCGCAGGCTGGCGAGTGACTCCGATCCAACGGACAATTTCTTCAGATGCACGGTCATGCCGGATCACCCTCGCACAGCAAACAGCCGTCTGCCGACGGCAACATTGTTTCGGGACAAGATGCGTTATGGGATTAAATATAGGGCGGCGAGGCCCAGAAACACGAAAAAACCGACAACATCGGTGATTGTCGTGATGAAAACACTGGAAGCCACCGCCGGGTCGA
Source organism: Alphaproteobacteria bacterium LSUCC0719 (assembly GCA_040839025.1). Lineage (NCBI taxonomy): Bacteria > Pseudomonadati > Pseudomonadota > Alphaproteobacteria > Alphaproteobacteria bacterium LSUCC0719. The sequence continues at coordinate 942,937 of JBFPJN010000001.1, forward strand.
CACCGATCCGCACAAGGCCAAGCGGCACCAGGGTGCCACTGAGACCGGCGACAACAAGGTTGGCGAACATCGCGACCGCCATCACAACGGCGATATCCTGATCCCGGAACCACAGAAAGGAAATGCTGGCCGCCAGAACGGCAAAGACAATGCCATTCAACACCGCCACGCCAAGCTCGCGTTTGACAAAGCTAGCCGCCGCATCACGGTCAATCTGGCGCAAAGCAAGCGCGCGAACCGCAACCGTCACTGTCTGTGTGCCGGCATTGCCGCCCATCGAGGCCACGATCGGCATCAACACGGCCAACGCGACAAGACGTTCGATGGTGGCGTCAAACAGGCCGATCACAGCCGATGCCACAATCGCCGTCAGCAGATTGATCAGCAGCCATGACGTGCGGCCCTGCAGGGTTTCCCACAGGCTGGACCGGACATTCGCCTCGCCGACACCGGCCAGCGCCATCAGATCCTCCTCGGCCTCCTCGTCGATGACGCCAATCACATCATCAATGGTGATGACGCCGATCAACCGGCCATGCTCGTCGACCACCGGCGCGCTGACCATGCCATAGCGCCGGAACAGAATTGCCACTTCCTCCTGGTCCATATCAGCCGGGATCTTGCGAAAATCACCCTGCATGATTTCCCCGACGCGGCGCGGGCGCGGGGTACATAGAAGCTTGCCAAGGCTGATCTCGCCAATCGGGCTCCGGGCCGGGTCAACGACGAAGATCAGATAGAAATCCGTGTCACCGAATGGCGAGCTTCGCAGGAAATCGATGGTCTGGCCCACTGTCCAGAAAGATGGCACGGTCACGATCTCGCGCTGCATCATCCGGCCAGCGGAATCCTCGGGATAGGCAAGGCCTTCCTCGACAAGCACCCGGTCTTCGGCCGGCAGCGCCGCCAGAACATCCTCAATCTCGTCCTGCTCAAGCTCTTCAATGATGTTGACGGCATCATCGGTATCAAGAGAGGGAAGCTGACGCGCCAGCGCCGCGACACCCATCACATCGACAATCTCGTCCCGCGTGCTTTCGTCAAGAAACGCCAGTGTTTCCGCATCCAGCCCGTCGCCGAGCGTGCGCACAAGAGCCGCCGCCTGCGGCGCTGGCAAGCGTTCCAGAAGATCTGCCTGATCCGCCGGGTGCAATGGCGCGACGAGTGCGCGCGCCCGATCCTCGGCACCGCTGGTAATCGCCGCGACAATTGCCGATTCGACCTTTGGTGTCAGCCCGTACAGCGCAGCAAGCCTGTCGCCGTCATCGCGGCGATCAGCTGCATGCACAGCCTCGACTGGCTCGGCATGAGGCGGGGTATGTGGTGAATTTTCGGATGCCATACACCCTGTCTTTCCCTGTTCGCAGAACCACGGTTCTGTCGGGTTTCCAGCGGCGTGAAGATTAGCAGATCCCCCTCAAATGGCAATGCGCGGGGCGTTCTTGAAATATTGTTGCGCGAGGGGTATCAGCGATATTTTTGAAAGAAAATTACCGCATCGCGAGGCTGACGGGCCTAACTGTCCAGATCATACAGCCCGACGCGCCGCGAATGGCCATCAAATTTCATCTCATGACCAACCGGGGGATGCGCCCGCTGGGCGCAGTCCATGCGCTCGCACACGGCGCAGCCGATGCCAATCGGCTCCAGCAGGCGGCGGCGCGCGGCGTCAAATTCATCGGCATAGGCAAGATCCCTCGCATGATGGATTTCACAACCAAGCGCAACAGCGAATTCAGGCGGCGATTCACCAGGCGGTGCCCAGGGGCGCGGCACGGTTCGCGCAATGGTAAAGAATTTCTGTCCATTTGGCAGTTCGGCAGCCTGAAACAGCATCCTGTCCGGGGTTCTGAAGGCCTTGTGAACATCCCAGCGCGGACAGGTGCCGCCATTCTTGGCAAATTGCATCCCCCCGGCGGCAAGCCGCTTGGAAATGTTGCCGGCATCGTCAACCCGGATGAAGAAAAAGGGAATGCCGCGGGCGTTCGGGGCGTTCAGGCTCGTCAGACGATGGCAGACCTGCTCGAAACTTGCGCCAAAGCGCCGCCCCAGAAGATCGAGATCGTGACGCAGTTCACGCGCCGATTCCAGAAACGACTCATAGGGCATCATCACCGCGGCGGCAAAATAGCCGGCCAGCGTGGTGCGGAACAATGACCGCGCGGAGTCATCATTGACATCATAGCTGTCACACAGGGAGGCGATCAGCTCGGTCTGTTCAATCAGCGCTGTCTGCACAAGCAGGTGGAACACCCGCTGCGGGCGTCGAAGCGCCTCGCTGACAAGTATTTCGCGGCGGTGCTGATCATAGCGGCGAAGCTGTGTTCCCATCACCGCTGCCGGGATCACCCGCACCCGAAGACCAAGCTGATCACGCACATGCAGGGTCAGCCGTTCAAGCAGCATGCCAGGGTCCGCCTCCTTGCCGAGAATGTCGGCACGGCAGGTTTCAGCAGCCGTCTCGAGATCGGCAAAATAATTGTTGGCCTGCTGAAGAACGGCGCGGACCTGTTCCACCGGGCTGTTGCCGCCACCGTCCTGACGCCCGTCGCCGGATGATATTTCAAGCTGGTCCCTGACCTTGCGGTAGGCCTGAAACAGGCTCAGCATTCCGCGCGCGGCGGATGGCGCGGCTGTCACCAGATCCTGCAGCTCACGCCGCGACACCCGCTCTGCGGACAACAGGGGATCGGCAAACACCTCGGCAAGGTCGGTCAACAGCGCAGGGCTGTCATCCTCGGCAAAGCTCTTCAGGTCGATATCGAATGAATTGCCAAGCTTCAGCAGCAGGCTGACCGTCAGTGGCCGCTGGTTGTGTTCCAGCAGGTTCAGATAGGACGGGCTGATATCAAGCGCCTCGGCCATCGCCGTCTGCGACAGACCAGCCGATTGTCGAAACCGGCGCAGCTTATGCCCGACAAGGATTTTCTCCTGCATCGCGCCCTCTCACCTCGGATGGTGCTGATTGGTAACTTCGGTCAAAGGTAAATTTGTAAAGTGAAAATGTAAAGTTTTTACTATTTTCATATTTGCACTTTTTTCCTCGGCTCCAAACCTTCCCTGCGATAGACAGACCGCATCATGTCCATACGGGCATGGTTACGCAGCGAATGGCATGCAGAAAAATGGCATGCAGAGAATGGAGAGACAAAATGGCACCTAGAGCAGAGGCACCTGAAACAGGGGCACGCACATCAGCCGACACCTTCGAAACCCGCACCGGCGCCGCATCCAACCGTTTCGACGGTATCAAGCGCGATTACAGCATGGCGGATGTGGAACGGCTGTCCGGATCGGTGCCGATCGAATATACGCTGGCGCGAAACGGCGCCAACAAGCTGTGGAACCTGCTTCATACCGAGGATTATGTCCATTCGCTTGGCGCGATGACCGGCAACCAGGCAATGCAGATGGTGCGCGCCGGGCTGAAGGCCATCTATCTGTCGGGCTGGCAGGTGGCGGCGGACGCCAACACGGCTGGCGGCATGTATCCCGACCAATCGCTCTACCCGGCCAATTCCGGCCCTGAACTGGCGCGCAAGATCAATCGGACATTGCAACGCGCCGATCAGATCCAGAAGCTTGAAGGAGATGGGGATATCGACTGGTTCGCCCCCATCGTTGCCGATGCCGAAGCCGGCTTTGGTGGTGCGCTGAACGCCTTTGAACTGACCCGCAACTATATCGAGGCCGGCGCCGCCGGCGTACATTTCGAGGATCAGCTGGCTTCGGAAAAGAAATGCGGCCACATGGGTGGCAAGGTGCTGATTCCCGTGCAACAGCATATCGCCAACCTGAACGCCGCGCGGCTTGCCGCCGACACGGCAGGCGTGCCGACCCTGATCGTTGCCAGAACCGATGCCGAGAGCGCGAAGCTGATTACCTCGGATGTTGACGAGCGCGACCGCCCGTTCCTGACCGGCGAGCGCACCGAAGAAGGCTTCTTCCGTCTCGATCCCAAGGATTCGTTCGAGCGCTGTGTCGTCCGCGGACTGGCCTTTGCCGAATATGCAGATCTGCTGTGGATGGAAACCTCTACCCCCAATCTTGAGCAGGCGAAACGTTTCGCCGACGCCATCCACAGCAGATTCCCGAACAAGATGCTGGCCTATAACTGTTCGCCAAGCTTCAACTGGTCGGCCAACCTGTCGCCCGATGACATCGCGCGCTTCCAGCGCGAGATCGGGGCTATGAGCTACAAGTACCAGTTCATCACCCTGGCCGGCTTCCATTCCATGAATTTCTCGATGTTCCAGCTGGCAAGCGGCTATCGCGACCGTGGCATGGAGGCCTATTGCGAACTGCAGAATGCCGAGTTCGAGGCCGAGGAATCAGGCTACACCGCCACCCGCCACCAGCGCGAGGTCGGTGCCGGCTGGTTCGATGCGATCTCGGTTGCCGTCAAGGGCGGCCAGTCGGCGACCACCGCGATGGCCGACTCGACCGAGGAAGCGCAATTCACCGCCGGCGAGGACAGCATCGCCGCGGAATAGACTTTACCTGCAGCTGGTTGGGGCGACTGGCACTGGCAGCGGGCTTGGGGGAGCAGCGCACCATTTAGCACCAATCAGCAGCCGGGGGCCGGACGGGTTTCTTGCTTTGTCGTCCGGCCCCCTTTTTTCGGCCCGGCTCAGGCTGCGCCACCAGCCGGATCGCCACCAGCCGGATCAAGGATCGGTCTGGCAAGCGCGACAATCCGGTCATAGGCGATGTCGATATCGGCTGGCGTGGTTGCCGTTGCGCCAATGCTGATCCGGATCACATAATGGCCGCGATGCACGGTCTGGGTCAGATACAGGGTGCCGTCACCATTCACCGCATCGACAAGCCTGGCGTTCGCCGCATCCAGCGCCGCCCCGTCATCCATCCCGTCCGGTCTGATCCTGAAACTGAACAGCCCCAGCCGCGGCGCGCTGGTGATTTCAAACCCCGGTGTGGCTCCAATCCTTGCCGCCAGATCATCGGTCCAGGCGACATGATTGCGGATAATGTCCTGCAGCCCGGATACGCCATAACAGCGGATTACAAACCATAGCTTCAGCGCCCGGAAGCGCCGCCCGAGTTCCAGCGTCAGCTGTGAATAGTCGGTCAGCCCCTCGGCATCCTGCGTCACCAGATAGGCCGGTGTGATCGACATCGTCTTCTGGAAATCCTCGACCGACCTGATGAAATGCGCCGAACAGTCAAAATTCGTCATCAGCCATTTATGGGGGTTCATGACCAGCGAGTCGGCAAGCTCGATGCCGCTGGCGATATCGCGGAATTCCGGACAGATCAGCGCCGATCCGGCCCATGCCGCATCGACATGCGAGAACAGCCCCTCCTGGCGGGCAACAGGCAGGATGCTGTCCAGCCTGTCGCTGGCACCGACGCCGGTCCCCCCGATCACACAGCACAGCGCGCAGGGTACAAATCCAGACGCGCGGTCGGCGGCAATGGCGCCGCGCAACGCATCGGGATCCATCGCGCCGTCATCATCGGTCGCCACGGTGACCAGATTGTCCCGCCCGATCCCGGACAGGAACACCGCCTTTTCCACCGAGGAATGCGCCTGATCTGTGGTGTAGACCCGCAAAACCGGCTGTCCTGACAGGCCCTGTTCCTTGCCGGCCCAGTCGAGCGCCTTTTCGCGTGCCGTCAGAATGGCCGACAGGGTCGCCATGCCGGCCCCGGTCTGGATGATGCCGTGCCATCCGTCGCCAATCCCGGTCATCTGACGGAGCCAGTCAAGGACATGAATTTCCATTTCGGTGCCGGCCGGCGAGGTCTGCCAGAGCATACAATTTGCCGCCATCGTCGCCGTCAGCCATTCCGCAAGAATCGAGGGTGGGCTGCTATTCGCCGGGAAATAGGCAAAAAACCGAGGATGTTGCCAGTTCGTAACATGCGGAACGACGATCGATTCGAAATCGGCGAACACATCTTCAACAGCTTCGCCCTGAACAGGCGGCTCTGCGGGCAGTCTTGCCATCACCTCGCCTGGCCGTGTCGGGGGCCGCACCGGCCTGTCGGCAAGCGTGTCAAGATAGTCGGCTGACCATGTGGCGGCGCGGCGTCCCCAATATTCCAGATCACGATTTTTCATTCAGGCCTCCCCAGCAACAATGAATATCGCAATATCACCAAGATTGGTGCCGGTCGGCGCGACGCGCAGCAATGCATGGCACGATTCAAGGAATGGATGGCTGTCATGCCTCGCCAGCGCGGTGGCCGCCGCATCCATGTCAAAGCCATGTTCAGAGGTGATCAAGGCCCCCGCGGCATCGGTTGGCCCATCGCGCCCGTCGGTGCCAGCGATCAGCGCTGCCCATTGCCGTCGCGGGGCCAGCTGATGCATGGCGCTGGCAAATGCCACCCCCATTTCCTGGGCGCGCCCTCCCATACCGCCACCATCGCCAAGCTGAACCGTTGTCTCGCCGCCGGTGACACCCCACACACCGGACCCGGTATCGGCAGCGGCAGCGGCCAGTCGATCCGCCAGCGTTCTGGCGCACGCCGCCGCCTCGCCGACCAGCGGTGGCAGGTCAAGTTCATGCAGACCTGTCATACCGCCGGACAGCGCGGCCCGCGCCGCGGCCCGGCAGAGATCATTGCTGGCCAGCAGATGCGAGGTGACATTTGCCATCACCGGGTCGCCGGGCCGGACAGGCAGGTCGGCATTGCCATCCCTGATCAGGGCCAGTCCCGCCCGCACGACGTCAAGCCTGTCCAGCCCCTGTTCAGCTACCAGCCCAAGCGTGTCTTCAAGCGGCACGGGATCGGCGATGGCGGGGCCGCTGGCAATCGATTCCAACCTGTCGCCGGGCACATCCGACAACAGAAACTGGGTGATCCGCGCCGGCGCGGCAAGACGCGCCAGACGGCCGCCTTTCAGCGATGAAAACAGACGCCGCACCGCATTCATGTCGTGAATATCCAGTCCACTGGCAAGAAGCGCTTCATTCAGGGCCTGCTTGTCGGCAAGACCAAGCCCATTGGCCGGCGCCGGCAACAGCGCCGACCCGCCACCACTGATCAGAAGCAGCAGATGATCATCTTCGCCAAGTGAAGTGACAAGCTCTGTGACGGCGGCGCTGGCGACAAGGCCGCGTGCATCAGGGACCGGATGTGCGCTGGCGAATGTCTGCATGCCGTCAATTTCGGCATGGCTTTCATCGGTGGTGACAATCAGCCCCGGTGCCTTGCAGCCGGCCTCGCGAACCGCGCCGGCCATGCTGGCACCAGCCTTGCCAATGGCGATGACAGCCGTTGGCGGGGTTTCAAGACGGCGCATCGCGGCAAGAGTCACGGCCGCCGGGTGGCCAGCCACCAAGGCCGCGTCAAAGGCTCCGCGCACCAGTTCCTTCCATGCCGATACCGGCATCATCCCACCGGATCAGGAAGCGGGTCACCGGCGGCAAAGGCACGGGCATTCGCCACAACCTTCATCCCCATGGCGACACGGGCTTCGCGCGTTGCCGATCCCAGATGCGGCAGCAGAACCGTATGCGGGGCGGCAAGAATGGCAGGATTGATCGCAGGCTCGCCCTGATAGACGTCGAGGCCGGCCCCGGCGATACGCCCCTGTTCCAGCGCCGCGACAAGTGCCGCCTCGTCGACAACATCACCACGCGCCGTATTGACGAGATAGGCATCGGGTGACATCGCGGCCAGCGCCGCCGCATCGAGGATCTGAAAGGTGTCCGGCGTCGCCGCGCAATGCAGGCTGACGAAATCGCTGGCGGCACACAGGGCGGTCACACTGTCATACTGCGTGCCGTCAACGCCGCCCCCATCAGCAATCGCCGAGCGGTTGTAGAAGCCGACCTCCATGCCAAATCCAAAATGCGCCCGATGGGCAACAGCCCTGCCGATCCGGCCCATGCCGATGATCCCAAGGCGCTTGCCTGTCATCGACTGGCCAACAAGATGGGTCGGGCGCCAGCCGGCCCACGCGCCGGCCCGCACTTCGCGTTCGCCCTCGCCGGCGCGGCGGCACAGCATGAGCATCAGCGTCAATGTCAGATCGGCGGTGGCATCGGTCAGCACGCCGGGCGTGTTCGATACCGGAATGTCATGCGCCGCCGCCGCGCCAAGGTCGATATGGTTCACCCCGACGCCGTAATTCGCGATCATCCGGCATGTTCCTGCCGCACCGGCATTGATGATGTCGGCATCGATCCTGTCCGATACGGTCGGCGCGGCGATGTCATGGGTGGCGAACCCCTCGGCAAGCGCGGCCTGGGACAGCGGCGCGTCATCCTTGTTGAAGGTGACGTCGAAATGCTCGGCAAGCGCCTCTTCGGCGGCCTGTGGCCAACGTCGTGTCACAAAAATACTTGGTCTGGTCATAGGTCCATCACCTTGCTGGGTTGCAGAGACACCACGGTACGGCGTTGCGCGTCGGCCAGGCACCCGCCAACAGCCTCAGCCTGAATAGCAGAAGGGCACCGCCAAGGCGATGCCCTCCCCGGATTTTGTTGCAATGTGGGGTGATCAGCCCGGCATTTCGCCAAGGATACCCTCGGCATAGAAGAAGATGTCGCTCCACAGCGTGCCATCATTCAGCGCGTCGCCAGCCTTGATCACTACGTTGCCCTTGTTGTCCTTGATCGGGCCGGTGAAGATGTTGTAGCCACCCTCGATCTTGGCAGCGGCCTTTTCGGCTGCCGCCCTGACGTCTGCCGGCATGTTCTCGAACGGTGTCAGGACGAGATAGTCGTCAGCCATGCCCTTCCATGTGTTGCCAGCCCAGTGGTCCGGACCCTCGCCAGTCGACCAGGAGCCGTCAAGAACCTGCTGGATCTTCTCGATATAGTAAGGCGCCCAGTTGTTGACCGACGAAAACAGCTGCGCATTCGGCGCAAAGGCCTTCATGTCGCTGGCCTGACCAAAGCCGTGGATACCCGCCTTCTCGGCCGTCTGCAGCATCGCCGGCGTATCGGTATGCTGTGCCATCACATCAGCACCCTGCGCGACAAGAACCTTTGCCGCGTCGGCTTCCTTGACCGGGTCGGCCCAGGTGTTCGCCCAGATGACCATGATCTCGGCATCAGGATTGGCCTCGCGCATGCCGATGGCAAATGCATTCAGGCCCTGATAGGCCTCGGGGATCGGAAACGGCGCGATATAGCCGATCTTGTTCGTCTTCGTCATCATGCCGGCAACGATTCCCTGAACGTAGCGGCCCTCATAGAACCGGATGTTACCGGTCGCCATGTTGGAGGAGCGCTTGTAGCCGGTGATATGCTCGAATTTCACATCGGGAAAATCCTTCGAGACCTTCAGCATCGGGTCCATATAGCCGAACGAGGTGCCGAAGATGACCTTGTTGCCCTGACGCGCCAGTTCGCGAACCACGCGCTCGGCGTCCGGACCTTCTGGAACATTCTCGACAAATGTCGTCTCGATCTTGTCACCGAAATGCGCCTGAACTTCCTTGCGCGCCACCTCGTGGGCATATGTCCATCCATGGTCACCCGGATTGGTCAGATACAGGAACCCGACCTTCAACGGTTCCGCCATCGCCGCACCTGTCGATACGGCAAGCGCGGCCAGACCAACCGCAATGCCCTTCAATAAATGTTTCATGTTTCACTCCTTTGTTGACCAGTTCATGGCTTTAGGTATGGAGACGGAGTTCCCATTACAGGCCGAACTTCATTTACCGGCATGGAAAACACGCCCCAGACAGGCCGGCGAGTTCGCCAGCGCAAATTCTCTGTTTCTTGATATCAGGACAAGAACGACGATGGTAGCAAGATAGGGCAGCATGGACAGGAATTGTGACGGGATCGTCCAGCCACGCGCCTGACCGGCAAGCTGCATGATGGTGATGCCGCCAAAAATCAGCGCACCGACCAGCACCCGCCACGGCATCCATGAGGCAAACACCACCAGCGCCAGCGCGATCCAGCCGCGCCCGGCGGTCATACCCTCGGCCCAATGCGGTGTCAGCATCAGCGGCAGATAGGCACCGCCAAGCCCGGCCATGAGCCCGCCAAACAACACCGCCATGAAACGTACACCGAGAACCGAATATCCAAGGGCGTGCGCGCTGTCATGATTGTCACCGATGGCGCGCAGCACGAGACCCGCACGTGTCCGTTTCAGGAAATACGCCACCGCGGCAACCAGAATGACGGCACCCCAGGCCATCAGGTCATGCGAGAAGACAAGCTTGCCAACGGTCGGCAGGTCGGACAGAAACGGGATTCGAAGCACCGGCAGACCCTCGATGGCATGACCGATCAGCGGTGCGCCGACAAGGCCCGACAGCCCGGCCCCGAAAATCGTCAGGGCAAGGCCCGTCGCCACCTGGTTGGTGGCAAAGCCCAGAACCAGAATGCCAAACAGCGCGGCGGTCAGCATGCCCGCCAACCCGCCGGCGATCACGCCAAGAACAAGACTGCCACTGACCATGGCAACGCCAAAGGCGGCCACCGCCCCCATCAGCATCATGCCCTCGACCCCGAGATTGAGAACGCCGCTACGCTCGACAACAAGTTCGCCGGTCGCCGCGTAGACCAATGGCACAGACGTCATGAGGACGGTGAGGATGAGATCTTCAAGCACCGCTCTCTCCCTGCAGTCTGGCGCGATGCGGCAGGCTGAATGTCACGTGATAGCGGTTGAACGTCTCGCCGGCCAGCAGCATGAACAGCAGAATACCCTTGAACACGCCCGTCACCACCTTTGGCATCGCCAGCGCAATCTGCGCCGAGTCCCCGCCAAGTTCGGCCAGCGCGACAACCAGCCCGGCGACAATCACGGCCAGCGGGTTCAGCCGCGCCAGAAAGGCCACGATAATGGCGGTAAAGCCATAACCGAATGAAATATCAGGCTGCAGCTGGCCAATATTCGCCGACACCTCGACCATGCCGGCAAGCCCGGCCGCGCCGCCTGAAATGGCCATCACGATGATTGTCACAAGGGCCGGGCTGAACCCGGCAAACCTGCCGGCGCGCGGCGCGTCGCCCATCACCTTGACCTGGAAGCCGAGGATGGATCGACCGAGGATGAACCATGCCGCAAGCGAGAAGACAAGCGCCCCGGCGACCCCCCAGTGGAGCTGGCCAAGCCGACCGATGCCGGGAAGTTCGACCCGCGAAATCAGTCCCGCATCCGCATACATCGGGGTCAGCGGAAAGCCGAAGGACATCGGGTCGCGCCAGGGCCCCCGCACCGTCCAGTCGATTAGCAGCACGGCAACATAGGTCAGCATCAGCGAGACCAGAATCTCGTTGGTATTGAACCGCGTCTTCAGCAGTGCCGGAATCATCCCCCAGGCCAGCCCGCCAAGCATGCCGGCAAGGATCATCGCCGGCATCATCACCGGCCCCGGCAGATTCGGCCAGCTGAGCGCCACAAACCCCGCCGCCATCGCGCCGAGGATCATCTGCCCCTCGGCCCCGATATTCCAGACATTCGCCCGATAGGCAAAGACAAGACCGCTGGCAATGATGATCAGCGGGCATGCCTTCACAAACAGGTCCGCCACCTGATATCCGTGCGACACCGGCGCGATGAAGAACTGATAGAGCGCCGCCAGCGGATCATAGCCAAGCACACCGAAAATCATCGCCCCGATCACCAGCGTCAGCGCAATCGCCACAAGCGTTGTCGTGATTGTCAGCGTCAGCGGGATTTCCTTGCGCGGGGTCAGCGAAATCATGCCTTCGCCTCCGCCGCCGTTTCAACCGTCATTTCGCCACCCCCCATCAGAAGCCCCAGCGCCTCGGGTGTGACATCGCCGGTGACCATCACCTCGGACAGCGACCCGTCATACAGAACCGCGACGCGGTGCGATATGGCGAAGATTTCTTCCAGATCCTGCGAGATCATCACCACCGCCGAGCCACCGGCGGCAAGGTCGAGGATTGCGGTACGGATCGACAGCGCAGCACCGACATCAACACCCCAGGTCGGCTGTGACACGATGAAAACCCGTGGCCGTCTGGAAATTTCACGGCCAACGACAAATTTCTGCAGATTGCCGCCGGACAGCGCCGAGGCAAGCGGATTGTCCTGCGGCAGCCTGACATCGAAATCATTGGCCACCTTCGCCGCCATCGCCAGGGTCGCGTTCGTGTCGACAAGGCCGCGCACCACAACATCGCCAAGTGAATGCGAGGTCAGAAGTGCATTGTCAGCCAGTGTCATGCTGGGCACCGCGGCATGGCCGTTGCGCTCTTCGGGGACAAAGCCGAGCCCCAGCTGGCGACGGCGCGATGGGCCTTGGCCGGTAATATCAACACCGTCGATGCAGATCACTCCGGCCTCGCGGCTTGTCCATTCACCGGTCAGCGCTTCCATCAGCTCGTCCTGCCCATTCCCGGCAATGCCGGCAATACCGAGAACCTCGCCGGCCCGCGCCGCGAGACAAATGTCGCGAAGCGGCGTGGCGAACGCCGTGGCGGCAGGTCTGTTCAGCGATGACACCTCGAGAAGCGCAGTCGCCCCGGCACCGGGGCGCGCCTGCCTGTCGATGTCTCCCACACTGCCACCGACCATCATTTCGGCAAGTTGTTTGCTGCTCTGCCCGGCCGTATCGACTGTCCCCACATTGCGGCCGCGCCGCAGCACCGTTGCACGTTCGGTCAGCGCGCGGATTTCTTCCAGCTTGTGCGAGATGAACAGGATGGCGACCCCAGCTTCGGAGAACCGCCGCAGAACATCGAACAGCTGGCCGGTCTCCTGCGGTGTCAGAACAGAGGTCGGCTCGTCCATGATCAGAAGTGACGGATCCTGTAACAGACAGCGCACAATCTCGACACGCTGCTGCTGGCCAACCGACAGATTATGCACCCGCGCATCGGGATCGACACCAATGCCATAGTCGTTCGACATCTGACGCACCCGGTCGGAAAGATCGGCAAGCGATTCTCCCGGTGGCAGCGCCAGCGCAATGTTTTCCGCCACCGTCAATGCCTGAAACAGCGAAAAATGCTGAAACACCATTCCGATGCCAAGTTCGCGGGCATGTTGTGGATTGCGGATGCTGGTCGGCGTGCCGCGCCATTCGATCTGGCCCGAATCGGGCTGAAGAAGCCCATAGACCATTTTCACAAATGTCGATTTGCCGGCACCGTTTTCGCCAAGAAGCGCGTGGATCTCGCCCTCGCCGATGCTGAAGGACACATCGTCATTGGCCGTAAAATCCCCAAAATGCTTGCAGATTCCGGTGGCCTTCAGCAGCACTGATCTTGATGGGTTGCGGGATGGCCTGGGGGATGCGGTCATGAATGGCTCAGCAGAATGAGAGGTCCGGCAGACGGTGCCGCCGGTGGACCGAATAATACGACCAATGCGGTAAAACTGCAAAGAAAGCTTGGCAATGGAAAGCCCCGGCCAGACAGGCTGGCCGGGGGGTTTTATGGTCGGGCGAGATGATCATGATCACGTTGATCAGGATCACGTCGGTCAGGATCACGTCGGTCAGGATTACACCTGGCGAGAAAACTCAGGATAGGCTTCCATGCCAAGTTCGGCGTTATCAAGACCGGCAAGCTCTTCTTCCTCGGTGACACGGATGCCCATTGTCACCTTCAGGATGGTCCAGACGATCCATGAGACGACGAAGGTGAAGACACCGACAATCACAATGCCGGTCAGCTGCGTGCCGAACGATGCGTCGGCATTGGTCAGCGCGACCGCCAGCGTGCCCCAGATGCCCGCAATCAGGTGTACCGGAATGGCGCCGACAACATCGTCGATCTTCAGCTTGTCCAGCATCGGGACGGCAAAGACCACGATCACGCCACCGATACCACCAATCAGGGTTGCAGCACCAAGCGACGGAGTCAGCGGTTCAGCCGTGATCGACACCAGACCTGCCAGCGCGCCATTCAGCACCATCGTCAGATCGACCTTCTTGTAGAAGACCTGTGTCAGGATCAGCGCCGCAATCGCACCGCCGGCCGCCGCAGCATTCGTGTTGGCAAAGATGCGCGATACATCCGCAACATCACTGACCGTACCCATGGCAAGCTGTGAGCCGCCATTGAAGCCGAACCAGCCAAGCCACAGGATGAATGTGCCAAGCGTTGCCAGCGGCAGGTTTGCACCAGGCATTGGAACGACGCGGCCATCCCTGTACTTCCCGGTCCGTGCACCGAGAACAAGGGCACCGGCCAGCGCCGCCCAACCTCCAACGGAGTGAACGACTGTCGACCCCGCAAAATCAAGAAAGCCCATCTCGTCGAGGAACCCGCCACCCCATTTCCAGCTTGCCTGGAACGGATAGATGACGGCGGTCAGGATGAGTGTGAACAGCAGAAACGGCCACAGCTTGATACGCTCGGCAACCGTTCCCGAGACGATCGATGCCGTCGCGGCACAGAACATCAGCTGGAAGAAGTAGTCCGACGCCGTCGCGGCATATGACAGATCGTCGGCGGCCTCGGGCGCGACGCCGACAGCCTCCATCGCCGCAACACCGATGACGCCCGACAGGATTCCGTCAACCGACCAGGTGCCAAGCGGATACATCAGATTGTAGCCGATCAGATAATAGCCGACTGCGGCAATCGAAAAGAGCGCCACGTTCTTGGTCAGCTGGGTGGTGGTGTTCTTGGCCCGCACAAGACCCGCCTCGAGCATGCAGAAGCCGCAGGCCATGAACATGACCAGCACACCGCCGATCAGGAACAACAGCGAGTTCAGGATAAAGACACCATGTTCCGGCACGTCCTGTGCCAGTGCCGGTGTGGCCAGCATCGCGCCAGCGGCGGCGATTGCCAGAACAGAGGAAACGGATTTCAACATTGGGAAAACTCCTTGGTCTTACAGCGCCGCAACGCCAGCTTCGCCCGTGCGGATCCGCAGGGCTGATTCGAGGTCCAGAACGAACACCTTGCCGTCGCCGATCTTGCCCGACTCGGCGGCGCCCTTGATGGCGTCACAGGCCGCTTCGACCATGTCCGCGCCAACGGCGATTTCGATCTTCACTTTCGGCAGGAAATTCACGGTGTATTCGGAGCCACGATAGACTTCGGTCTTGCCTTTCTGACGCCCATATCCCTGAACTTCCGATGTGGTCAGCCCCTCGATGCCAATTGCCACCAGGGCTTCATGCACGGCGGCAAGGCGACCGGGTTGAATGATTGCCACGATATATTTCATAGTCCGTCCTTCCTTTGCGCTGCCGCCATCACGGTTCCATGCGACAGGTCTGTTGATGGCTGGCCCGCGGGAGGGGTGCGGCACCAGCCATCTGTGATGCGGTGGTGGTATCAGGACTGGGCGAAATGCAATTCTGCTAATTTTGCAGGTAAGCAGTGCAATTTTTGCATCACGCTGCTATAGGAAGCCACGCGTTACCGATGCTGTGGAGTTTCTGACCATGCGGTTCATGACCAGCCTGAGATTCATCGATGTGGTTGCCCGAGAGGGATCAATTCGCAAGGCGGCCGACAAACTGGCCATCACCTCGACGGCGCTGAACAGGCGCATCCTGCAAATAGAGGACGAAATCGGCCAGCCACTGTTCGAAAGGCTGCCTGGCGGGGTGCGGCTGAATACAGCCGGCGAAATCTTCGTGCAGCATATTCGCTCGCAATTCGCCGATCTGGCGCGGGTGCAGTCGCAGATTGCCGATCTCAGCGGCATTCGGCGCGGCCATGTCCAGATCGCCAGTGGTGCCGATGCGCTGCGACGGCTGCTGCCGGAAACCATTGCCGCCTACCGCGCCGAACACCCCGCCGTCAGCTTCAATCTGGCCCGCTGTTACGGCGAAGAGGCCGAAGCCCGGCTGTTTTCCCTCGACGCCGACATTGCGCTGATCTTTGCCCCGATCCGGGCCGCGCATGTCCATGTCGCGGCAACGCTTCGCCAGCAGATCCACTGTGTGATGCCGACCGATCACAGGCTGGCCGGACGCGAGATGATCCGGCTGCGGGATCTGGCCGGCGAGCGGCTGGTTCTGCCAACCGCACAAAGTGGTGTGCGCCAACTTCTGGATAGCGGGTTGCTGCGGCGGAATGTCGATATGGAGGTGGTCCTGGAATCGGACAGTTTCGAATTCATGCAGAATTTTCTGCATTTCGAATCATCGATCTTCTTTCAAATCCCCATCGCCATAGCTGCTACCGAGGCTGGCGGGGTCGGCGACCGGACGTCTGAATTCGACCCGCGCCTTGTCGCGCGGCCGATCGACCCCGCCGATGTGCCGGTGGGAACGCTTCATATCTGCCATCTGAAGGGGCGCGTGCTTCCCGTGGCGGCGGCAAAGTTCCTCGATGACATCATCACCAGGCTTCGCACAACCTACAGCGACGATGTGGACCAGTAGATTTTCGCGCCCATGCGCTGTAGAAAGGGAGAACAGGAAAAGAGGACTGCCATGACGATCGGATTGCCGCTGCCCCCTTATTTCGTGCAGCGCTATGAAGGATGGAAAGCGACAAAATTCATCGAAAACAAGGTGTGGTACAAACATCTTGCCGAAGATGGACAGCATCCGCGCGCGATGATCATCTCATGCTGCGACAGCCGTGTGCATGTCACCTCGATCTTCGGCTCGGACACGGGCGAGTTCTTCATTCACCGCAATGTCGCCAATCTGGTACCGCCCTACAACCCGGACGGCGATCACCACGGCACCTCGGCGGCGCTGGAATATGCCGTCTGCGCGTTGAAGGTATCGCATGTGATCATTGTTGGCCATTCAAGCTGCGGCGGGATCAATGGCTGTTTCCGGATGTGCAACGGCGATGCGCCGGAGCTTGAGGAACGGTCGAGCTTTGTTGGCCGCTGGATGGACATTCTCCGCCCGGCCTATGACCGTGTTGTCGGCAAGGGCAACGAAACCGACCAGATCGCCGCGCTGGAACGCGAGGGGATTGTGGAATCGATGCACAATCTGATGGGCTTTCCCTTTGTTCGCGAAGCGGTCGAGGCGGAAACGCTGTCGATCCACGGTCTGTGGAACAATATCGGCGAAGGCAGCCTGTTCTATTACAACGGCACCGATTTCGAACCCGTCAGCAAATCCGCCTGACAATCCCCACACAAACCTTGCGCGCAACAGCGTTGTCGCGTCGCCACTTTCATGCCATGCTCACCCCGTGACATTCTGCCACAGGCGCCGTCATGGGCTGACCACAGGCCTGACAAGACTGCGCCCCGGCAACAGCGGAGGGATGGCATGGATACGGTATTGGTTGGCGGCGGCGGATTTCTTCTGGCGGCGGGGATCATATTCCTCGCCATCGACAAGATTGGCAAATCCGACATGGCCGATCGCCGGAAACGGTTGCTGATCTATGCCCTGCTTGCCGCGCTGATCGCGCTGACAATTGGCATCTTCCACTGGCATCGCGCCGTCTATCTGGCTGCCAACGCCTGACGTTCAATCGCCCGATTTTGGATAAGGCGTGCCGTCCCCCCGGACGAAGCGCCTGACATCGTCACGTATCTCCAAACGGAGGTCGACATCCGGATAATGCACCGTCTCGACATCGTCACGGGTACCGATTTCAAACAGCACCGCAGCTTCATCGCCGCGGTTCTCGATGGCGTGACCGTTCGCGACACCGGCCTTGAACCCGGCGCAGTCACCGGCACGAAGCAGCGTCTCTCCATCCTCTTCACGCAGCACCACCTCGCCCGAGATCACGATCACGAATTCATCATCAACCTCATGCCAATGCCGAAGTGCAGTCTTTGACTGTGGCGGCAGGACAACACGGTTGATTCCCATTTTGGCAAGACCGGCCGCGTCGCCAACACGCTGCTGCTCATAACCCGCCGTCTCGCCGGTATAGGGTTCGGGATAGCCGCGGCGGCCCTGAACCGGGACGTCCTGAAGGTTGATTTTTGGCATGTGCTGCTCCTGTTGACGAATTCGGTAACCATAACACCATTTAATCCGGCACACCGAAAATCCAGCCTTCACTGGCGGCGGCCGGTCTTGTCCAGCTATCCGCCCTGCCCGCGAACCAGCGCAGGGCAGCGGCCGAAATGATGGCGTCCGCCTCGTCGGCATCGGCCCCGCGCGGCGCGAAATCGGGCCCGACACCGGCACTGTCATAGGCGGCAAGCGCCGCATTCATGAAGGCCGGGTCGGCGGCGGCATTCCTGGCCGGGTTGAAGCCGGCAAGATGGAAATAATAGCTTGGAAAGATTTCCACCAGCACCATCGCCAATCCACCCGTCCTTGGCGGATCAACCGGATCAAAGGGCCAGACGGCGAGGCGCGGCCCCAGCGCACCCCGCAACGCCTGGATCAACCGCATACCGGCCATCGAACCTGTGGCAACATTGTCCGCCCCAATGGCCTTGAAGGTCGGTGACGGTGCCCGCGCCGAGGCCCGCGCCGCCAGTTCGGTCACCCGCCGGCGGCTGCGGTAGCGCGGTGCGCGGTGGTGGCGCGGCGACAGATAGTAATCGGCAAGCCCCGGTGCCGAAAACATCGCCCCGCCATACAGATGCGGATCAGCACGGCATTCGGCTTCGACCCGTGCCCACAGCGCCGCCGGGTCACACGGAGAGTCAGCAAGCCCCGGATAATAGGCCCCTTCATCGATGAAGGGATGGGCAAAGGCAAAATCAATCCCGACAAGAACCGGTGCCTCGCATGTGTCCGCCACCTCGCCCAGCAGCCAGTCACAGACCGCCTCGCGGCCCCAATGCCGCCCGTCGGCAGGAAATATGGTTGCGGGTGCGCCATGTCCGGGACCGGCCCGTGCGACCTGGATTCCGGGCTGGCGCGGCCCACGCGCGCCCGACCAGTCGATGCCAATGAAACCGCGGAACAAGGATCAGCCGTCAGATGGATCCGGCATGCGCGCCAGAAGCGCGGCCGCTGTCACGCTCAACCCGTCGGCGCTCGCCTCGCCGGCCAGAACCGCTTCGGCCTGTTTGGCCATCACCTTGCCAAGTTCGACCCCCCACTGATCAAAGCTGTTGACTCCCCAGACAAAGCCGCTGACCACCGTCACATGCTCGTAAAGGGCAAGCAGCCTGCCAAGCGCAAAGGGCGTGGTGGCATCCCAGCTGATGATGGTCGATGGCCGGTCACCGGCAAAATGCCGGTGTGGTTCGGCGCTGTTGGGGCTGCCGATGGCCAGCGCCTCGGCCTGTGCCACCGCATTGGCAACCAGCACCCGGTGACTTGCCGCCCAGTCACCGGCAAGCTGCAGCCCCGACGGCTGCAGCGGCACAAGAATGTCCAGCGGCACGATATCATACCCCTGATGCAGGGCCTGGAAGAAACTGTGCTGACACCCGGTGCCGGCCGTCCCCCAGATGACCGGCGTGGTGGCGTAGTCGATGGACTCGCCCATCGCCGTCACCGACTTGCCGTTGGATTCCATCTCCAGCTGCTGCGCCCATGCCGGCACCAGATGCAGCCGCTGGTCATAGGGCATGATGCCATGCGTCGCACAGCCCATGAAATTGCGGTTCCAGACCCGAAGCAACCCCAGCAGCACAGGCAGGTTTTCAGCATGCGACGCGGTACGGAAGTGATCATCCATCGCCGCCGCGCCAGCCAGCATCTCGGCAAAGCAGGCCGGCCCCAGATCAATCATCACCGGCAGACCAACCGCCGACCACAGCGAATAGCGCCCGCCGACACCCTGGTCGAAATCAAAGATATGGTCCGGGTCGATCCCCCAGTCACGCGCCACCTGCGGTGCTGCGGTTACCGCCGCCATGCTGCCGGCACCGGGCGCGCCAAGCCATTCCCGCGCCAGCGCCGCATTGCGCATCGTCTCTGCCGTTGTGAAGGTCTT
Organism: Alphaproteobacteria bacterium LSUCC0719; assembly: GCA_040839025.1. Classification (NCBI taxonomy): domain Bacteria; kingdom Pseudomonadati; phylum Pseudomonadota; class Alphaproteobacteria; species Alphaproteobacteria bacterium LSUCC0719. The sequence continues at coordinate 962,652 of JBFPJN010000001.1, forward strand.
CGACGTCACGATGATCATGGTCCGGGACGGGTCGCATGATACCAGCACATCATGAAGATGGCTTGGATCGACATTCGATACATAATGCACACGCGGCCCGCTGGCATGCCCTGCCAGCGCGGCGCTGACCATTGCCGGCCCCAGATCGGACCCGCCAATGCCGATATTCACCACATCGGCAACATCAGCCTTGCGCACCGTCTCGGCAAAGGCAGACAATCGTGCAAATTCCGCGCTGTTGCGGCGTTCAGCGGCGCGCTGCGCCATATGGACGACGGCGCGATCCTCGGACCGGTTGACCCGCTCGCCGGCAAACAGGGCGGCAATGCTTGCCTCGAGCCCGGTCTGTGTTGCCAGATCAAGCAGACAGCGCATCGTGTGCGCCGTTACCTTCTGCCGCGACAGGTCGACCCGCAGATCGCCCATCTCATGGACAAGACCCTGCGCACGCCCGGCATCGCCAAGCAGATCGCGAAGATGAATCTTGTGAAGTGCGGCAGCCTCGTCCCGAAGCATGGCAGCGGCGTTTGTTGACAGCATATCCCCTGATCCCGGCTGGTGATTTGCCGACACCATACCCATATCCGGATGACGGCGCCAGCAGGGCAATCGATGCCGGAGAAATTCATGCCAGTACCCTGTTGATGGAATGATCCACACCGGGGCGGATTACGGAACAGGTTCATGTCTTCACCACATTCCTTCGACATCCTTATCATCGGCAGCGGTATGGCGGGGCTTGCCGCCGCGCGCCGCGCGCGTGCTGCGGGGCGCTCGCTCTGTATCTTCGACAAGGGACGGCGCATCGGTGGCCGGGTATCGACCCGCCGGGCCGACGGCTTCACCTTCAATCACGGTGCCCAGTTCCTGACGGCGCGGCACCCCGATTTCATTGCCGCCTGCGAAACAGCCACGGCAGACGGCGCGCTTGTGCCCTGGCAGGTTGCTGGCCGAAATGCCTTCTGCGGCGCGCCGACGATGCGTGACCTTCCCGCCCATCTTGGCGCGGGTCACACCATCCACCAGCAGGTCGAGATCACCGCGATCACACGTGACGGCGGGGTGGTGACGCTTCATGACAAGAACGGGCCGGTGGCACAGGCACGTCAGATACTGGTTACCGCCCCGGCCCCACAGACGGCACGCCTTCTTGAATCCGTTGCCCCGGAACTGGCCACCACCGCGCGCAGTGCGGTCTACGCACCCTGCTGGACCGGCATGTTTGGGTTTGCCGACGCCTCGCTGGCCAGCATGGCAGACCCGGTGAGCGCCAAGAGCGGGCCGGTCGGATGGGCATGCTGGGAAAGTCAGCGTCCCGGCGGCACCGACCAGCCCGGCGCCGCGCTGACCGTACAGGGCGCGCCGGACTGGAGCGAAACGGAACTGGAAGGCGAGGCCGACCAGATTGCCGGACGTCTGTTGGCAGCCTGGCAGGAGACAACCGGAACATCACTGCCGGCACCGGACTATATGGCCGCGCACAGATGGCGCTTTGCCAGAGTTGTGCAAGCGGCATCACCGGATGCGCCCCGTCATTCGGCCGATGGCATGATCGGCATTGCCGGTGACTGGGTGGCCGGTGCCCGTGTCGAGGATGCCTTTCTGTCGGGCCATCATGCGATGGAATCACTGCTTGCGATGCGGTCCGGGGCCTGATCAGCGCGCTTGTCGCCGCCGGATATTACCTGTAATGCAGACAGCATGTCGCTGCGGGCGCACCAGCCCCACAGCTGTCTCGTCATCCCTCTGTCAACCCCGTCACCCAAATGTCCGTCGTTCTCAACCTGACCATCCCCTTCTTCGCGCTGATCTTTCTCGGCATGTTCTGCCGGGCGATCGGCTTCGTCGACGAACGCGATGCCAGGATGATGGCGAAATATGCCTTCTTCATCGCGATGCCGACGATGGTGTTTGTGAAGATCGGCGCGGGCAGTGCGCTGGATTTCCTGAATTGGGGGTTCATCTGGCGGTATGAGCTGGCGACCGCCATTGTCTTCATCATGTCGGCACTTGTTGCCCGGCCACTCTTTTCACTGTCCCGGCTGGAAAGCGGCATTTTCGGGCTGAACGCCGCCTATCCCAATTATGGCTATATCGGCGTACCCCTGGCCATTCTTGCGCTTGGCGATGCTGCAGCGCTGCCACTTGCCCTGATCCTGGCGATGGATACGGTTGTCCTTCTGGTGCTGACAGGCTGGTTTGCGACATCGAATACCGACGCCGGCGGAGGGGCGATTGGCAGAACCCTGTGGAAGGCCCTTGCCACCGTCGCCAAGAATCCGCTGCTGATCTCGGCGGTGCTGGGCCTGGCCTACGCGGCAGGCGACGTGCCGACACCGGGCATGCTGGCCACGCTTCTGGACATGATTGCGGACTCGGCAGCCCCGGTGGCGCTGTTTGCGCTTGGTGCGACGGTCTATGGCCAGCCGCTGAAGAACGCCATTGGCGAGCTGACCGCAATCAGTGTGGCGCGGCTGATCATCCATCCATTGCTGATGGCGGCGCTGTTTCTGCTGCTTCCCGGTGTCGATCCGCTGTGGATCAAGGCAGCGCTGCTGTCGGCCTGCCTGCCTGTGGCAGCGAATGTGTTCGTGCTGTCGGATCATTATGGCGGCTATACCGGACGCAGCGCCTCGGCCATTCTGATGACCACCATTCTGGCCAGCATCACCGTGCCGGTTGCGCTCTACATCATCATGAAGGTGGTGTGAGCGGAACCCGGCAGCGATGCCAGCAGCAGATCAGACCATATACCGGCGCTAGTCGCGCGGCAGCGTCTCGGCATAGCCGGGCACATCCGCGGCAAAGGCCGCCAGCCAGTCCACCAGCTGCGGGGCGTGGTCACGCCAGTTCAGCTGTTGCCGGAAATCAAGATAGTCCAACGCACAGACAAGGGTGATCTCGCCGGCATCGGGCATCGCCCCGTTCCGATATACCGGAGTGCCGACCGTTTCCAGAACGCGAATGATCTTGTCGCGCTGATAGTCGACAAAACTTTCAACCCGCATTTCGGCCGGCCGGAACCTGCCCTCATAAACCACCAGCAGGGCGGCATCGAGCATGCCCACCATCCGCGCCATACGGGTCAGCACGGCAAACCGCTCAGGCCCACCAGCCGGGATGATATGCCCGCCACCGGCAAGTGAGTCGAGATATTCCACAATCACCCGACTGTCATACAGCGTGGCGGCATCAGCCTCGCCCTGACCGGGAATGACAAGCGCCGGAATCTTGCCAAGGGGGTTTACCTGACGGATGCCGTCATCGGGGTCACCGGTATTTGTCGCGCGAACGTCAATATCGTCAATCTGGCCAAGACAATAGGCGGTGAGCTTGACCATGCGCCCAAAGGGCGAGGCCGGGGAAGAATAGAGAATCATCACGATGTCCTTGCATGAAGCGGTGATATCCCGACGATAGCCGCGATAATGTCGCCGCTCAACCGTCAAGCCGCCCAACAGCACATTGACGCCGCCGTGGCGGCGGTTTCTAATGTTGCCGGAGATACAACGACATGCCGCCCGTCATGGGCTGTCAGGGCAACAGGAGATGAAGATGAGCAAGGGATACTGGCTGGCCATTTACCGGGCTATTCATGACGAAGACCAACTGGCGGCCTATGCCAAGAAGGCAACGAGTGCGATCGCGGCCGGCGGTGGTACGTTCCTGTCGCGGGGCATGCCGGTCGAAATGCTTGAAGGCAGCCAGGCGACGCGCACGGTGCTGATTGAATTCCCCAGCGCCCAGGCCGCCATCGACACTTACAACAGCGATGCCTATGCCGATGCGCTGGCGACGCTGGGCGATGCCGCAGACCGGGATATCAGGGTTCTCGACGCCCTCTAACCACCCGCCAGCTCGGCCTTGTGGGCCTCAACCATCGCCGCCATGCTGGTATATTGAAAATCATAGGATGGCATGTCACCGGGGTTCATGGTGGCACCGAATCCCTTGTCCGCATGGCGCCGGTAGATCCAGCAATTCGCCAGCCCGTGACGGTTGGCGGGCGCATGGTCATGAAACATGCTTTCGGCTGTGTGAAGAATGTCCGCCTTGCCGATGCCAAGCGTCTCAAGCTGGGCCAGCATATAGGTGAAATTGCCGTCATCAGGCTTGTAGCTGCCGACATCCTCGGCCGTGTAAATGGCATCAAACGCCACGCCAAGCCTGTTATTGCTGTGCGCAAAGCTGGCATTGTCCACATTCGACAGAATGACCAGCTTGAAATGCTGCTTCAGATAGGCCAGCGCGTCCGCTGAATCGGCAAAGGCCGGCCAGTCTGCAACCGAGCGGCCATATGCCATCGCCTCGTCCCAGCTGACTGACATGCCCCATTCCTCGGCAAGTCGGCGATAGACACAGGCAAGAACGTCACTGTAGCGCTTGCCGGGTGTCTGGCGCTGGTGCGTTGATTCCTGCCTTGCATGCGCCTCGAGGATCATATTGCGGTCAAGATGTCTGCCGCCATGCGCCGCCACGCGATCGGTCAGTGGCCTGAGGCCGGCGATCATCCCGGATTCCCAGTCAATCAGGGTGCCGTAGCAGTCAAAAGTCAGCACCGAAAAATCAGACAGCTTCATAATGCCACCCCCATTTTGAGTTAGACGGACATGGCGCGGCGCGGGGCCTTACCCGAAGCCGGCGTCAAAAAAACAGGCGATGTATCCGCCTCGCCCTGCATACCGTCGACAAGCGCGGGAAGCGTGGCAAACTGCACGATCAGTTCGCGCGCCAATTGTTCGGCATCGCGTGCCGCGGCGCCGATGCCGCCACCGGCCCGCATGTCGACCGCTATCACAAGACTTCCCCGCGTCGCCTGTAGCGAAAGGTGGGGTTGCGCGCCGCGCCGCCGCGACAACGGGCTGGCAAGGTGTTCATGCACCCGCAACAGCGTCTCGGCAAACCCAAATGTGAACAGCTGTGCCGCCGCGCCTGTATCGGTTGTGGCGATGGTAAAGATCTCATTGACCTCGTCATGGTCGGCGTCATAACCGGCAATACCATGCTGGCCGGCAACTATCGACGACAGATGGTCAGCCCGACTGTCGGCCCGTGTCTCCCCCGGCAGCCGGAATGGCAGACTGGTACGAAACACCAGCAGATCCGCCCCGTCATGACCACTCTTTGATGGCCGGTTTGATGGCCGGTCGACAGCGGCCTCAATCATCCAGATACGGCAATCACCATAGGTTCCGGCATAGGCCGCCATCAGGGTGTAATGCCGATCGGGAAGAATGTTGTCCGTCACCAGATCCTGCAGGATCACCTCGGCAAAGCCGGCATTGTCGGCTTGTGTCAACAGGTTGGCAAAATGCAGCTCAACGGCACGCCGCACGGCACCCGTTCCCTTGAACGCCCCCGGCCCATTGACCGGCAACAGCACCATCCAGGTGATGACTGCCACCAGACCCGCCAGTGCCAGGACAAGCATCCGGGTAAGCGACGACACCGGAAAGCCGAGGCTGACGAGCTGCGCCTGCTGCAACAGAACCACACCGGCAACGCCGACCATACAGCCGGTGATCAGGCTGCCGCCGATGATGCGACGGCGACGGCGCGCCTCCTCGCGTTCCAGACACGGCACGACTTCCTGTCGCCAGCTGGCGCCAAACCCCTGTTCAGCAGGTGTTTTTTCAACAAAGGACCGCATCCCACTGTGGTAGCGCATGTGCCGGCTGAAAGACAAGCCTGCTACCGCCGATGCGATGCTGTGATTTCAGCCGGATAAGCCTTGCCCCATTACATTAGATATTGCTTGTAAAGGTAAATGCACGGAAAACTGCTCCTCCATCGGGCCCGGTCGGCATGCCGGTTCACACCTTGATGCAGATTGTTGTAACCAAAAGGAAAGGGATTGGAATTCCGTTCACGACACCAGCTTTGCCAGCCATCCGGCTGCGATGACCGGAACTGATCTGATCTGCCGATGACATTTCCTGACAGAATTGCCTTTCTGCTTGCCGTCGCGCTGGTATCGGGCCCCGCGACAGCCTCGGCCAGCGACGCATCGCCGGCCATAAACGACATTCATCTGCAATGTGACGGCGAAACCCGATCGCGGCTTCTGGCTTTCACGGCCGCAGACCTGAAAATCGAGGAACGACACAAGGCAACACGCCGGATCCGCATCGAAATAGACACTGCAAAGGGCGCCACCATCATCGACGCTCCGTCTGACGAAGTGCTGTTCGCGCCCTCGCAATGCGATCTGTCGGCAATGAAGGTGGCCTGCGAGGCACGCGATGATGACGAGCATCGCCAGATATTCGTCTCGCGCACCAGCGGCGACACGGTCTTTGAAGGATATAGCCAGACATCGGATGAACGGTCGGCGCTTGTCGTCGAACGCTATCGGTGCATCAAGGAAAACAGAGAGCTGATCTTCTAGACCGGATCAGATTTCCCTGGCGATCGCAGAACCACAACCGAAGCAAGATTTTTGCCATCGTCACAGCAACCCCGTGGCCAGGCCTTTGTCCGCTGGATCGGGGATGCGACACAGGGGCTTTACATCGGCAAGCCGTCAATATAATTTACTAATGGTATTTTATTAAATTACCGCTATAAATTTAATATGAAACAGAGCCATGACCACCAGACGCGCACGATCTGAAACCGCCAAGGCGGCGCGGCGCGATGAAATCATCGCGGTAACATCCGCACAGCTTGGTGCGCGCGGGATCTACGCTCTGTCGATGCAGGATATCGCCATTGCCTGCAATCTGACAAAACCGGCGCTCTACAATTATTTTCCCAATCGCGAGGCGCTGTTTCTGGTTATATATCAGAAGCTTGTCCAGCGATGGCTGGCGGATTTCAACCGCTCACTGATGGCCGCGAGCCATCCCCTGCCCCGTGATGGCTTCAACCGTCTGTTTGTTGAAAGCTTTGCCATGCAGCCACTTCTGCGTCATCTGACAAACCACCTGACCGCCACGATGGCACCAAAGCTGAACCCCGCCGCTTTCGCCGGGCTGACAGCCGATACATCCGACCAGCTGGCCGGGCTCGCCACACTGCTTGTGCATTACGGCTATGTGGATAAAAGCGGGGCCGAGGATCTGTCCTGGGCCTATTACACCATCGTCACCGGTGCCGCGCAGATTGCCGATCAGCCGGACGGTGTGGCAGATACCGGCACCCCGCCCATATCGGTACCGGAGCGCGCCAGCTTTGTGGCAAATTGCCTTGCCACCCTTGCCTGTCTTCGGTAACCCCCGGCGCAGACAGGCCGTCAGCCGATGCTGATCACACCACCCATCCCGGCTGCATGATGTTCCATCATATGGCAATGGAACAGCCACAGACCCGGATTGTCGGCAACAAATACCAGATCAGCAACCTCACCCGGGGCCATCAGATAGGTGTCACGAAGCACATCACGCGCGACATCGCCGAATTCGCGCGATTTCACCCAGAAATGCTGCCCGTGAAGATGCATCGCATGCTCCCATCTTGTGTCATTGCGAACGCGCAGAATGGCCACTTCGCCAAGGGACAGATCGGCAAGCATGTGGTCATAGCCACCAACCACACCGTTGAAGGCCCATAATTTCGAATGGTCACGGGCAAGCTGTCGAAGCGGCAGCATCTCGCCCTCGAACATGGCGGAATCGAGATTGCCCATCGCCCCGCCCTGCATATGGATGTCGATCACACGCGCCCCGGCGGTGTCCGGGCGGTCATACCAGGTCGTGCCGACCGGCACGGGGCCCGCCGGCATGTCATCCTGCGCGGCGACAAGGCGTGCGGCGCTGACGGCATCTGCGGTGCTGACCTCTTCAAGGCGTGTGATGCCCTTGGCAAGCTTGACCATGATGTCGACCCGCTGTGCCGGCGCCACGCGGATGGATTCGGCCTCGAACGGCGTGCAGGGCGCGCCATCCAGCGCGACAACCCGCATTGGCAGCAGATTGTCGAGGCGGAAGGTCAGCGTTCGCGCATTGGCGGCATTGATCAGACGCAGGCGTACCGGTCCCGCCGCCACCTGGATGTCGGGATCGGTCGCGCCATTCACAGTCAGCCAGTTGCCGAGCCGCCCCTGATGCGACCAGTCCATGAGCGAGCCAAAACTGTCTTCGTGAATCTGGTAATCCTCATCAAGGCGCCAGTCATCGGCGACAAGCGTGATATCACGCGGCCCGGCGGCCTGGTCCGCCTCACGCACGATCAGCGGGCCGTAGAGCCCCCGCGCCAGCTGCTCCCATCCCTTGTTGTGGGCGTGGTACCAGAATGTCCCCGCATCACGCAGCGGGAACCGATAGGTAAAGCTGTCTCCCGGCTCGATGGCAGACTGGGTCAGGTCCGGCACCCCGTCCATCTCGTTCAGGTTGCGGATGCCGTGCCAGTGCATCGTGGTCGGCACTTCCAGATTGTTCAGGAACTCGACCTCGATCTCCTCACCGCGGACACCCTCGATCAGCGGGCCTGGCGAAGTGCCGCCATAGAGCCACAGATCCGTCGCCGGGCGGTCGGCCGGACCAAGGTGCCGGGCTGCCGGTGCGGCGGTAACGGCATAGCGGCGCACGCCGGCCGCACGCGATGGTAGCGGCAGTGCTGTCATCATGGTTGCCATAACACCGGCATTGATACCGGCCTTGATAAAGCTTCGTCTTTTCATCCCATGTCCCCCAATGGCAGGGTCAGTGACGTTGTCAGCAAACTGCTCATCACCAGTATCGCCAGCGCCGCCAGAATTTCGTGATCGATCGTCCGGCGCAGCCTCGTCGCTGCCGAAAGATCACCTGCCTGAAGCGCCGGCACAATGTGAAACCTGTTCCGCGCCGCCAACCCCAGAAGGCCTGCCACAAGCAGTATTTTGACAAGCAGCGCCCTCCCATAGCCGGTGGTCAGCAACGCCGTGACCGATCCCAGCAAAAGCGCCGCATAGGCCACGCCCGCAACAATCAGCACCGCAACCACATGCTGGGCGATGCGACCGAATCTGTCGGCGACATCGGCAAGCACCAATGCCTGATCCGCATCACCCGCCGCGCCGCACATCTGGCGCAATGGCAGTAATGCCCCAAGCCAGAAGGCCACGCCGCCAAGATGCAGCGCCAGCAGCACGCCCGTGATGGCACCCTGCATCGTTGCATGACCGACAACGGTCAGCGACAGCAACACCGTCGCCGCGGCAACGACCCGCGCCGACAGCTCGCCGCGCGCCTTGACCCTGTTGATGACGGTGATCATCGCAAAGCCGATCCCCGCCACCACGCTCGACAGGCCAAGCGGCGATTTGATGACCAGATCCAGCAGCACCGGATCAACCGCGCTGGCAAGATCCCCGCCAAGACTTCCCGCCGCCACCGCCAGCCGCGCCCCGACAAGGACAAGCCCCGCCCAGGCCGCGACGGCAACCAGCAGACTGACAAAGCGCTGCGTCTGTTCCGGCATCTGACGACGGAACAGCAGCTCGAAAATCAGCCCCCCGGCGGCCAGGAACATCGCCAGATACAGACCGAATTTGGTCAGCGGCCTCAGGACGTCCCAGATCTCGAACATCTGCCAGCTCACCGCGGCGCGACGGTGAAGGAAAAACGCCCCTTGATCACATGGCCATCTTCGCCCATCGCCCGCCAGCTGGCGGTGTAGCGCCCACCCGCAAGCGGCGGCAGCACAACAACATGGTCGACCGCCTCGACCATCAGATGCGCGTCATCAAGGTCGATATCCGCCCCACCCTCGTCACGGACAAGATCAAACCTGATCAGCCGCGAGGCGTCGCGAAACCGCATTTCGATGGTCGTCGGTGCCGTTGCCAGCTGCGCGCCATCAGCCGGCGTGACGGATGTCAGCGGCGAATGCGCCCGTGCCGCAACGCTCAGGAACAGGCCGGTGAACAGAGACAGGAGAAATCGCGTCATGATCCGGTCTTCCCGCCTAGTGGCATGCCTTGCCAAGCGCCTTCAGACGCCAGTAATTATAGGGAAGCGGTGCCAGAAACCCCGCCAGCAGCATGATCGGCACCGCCCACCATGTCAGGATCGCACCGCCCGTCAGCAGCACATCGGTGACATTCATCGCCGCCTCCATGCCGATCATCGAGATCAGCGACATGCCAAGCGCCGTCTTCAGCGCCAGACGCAGCGGCATCTGGCGCGACAGGATCACCGTTTCCAGAATGATCGAGGTCAGCAGCCCATTCATGATGGCAAGCGACATGATCGCCCAGACAGGCCACGGAATGCCGGTAACCTGAAAGAACAAAATCGTGCCAAGATCACCGATCGCGCAGCCAAGAAGGCACCATGAGGTGTTGTAGGACGCGCGCCGCCATGTATGGCGGCACCGCCAGCTGATTCCCAATGTCGATGTAATTGCTGTCATCTTGACCTCCACATGCCCCCTATGTAAGCCTTCCCCCAAGGGGAAGGTAAAGCCCCTTCCCGTGGAAAGACCGCCTTGTGGCACGAAAGGATCATGTGGATGCAGATTGGTGAAGCGGCGCGGCGCGCCGGCCTGACGGTAAAGACGGTGCGGTACTATGCAAATATCGGCATGGTCACACCGCATCAGGATCCGGCCACCGGATATCGCAATTATGGCGATGATGACGTGGCAAAGCTGCAATTTGTCGGCAAGGCCCGCAAGTTCGATTTTTCGGTCGAGGAATGCCGCGAGCTGCTGATGCTGTATGAGGACCGCAACCGGCCAAGCCGCGAGGTCAAGGCGCTGACACTGAAGAAGATCGGCGAGATCGACACACGGCTTGCCGAACTGCAGTCACTGAAAGACGAGCTGTCGGGGCTGGCATCGGCCTGTGATGGTGACAACCGCCCCGACTGCCCGATCCTGAACGCGCTGAGCGGGGGTGGGTGACGGCTGTGTTGCCAATTGAATTTAATGGTTTATTTACAATTTCTTCACGAAATTGAAAGCATGGCCAAAAGAGGTTAAACCCCTCAGTCTGTCCTGAAAACCTTATTCAAAGGGGTGATCGGACATGACAGCACCATCCCAGCCTTCGCTGCTCTCGGATCTGAAAACGGGACTTGAGATCGGCAAGTGGCCGCTTGCTGTGAGTGCGGTGACTGTTGTGACTGCTGACATTCTATATTTTGTAAACGCCAACCTTTTCAAGGGAGACGCGCGTGCATTGCCGACAGAAGGAGGCGATGCGCCACTGAGTTTCTTCCTGATTTCAGGGGCATTATTTTGCCTTCATATTCTTGCGCTGTTCCTTGGCTATTGCTGGCTCTTGACAAGATGGCTGAGTACCGAATTTGGCACCAGTGAGCAACAGCCATCGAAATCCCACTTTCGCTATGTGGCAATCCAACAGGGGCTTGCCGCGCTGTGGGGCCTGGCGACGTTCTTCCTGATTGGACTTGTGACATCCTACCTCACTCTGAACCTAATATTCATTCCATTGATTAAAACATTTTTTCTGAAATCAGACAGTCCAGCCTATTTGGGTATTCTGATTGCCATTCCGGCATTGCTGGCTGTCGCCTTCACAATCCATTTTCTAGGGGTCTATGTTTATGTTCGTTTGTCTACCGGTGTCGGCATCGCGGCGAGAACGGTGACGCGGATAAAATTCAGGGAGGCATTCGCACGATGTGCAGAGATTGCGCCGCAGGGGTCTGTGAGCCGCACCGCAGCCCGGATCACCGGATATCTGTTTCTTTACATTCCGGCCATTTTATCTTTGGAAATCGGCCTCGCATGGTTGCTCTGGCCGGAAGCTGTCATCATCGGGTTCGATGGTGGATTTTCTATTACCATCGATACAGATTTGACACCATTTACCTTAAATCTGTTGGTGGTAATCCTGAATGCCATTGTCATCACCTGCCTCGGTGCCTTCGTTGCAGCAACACTTGTCAGACATATCAGACGATTTGATCCAAAAGCCATATTGGCCAACCGCTAATCGTCAGCACCCGTACAACATCCAGTTCTGACGCCCCTAATCCCGCTTGCGGACGGCCTCGTCATAGAAGTCGTAGGCGGCCATGGCCATCACACCGATGGCGATGATCCAGAACGGCAGCCCGCCCCAGAACCCGGCAAAGCCGGTTGAGATGCTGTGCGCCAGACCAAAGACAAAGATCATCACAAGTGCCGTGCCAATGGCCGCTGTCGCCAACCGTGTCTTGTGTGAAAGCATATCTGTGTCCTCCTGTTACGTCCCGCATCAACGGGGTTCGGGCCGGCATCTGCCGGCCCTAATCTTTCTGTCCTTCAGGCCGCCAGCGCGGCCAGCGTCCAGTTCGCCGTACGAAGAAGCCTGTCATCCTCTTCAGCGCCGCCGATCAACTGTACCCCGATCGGCAGGTTGTTGTCACCGACCAGCAGCGGCATTGTCACCGCCGGCAATCCCGCCAGCGTGAAGATCGTCTGGCAGATCGGATCGCCGGTGCCATCCTCAAACAAGGGTGCCTCGCCAAGCGCCGACGGCGAGATCACCGCATCAAACTCGGTGAACAGCGTCGCAAAAAAGCCGATGGCCTGGCGGCGCATATCCCGCGCCTCGTCATAGGCGGCCTGGCCATAGGTCCGGCCAAGCGCGATGGCGTCCTGCGATCCTTTGCTGATGCCGTCCGGGTTTTCATCAAGGATCCAGCCAAGAAGATCGGCATATTCATGGCCGTGAATGATCTTCTGCGCGGCGATGAACCCGGCAAAGGAATCGGCGGCATCAATGCGTTCCACCCGGTCGCCAAGCGCATCCAGAAGTTCGTCCATACCGGCACGCGCGGCCGGCGTCAGCCGGTCGAAATAGGGCATGTCGAACCAGATGAAATTCGGCTCGATCGGCACCTCGGCACCGGCCCCGGCGCGCATCGCCGGACGCGGCCGTGCATAGCTTGCCGGATCACGCTGATCATAGCCGCCGAGAACATCACACAGCAGGCCGATATCCTCGAGCGACTGGCCGAAGACACCCATCTGGTCGAGCGTTCCGGACGTTGCCAGCACCCCGGTACGCGAGATGATACCGGCGGTCGGCTTGATGGCGAAGGTGCCGCAAAAGGATGCCGGGCGGATCACCGACCCGTTGGTTTGCGAACCCACCGCAAGCGGCACATGACCGGCGGCGACGGCGGCTGCCGACCCGGATGAAGACCCGCCGGGCGTGTGCGCGGGGTTGACCGGATTGCGGGTGGCGGCAGCCTGCATGAAGGCCAGTTCGGTTGTCACCGTCTTGCCAAGGATCACCGCACCTTCTGAGCGCAGTGCCTCGACAAGGCGCGCATCGGCCTCTGGCACGCGCCCGGCCATGGCAACCGCGCCGCATTCACACGGCATGCCGGCAACATCGATGATGTCCTTCAGCCCGACGGGAACCCCGTGAAGACGCCCCAGCGGCCTTCCAGCCTGGCGCAGCCTGTCGCATTCATTGGCCTGGGCCAGCGCCCCTTCGGCATCGACATACGCCCATGCCGAAAGCGCGGCATCGTCGTTGATCCTCGCAAGACATGACTCAACGATTTTTCGCGAAGTGGTGTGGCCATCACGAATAGCCACCACCATGTCCGTGGCGCGCATAGCTCACACCCCTATGGAATATAAGGGCCGAACAGATATTCCGGCAGCCACAGGGCGATCCCGGGGAACTGATAGAGCAGGACCATCGAGAAGATCACAATCGCCAGATAGGGAAGAATCCCCTTGAAGATGTCGATCAGCTCGATCTGGTCTTTCAGCACCCCTTTCAGATAATAGGCCGACATCGCCATCGGCGGCGTCAGGAAAGAGGTCTGAAGGTTCAGCGCCACAAGCATCGCGAAGAAATACGGGTTGATCCCGAAATTATCCAGCATCGGCAGGAAGATCGGCACAAAGATGATCAGGATTTCAGACCATTCAAGCGGCCAGCCAAGAAGGAAGATGATCAACTGCACCATCACCAGGAACTGCCACGGTTCGAGGTTCATCGACAGCACGAAATGTTCAATCACATCGTGACCACCGAGATAGGAGAATACCGAGGCAAAAGTCCATGACCCGATAAACAGCCAGCAGACCATGGCGGTCGATTTTGCCGTCAGGAAGACGGACTCCTTGACCTTCGTCCAGCTTAGCGAGCGATAGATGGCAGCCAGCACAAGCCCGCCAAGCGCACCCATCGCTGCGGCTTCGGCTGGCGTTGCAAGCCCGCCGAGAATCGATCCGAGAACAGCCGCAATAAGAACCGTGAGTGGGACAAAGGAGACGACAAGGTCGAGATAGATCTTGGCCGCCGGCGGCACATCCTCGGCCCGCGGCTTTGGCGCCAGCGATGGCTGCATGAAGACCCGGATCACCACATAGACGATATACAGACCGGCCAGAAGCAGCCCCGGAAACATTGCCGCCGCATAGAGCCGCAACGGCGACAGTTCAGCAATCGCGGCATAGACAATCAGCATGATCGAGGGCGGGATCAGGATGCCAAGCGTACCGCCGGCACAGATCACACCCGAGGCAAACTGCTTGTTATAATTGGCCGCGGCCATCGCCGGAAAGGCCAGCAGGCCCATCAACGTCACCACGGCACCAACGATCCCCGACGCGGTCGAGAAGACAGCACAGGTGACCAACGCCGCGATGGCCATGGACCCTGGCAGATTGCGCGCCGCCATTTGTAGCGAATAGAAGAGGCGCGTCACGATATTGGCACGCTCGACGACATAACCCATGAACAGGAACAGCGGGATGGCGACAAGGGTGTCGTTTTCCATCACCGAATAGGTGTTCTGGTTCAACAGATAGAAGATATTGTTGTTGAACAGATCGCCGATGCTGTCGACCCCACCCTGATAATAGGCGTAATACCCGAACCCAACGCCCATCGCGAGCAGCGTAAAAGCAATTGGAAAGCCAAGTAGCACCAGCACGATAAACATGCAGAGCATCAATATGGCGACTTGTGGATCAGTCATCGGGCACTCACATCAGAGACAAAGGTAGGGTTACCGGCCGTCAGGCCTGTTCCATAAGGGCGTCTTCGGTTTCCTTGACATCGTCAAGGCGCTCCATCCAGACACCGGTTTGCATGGCGCGCCAGCACCGCACAAGCTCGGCAAATCCCTGCAATATCAACAGGAATCCAGCAACAGGGATCAGGGTTTTGAAAAAATAGACCTGAATTCTGGCGGGTGAATTCCAGCTGACTTCCTGATAGCGCCAGCTGTCGGCGGCGATCTCAGCCCCGAACCAGAACAGCGCCAGGATCCCGGGGAAGAAGAAAAACAGATACAGCACGAAATCAATCCGCGCCTGCCAGACAACAGGGAATAATCTGTAGAGAACATCGCCGCGAACATGCGCATCCTGCGCCAGCGCATAGGGCCCCGCCATCAGGAACAGCGCGCCATACATCTGGATCATCATGTCGAATGCCCAGACCGTGGGGGCATTCAGCACATACCGCATGAACACTTCATAGGACACCGACAATGTCAGGACCAGGATGCACCATCCAAAGGCGCGACCGACCCAGACACTCAGGCTTTCGATGGCATAGACCAGTTTCGTCAGCATGCGAGCCTCTGTATCAAGAAAAGCGCTGGAGGCGCGGGATGCGCCTCCAGCCTAATAGATCAGGCGCAATGCCTTACCCGAAATAGTGCTTGTAGGCCAGCTTGTAGTCAGGCTGGTTCAGGTTCAGGTAGTTCATGACATCCTTGGCGTAGGCCTTCTGCGAAGCCACAACCTTGGCAAAGAACGGGTCTTCGGCCGAAATCCGGTCGATGACGACGTCCCATGCCTTCAGCTGCTCCTGCATCACCGAATCAGGCGTACGGTGAACGCGCACGCCGCTTTCTTCCTGCAGCTTCACCAGGTCTTCGGCATAACGCGCGGTGTTGTTCCAGTAGAAGTTCGAGCTTTCGGCTTCCGACGCATGGCGCAGAATGGCCTGATGCTCAGCCGGGAGCGAATCGAACTTCCCTTTGTTGAAGGTCACCTCGAAGAATTCCTGCGACTGGTGGAAGGACGCAAGGTGATAGTCCTTGGAGACGTCCTGCATACCAAAGTCGCGGTCGGAAGTCGGGTTGTTGTACTCGGCCGCGTCGATCAGACCCGACTTCATCGCCGGCTGAATCTCACCACCGGGAAGCTGCACAACGGACATGCCCATTTCGAGAAGGACGTCGGCAGCCAGACCAACGGTCCGGTACTTCAGGCCTACCATCTGCGAGGCATCGGTGATCTGCTCCTTGAACCAGCCCAGCGGCTGTGCCGGCATCGGGCTGTTGAAGAAGGAGATGACGTTCAGGCCGAGGCTCTGCATCAACTCGTTGAACAGCTCCATGCCGCCGCCATAATGGCACCAGCCGAGAACTTCCTGCGAGGACCAGCCAAAACACGGGCCGGTGCCGAACAGCGATGCTGTCTTCGACTTTGAATACCAGTAGGCAGGAACATAATGTGCAGCGTCAAGCACGCCGCGGTGTACAGCGTCCTGCATCTGGCTTGTCTTCACGACCGAGTTCACGGCCAGAAGATCAATCTTCAGATCCTTGCCGGCCATGGCGTGGACACGGTCCACATAGGCCTTTGCGTTTTCTAGGAAAATACCGCCACCCCAGGCAGCCTGCATTTTCAGCGTTGTGCCTTCGTTTTTGGCGATAGCAGGAGCGGCTGGGCCCTCCTCCTTCTTTGGCGGTGACTGTAGCACCGAAGCACCGATGGCACCAACGGCAGCGCCTGCAATGGCACCACCGACCAGAAATTTACGACGATCGGTCGTGTTGGTCATTTGTTCCTCCTGAGTCATGGATGCAAACGCACATCCCCATTGGGTCACTGTGGAGCGCGCCAACAGCAAATCAACAGTAAAATTACAAAAATACCATTCCAGAATGGAGAATAATTGCCGTTACCGCAAATTACAGGCGCATGATATTTCATGAAACAGGATTAACAAAGTGCATAATCACCGGTCACTCAACCGGCGCGGCATTGCCTGACGGGCCTATCCCGCGGCTGGCATATTCTGTCCGCGAATCTGTTCCAGCGCTGTTTCCAGATGCGCCACCGTACGCGCGGGATCACTCAGCTTGTCCAGCCCGAACAGGCCGATCCTGAACGAGGCGTAATCCTCACGCTCGCCGCATTCGAGCGGCACACCGGCGGCAATCTGCAACCCCTGCTCGGCAAACGCCTTGCCCGACTTCATTTCGGCATTGGGGGCAAAACAGACAACCACGCTTGGTGCCTCGAAACCGTCGGCAGCCACCGATTTGTATTGATAGCGGCCAAGCAGCTGGCGGACCTGCTGGCCCAGCCTGATCTGCGCCTGTTTCAGAGCTTCCAGACCGAATCCCTCGGCTTCGATCAGCGCATCACGGAAATGCCGCAGCGCGTCGGTCGGCATGGTGGCGTGATAGGCATGCGCCCCGCCTTCATAGGTTTCCATGATCTGTGTCCATTTCTTCAGATCATTGGCAAAGCTTGAACTTGTCGTCTCGTCGAGACGCGCCCTGGCGCGCGGCGACATCATGACAAGCGCGGCGCAGGGCGATGCACTCCACCCCTTCTGCGGCGCCGTCAACAGCACATCGACGCCTGTCTGTTCGAGATTGACGAACACGGTACCGCTTGCCACGCAGTCGAGAACGAACATGCCGCCATGCTCGTGGACACAGGCCGTCACGGCAGCAATGAAATCATCAGGCATCATCATCCCGGCCGATGTCTCGACATGCGGACAGAAGACGACATCCGGCCTTTCGGCGCGGATGCGGGCCAGAATCTCGTCCAGCGGCAGCGGCGCGAACGGCGCATCGGTTTCATCGGCTAGCTGGCGCGCGGCAAGAACCGTTGTCTGGCTGGCAAGCCCGCCGGCGTCGATGATCTGGCTCCAGCGATAGCTGAACCATCCATTGCGTATCACCATTACCCTGGCATCGCGAACGAATTGGCGGGCAATGGCCTCCATGCCATAGGTGCCGCCGCCCGGCACAACCGCCACCGACGCCGCGCCATAGGCATTGCGCATGATCCGGGAAATGTCCCGCATGACATCGCCAAAGGCGGCTGACATGGAATTCAAGGATCGATCGGAAAACACCACCGAATATTCAAGAAGGCCGTCGGGATCGATATCGTCACGTAAAGCTGGCATGAAAACCTCTGTCAAACGCACATAATGTCCAGAACGCCGAATGACGCCACCACTCAACCATGTCGATACCGGGCGGAAAAATCAATCTTCCAGATTGCCACCCCCTTTTGGCGAGGATTTCGGTCACGCGGCAAGCAGTGCAAAGCCGCCGCCAAGCGCCAGACCGAACACCGCATGCATGATCACGGCCACCGCGCAGGCCAGCGGCGGGTTCGGAGTCAGGCGCGCCATCATGCCATTGCCGAGCGCCGGCATGAAGAACAGCCACGGCACCACTACACTGGCCAGGCCAAAGATCAGGCCGTCAACCAGCCCGGCATCAAGCAAGCCGGCCTGCATCAGCACGGCGTAAATCACCGCATAGCCGACCGCCACCACATAGTGAAGCGCCCAGCCGGCAGCCGCCTCGTTCGGCCTTGGCGGTTGCGCGGCAAGATCCCGTGCAACCAGCCCGGCGCCAGACAGTACCCCCAGAAGCCAGCGCCCGACCACGGCCCAGTTGCTTGGCGGGATGCCGGTAAAAATGGCAAACACACGCTGCCAGAGGTCAAAGATGACGCAGCTGCCAACGCCCACAACAATAATCTGAAACACACCCGTCGACATATCCATACCCCCACCGGTCCGCGCCAAGCCTAGCGCAAGCCGGGCCGCGCACAAAGCCTTCACGCGACGCGGGACCGGACCCGAACCGGTGCCGGATATCCTGACTCAACGCCGCCCGGCCACCAGCATCATGACCAGCGTGATGCCACCCATGACCGCAAAGCCGCGGACAAGCGGAATGATCGTGCCGTCAAAATATCCGCTGACCATCCATGACAGCGGCAGCGCGACAAAGGTCGAGACGGCCCCGAAGATTGCCGCACCAAGCCCGGCAATATGGCCAAGCGGTTCCATCGCCAGTGCCTGGACATTGCCAAAAATCATCCCGATGCAGAAGATTGTCGCAATCTGCCAGCCCATGAACATGCCGAACCCCACATCACCGCCAAGCGCCGCCCATCCCCACAGCCCCGCTGACAGACCCGTCAGCATTGCAATGGCAATGCCGGTCAGCCGTCTCATGCCATGCCGCATGACCAGGCGCGCGTTCACAAGCGAGGCCACGCCGGCGGAAACCGACCCGGCGGCGAAATAGATCACGAACATGTCGCCAACGCCGTAGATATCCTGAAAAATCTGCCGTGCCGAACCAAGATAGCCGATGAAGGGGCCGACGATGAAACCCATGGCAAGCATATAGACCACCGTCACCCGGCTGCGGCAGATCTGGACAAGACCCTCGCCGATGACACGCAGGGTGAAGGGCCGCCGGTGCGGGGCCGGCAGCGTTTCGGCAATGGATTTGTGGAACCACCACGCCGTTGGCAGCGCCACCGCGATCAACCCGGCAAAGGTGACGCGCCAGCCGCCAAGATAGATCAGCGCCTGGCCAAGAAGCGGTGCGATGATCGGGATCAGGATAAACACCGCCATGATGATGGACATGATCCGCGCCATCATCCGGCCCTTGTACTGATCCCGGACAATGGCCACGGCAAGCACCCGCGGGGCCGCCGCGGCAACCCCCTGAAGCACGCGCGCGAACACCATCAAGGCCCAGCTTTCACAGACCATCGACAGCAGGCAGCCGAGCATGAACAGCGCGTAGCCGCCAAGCACGACCGGCTTGCGGCCAAAGGAATCGGCTAGCGGGCCAACCGCCAGCTGACCAAAGGCCATCCCGAAAAAGAAGGCGGTGATGATCAGTGTCGTGTGGTTGATATTGTCGACGCCAAGGTCGCGCCCCATCACCGCCAGCCCCGGCAGCATGATATCGATGGACAGGGCCGCAATCGATGTCAGCAACGCCATGATGGCAAGAAAGGATATCCCCGGGCGGGACGCGGTGGATGATGTCATGCAAACTGTCCTGAAGGGCAATCCCGGTCATACCGCCGGGTGCCGGGAACCGCGAATTCGCAGCCGTCTGACGGGACAGGCGTTTCCCGCAAACCATCAAGGGAATCAGAGATCACCGGAGCCGGATTTCAATAGCTATTGATATCATCATCGGCGGCGGATTGGCCTTTTGGCCGGCGCCTGTTCAGCAGCCGAAGAGGCACCACCAGACCCACAGCCGCGATGATCCAGTATACAAGCAGCCAGTACCACATATCGGGTATCAGCCCGAATGGCAGCATTCCGTGATCCACCCCATAGAGAAGTGCCGCCACCACAAGCGCGCCGACACCCATCGGCAGCATGAAAATGGCGCTGCCGTCCAGAAGCTCGAGCAGAATGAACAGAATGCCGATGATGACCCAGAATTGCGGCAGATAGAGCCAGTAGCTCAATGTCAGGTAAACGCCCACACTCATTTATCCTTGATGATTTCCAGCGCCGCAGACAGCCCGCCAAGGGCGGCGGTGACATCGGATGGCAGAATGATGGTCTTTGCGTTCGGGGCCGATGCCACATTGCTCAGCGCCTCGACCTGCCGTTTGGCGATTTCGAAATCCACCGCCGGCTTGCCATTCTTGGCAATGGCTGTCGCCAGCAATTTTGTCTGCTCGGCGTCGGCCTCGGCCTTTGCTTTCACCGAATAGGCCTCGGCGTCGGCTGTGACCCTGATGGCCTCGGCATTCTTTTGCGCCTGAATGAGGTCCGCTTCGGCCCGCAACTCGATCGAACGCTTCTGCGCTTCGGCTTCGGCAATTGTCGCACGCTTCTTTCGTTCCGCGTTCAGCTGCTGTCTTTGCGCTTCCTTTGTTGCGTCGTCGACGACCACATCGGTAATCTCGGTCCGTGTGATCTCGATCCCCCAGACCTCCGCCGCGTTGCGAAGGTTGGTCTCGATCTCGATATTCATCGCCTCGCGGCTTGATTGCAGATCATCCAGCTCCAGCTTGCCGGCCGCAGACCGCACGATGGATGACGAAGCCGTCTTCAACGCTTCGTTGATATTGCTGATCCGGTAGACAGTGCGCGATGCCTCGACGACCCTGAAAAAGACCCGCGTCTCGAGAATCACCTCGACATTGTCGCGTGTGATGACAGAAATCCGCTGTTCATCAAGCTGTCTTTCAAGGATATCCACCTTGTGCGCGATCTGATCGAGAAACGGGATGATAAGCGACAGGCCGGCATTCAAAGTTCGTGAATATTTGCCAAACCTTTCAACGACAAAGACCTTCGACTGCGGGACGACCTTGACCCCCAGCTTGATCACCAGAACACCGCCGAGGATCAGCAGCGCCGCGATGACAATGTTGGTTGTTAACAAGACTTCCATTGGCTCCGGTTCCTATATCGCCTGTTTCCATCCGTCATGGTAACCAAGTACACAAATTTACACACGCACTATTCACCGGACATTGCCACCCGCCTACCGGAAGCTGACCAGCACCCTGTCCGGATCACCCTGAAGTTCGGGTATATCAGTCGATGTCAAGCACAGGTGGAGGTCTGCCTGGATGGGTGACCCTGCAGCGCGTCCGGTTTTCACGCGGCACAGGTTAACTGATAGCGACCCGATTTTTGAGGATGCTTTCAAGGATATGGTGCAGCCAAGAAGCCACGCACCATAGGCCCTTCATCAACTCACTGTTATCCCGATCTTTTCGGCGTGTAACTGCGTGGGTGGTTTGGTCACACGCTAATGAGCCTGCCCCGCCATACGCTCATGCACAGCTTCCATTCCTCGGCTTGCCATATCGCTAACCTCGGCAGCGTGCGTTTGGAGGAGACGGACCACTTCCGGATTGGATGACGTCTGGATAACCTTCACGCCCAATTCCGTTGTCTCGATTTCCGTGTCGATTTCATCATAAACGTCGAACAGCGCATCCAGGGTAGGTGACTGGATGATGACTTCCGGGTTCCGGCCTTCCTGAAGGCGAGTGACCATCATCGACACGTGCGATAGGATAGCGTCACGCAATGTTTCGTCTTCGGCTTCCGTCGTCGTGACGATGCCGTTTTGCACGTTGCTGACATGTCTGCTGATGCCCTTGTGAGACCGAAAAATCTCTTTCAGGTCATTGACCTCCTGGTCTGTGGTGTCCTTGCCCTGCAAACCAGGCATGTTGACTTCATCATGCTCATGCTTACCGCCATTATGCTTGCCGCCATCCTGCTGGGCATGAGCTGAGGAAGAGACATCATCAGAACGATGCCCTGCCCCGTGACCGCCACTGCCAGAGCTGTGTTGGCCAGAGCTGTGTTGGCCAGACGTGTGATGGAAGTAGAAGAATGTTGCCGCAACACCAAGGCCGAATACCAAGGCGTAAGTCAGGAGGGTTCGCATTTCTCTGGTTTCACTCTTCGCAAGAATTGGTTTTCGAGATGCCAATGGTTTGCTCAGCCACCCACCGACAGCGCCTGCATAACCTTCCCCTTACTAGAAGGTAAAAAACAATAATCGCATCATCAGTTGTGGACAGCTGGATTATGGGCATCTGTCCATGGCTATTCCCCTACGGCTCAAAACCCGCCGGGAAACGCTCACGCCCAGAAAAAACATATAACGGGAAAATGGTGCGGCCGAGAAGCCGAGTTACCTATGCCCTGCGTCAACTCAAGTCACCCTTGAGCAATATCAGTAGCT